>CAYQZM010000314.1:0-5827 GCA_964421935.1 uncultured Rhizobium sp. | reverse complement strand
GGGGATCGCGTCCCTCCATGCCCCAGACCCAATTGGCCTGCTTGCCGCGCCAGGTCTGATAGCGGGTGACCGCCCGCACCAGGAACTCACGCTGACCGCGAAAGGAGATGCCGATCATCGGCGCGGACAGGACTGAGGGCCCGAAGCTGCCGGGATGACGCACCAGGCGGCGCAAAAGGATATGCGCGCCCATGGAATGCGCCAGCGCCACCGGCTTTTCTCCCGCTGCCAGCATGGGCGCCACGATCCAGTTGATCAGCGTCTCAAGGTCTTCGTCATATTCGCTGAAGTCGTGCACGAAGCTTTTGCGGCTGTCCTGGGTCATGCGCCCGGAACCGCCCTGGCCGCGCCAGTCCATGGTGGCCACGGCAAAGCCCCGGCCCCGCAACTCGTCGATCACTTCGAAATATTTCTCGATGAACTCGGTCTGCCCGTTGAGCAGGACGCAGGTTCCCCGGGCCGGGACGTCGGGGGCCGGTTCAAACCGGGCGGCGCGCAAGGTGGCGCCCACCGCTTTGATGGGCATGGGCTCAAATAAGATGGCGGCGGGAATCATGACGGGCGGGATTCGACTGCGTGGCTAGGCACTTAACCCTCTTTTTCAACCCCCCGGAAGGGTCTTGAAGCTCCGATTTGTTGACCCAAATAGCGTTTATCCGGCCGCCGTCATGGGGCCGGTTCCCGCCCGGCCGGAATGGTCCGCCGGGCTACGACAACGCTTTACGGAGGTTGTTTCATGCGTATCGACTATTCGCCCTTTTTCCGTTCCACCGTCGGTTTTGACCGGCTGATCAATCTGCTGGAGTCCGCCGGCGAGCAGGGCTATCCGCCCTACAATATCGAACGGACCGACGAGAATAATTACCGTGTCACCCTGGCGGTCGCCGGCTTTGCCGACAAGGACCTCGCGGTCGATGTCAAGGACCGCGTGCTCACGGTCAGCGGCAGGCGCGAGGACAGTGAGAAGTCTCAGCCCGCCTTCCTGCACCAGGGCATTGCCGGCCGCGCCTTCGAGCGCAGCTTCCAGCTTGCCGAGCATGTCGAAGTCAAGGCGGCACGCCTTGAGAACGGTCTGCTTCATGTGGACCTGGAACGTATCGTGCCCGAGGAAAAGAAGCCCCGTCGCATCCAGATCAATGCGCCGGAGCTCAAGACCATCCAGGGCGGCGCCAAGGCCGCCTGAGCGACCTTTCAGCTTGCAGGAGTCGAAATGGGGCGTCCTCCGGACGCCCCATTTTTCTTGATCCGTCAGCCGCTCGCCGACAGGGCTTCGATGAAGCGGCTGGGGAGCTTGGCGCCGGAAAAATCCGCACCCGCAGTTTCGCTGTCGCGCATGTCGGCATCCACCAGATTGGCATAAGAAAGGTCGCACCCCGCCAGACGGGCCCGGCGCAGGTCCGAGCCGCGCATATCGGCATAGCGGGCCTGGGCATTGTCCAGCCGCGCGGGCAGAAGGCGCCCCCCCGTGATCATCAAGGGCCCGAGCTTGGTATCGCGCAGGTCGGCATGGTTGAGCTTGGCGCCTGACAGGTTGACCCCGCGCAAATCCGCGCCGCCCAGACGCGCGGACCGCAGATCGCAACCCTGCAGGTTCGAGCCTTGCAGCGAGGCGCCCTCCATATTGACGCCGTAAAGCTGCGCATGCGGCGCGATCAGGGCGGTCAGGGTGCGATGGGCCAGCTTGGTGGCATGGCGCAGGTCCATGCCGCTCAGGTCCGCGGGTTTGCCATTCCTGCCGTCGCTTTCGGCCCAGCGGCAATGCTCATCCAGCAGCCGCTCGATGGTCAGAAGCTGCTCGGCGTTGGGCGAGACCGTCTCGGTGAGGATCTTGCTCATGTCCGCGCCGTGAGTGGTGGCGAAATCGAGCTTGGCGCCGATCAGGATGCAGCCCGCCATGTCCGCACCGGTCAGATTGCAGCCCGACAGGTCGGCATTTTCCAGATTGGCGCCGGTGAGGCGGGCCTGCCGCAGATTGGCGCGGGTCAAGCGGCAGCCCTTCATCATGGCGTCTGTGAAGTCGGCCTGGATCGCGATGGCGCCTGTCATCTTGGCGCGCTCCAGATTGGCCGAATTCATCATCGCGGCGGGCAACTCGGACGGGCCCAGATCGTGCTGAAGCACGCGCAGGTTCCCGAATTTGTCCTTTTCCGCGATGGTTCCTTCGCGCAGATCCGCTTCGAACAGGTCGGTACCGATCAGGTTGGCGCCGCGCATCGAGGCGCCCCTGAGATCGACGCGCCGCAAGGATGCGCCCGCCAGATTCGCCCGGCGCAGGTCTGCCCCGAACAGGCTGGCGGCATCCAGCTTGGCGCCCTCCAGGTTGGCCTCCTCCAGGATGGCGCCGGTGAAGTCGGCGTCGGCCAGGTTACGGCCCGACAGATCCAGGCCCGAAAGGTCGCAAAAGGCGAAGACGGCCCGGCCTCCCCCGATCCGTCCGCTATAGAGCATTTCATGGCGGGCGGCGGCGGCGCTCACGTCCTTTTGGGTCATCCGGGCAAAGCCGGTATGCCGGACCTTGGTCATCGGGGGCGGGGCTCATGGAGACTTTTTCACGGGAGATTTTGCCCGTTCTGCCGCTAACACCTGATTAAGGGGTGGGTTTTCCGGCCATGTCCCGGCAGGGAGGGGCGAAAATTGCTGTTGAACCGGGACGATAGCCGGGTACAAAGGCGGGCCTGGCAGGAACCCGCCCCATGTCCCTGAGGCAGGAGGGGGGCCGCTGGTGTGAGAGGGTAAACGGTGCCATTCCCCGCTGGGCGCGAGGGGTGTGGACAAGGTCCGGGAGCGGACCTTCGAGAGACAATGCCGAGAACGGCGGTACCCCGCCCGGCGAAATTTTTAAGAGGCTATGTTGATCAAGCACCGTTTGATGCTTTCCGCCGCTGCGGCTGCCCTGCTGACGGCGCCGCTGGCGGATATGTCCGCCCGCGCCGATACCGAAATCAGCAACAGCACCTCTGCGGCACTGCTGACCTCGACCAGTGGCAATATCACCATCGATGCAGGCGGCGGTGTCGGCATTTCGACGGCCAACGCTCCCGCGATCACCATCGATTCCAGCAACTCGGTGATCAATAACGGCTTTATTTCCAACACCAATGCCGATGGCGGCATCGGCGTGCTGATCGACACCACCAACGGCAACCAGTTCCCGCCCTCCGGCGGCCTTGCCTCGACCGGCAGCATCGACCTGGGGGGCAGCGGCACCAACAAGCGCGGCATCATCATCCAGGGCGGCAATACCTATTATGGCCCCGTCACGCTGACCAATCTGACGGCGGTTGCCGTGACGGGGGCCACCGCCACCGCCTCCTCCTCCTCCATCATCGTGCAGGGCGACGGGTCCGCGGCCTTCCTGCTCACCCAGGGCACCAAGATCACCAGCAATGTGCTGCTGGGCGGCGGCGGCATCCTGCAGAACGCCACGGTAAACTCGACCCAGTCCAATGCGATCATGGTGGACTTCGACGGCACCGTGAACGGCAATGTCTATCTCGCCTCCGGCCTTTCGGGCGTCGGCGCGGGCATTATCGGGGTTCAGGAACTGGGCGGGATCCATTCCTGCGCCAGCGATTCGGGGGCGCCCTCAGGCTTTACCTGCCCGTCCAGCTCGGGCGGCTCGCTGATCAATACCGGAGCCATTTCGCTCATCGGCACCTCCTTCCCCAGCAGCCGCGGCGGCAATGCCGAATCCGGCAGCGCCGTGGTCATCGGCGGCAGCATTGACGGCGGCTTTATCAACTTCGGTCCCGGCACCTCCAACAATGCCACCGCAGCGGATATCCGCACCGCCGGCCTGATCGTTTCCGGCGTTATCAGTCCGACTGTCCTGATCGATCCGACCCGCTCCATCACCGGTCTGCTGACCGCGCCGCGCGGGCCGGTGTTCCTGGGCCCTGTCACGGCGGATGTGGACCCGATCGACCCGGGCTATTCCCTGATCAACCGTGGCACCATCGCCGCCCAGCCGCTGGACTCGGAGCTGAGCAGCGCCGCCATGATGATTCAGGGCGCGTCTTCCACCTATTTCACCTGCCTTGGCTCCTCGGTGGGAACGGCGACCACGACGGCCTGCGATACCGCACGCCACGACAATGTCAGCGAAAGCATCACCAACGTGGTCAATGGTGCCACCACCACGACCAGCCAGAACGTCAACAACCGGGGCGGCCTGCTCAACACCGGTACCATCAGCGCCGCTGCCACCACCAATTCCCAGACCATCACCTCCTCGGGCGTGACCACGGCGACCGCGCTTTATTTCGGTCCTTACGCGATCTCGCCGCGGCTGGATGTCATGTCGGAAGCGATCAGCGGCTCCAGCAACACGCCCGGCACCATCGTCGCCCAGGTCTCGGGCATCGGTCAGGGCAGTGCCTTCGGCGTGATCCTGGGCGCCAATTCCAATGTGCCGGAGATCAACGTCGGCAAGGGCGCCAGCATCATCGCCCAGGTCACCACCACCACGCTCGCGCCCACCAAGGACATAGCCAGTTCCACCTCGCCCTTCAGCCTGGTGTCGGAAGCGATCCTGGATCAGGGGGGCAGTCTGAAGACCATCAACAATGCCGGTACGATTCAGGCCTCCAACACCACACTGACCCCCGACACTGGCGCGGTGGTTTCTTCCATCACCAACGCCATCGATCTCTCCGCTTCCACCGCCGGCGGCATCACCGTCAACAATAGCGGCCGGATCCTGGGCAATATCTTCCTGGGCTCGGGCAACGGCAACACGGTCAATGTCGGCAATATCGGCAGCGGCGGCACCACGGCCAACGGCGCGACCAATCTGCTCAACACTGCCAACAGCTACAGCGTCGTGGCCGGCGCCATTGTGACCAATTCGGCGGGTTTTGCGCCCATCACCAATGCCGGGGTGATCGATTTCGGCTCCGGCGCCAATCATGTGCTGCATGTCGGCGGCTTCGGCTATGTCAACGCCGTGATCAATGCCAATACGAACAGCCTGGCGGTCCAGGTTGATCCCAACGGCCAGCTCTTTGTCGCCAACACCACCAGCGCGCTGCAGGCATCCAGTTTCAACATCGCCGCTAACGGCACCTTGGGTCTTGCCATTTCCCAGACCAATCTCAACAGCCTGACGCCGGTGGTGCAGGCGACCAGCGCCAATATTTCGGGCGCCACCCTGGGTCTGCAGTTCGGCACCTATATCTCCTCCGGCTTCAGTGCCGCCTCGACGGCCAGTCCCACCGCCCAGACCATCACCCTGATCCGGGCTCCGGTGATCACCGACACCACCCTGGCGGCGCAGAACGCCCAGCTTGGCCTCAACACGCCCTTCCTGTTCGAAACGCCCACCGAAAGCGGCATCACACCGCTCTCGGTTGCCGGCGACGGCACCGGCCAGCAGACCCTGCTTCTCAAGCTTCTGCCGCGCTCAACCGGCGCCAAGAATGCCGACGGGTCGCCCGGCCTCAATCTGTCCGGCCAGGCGCGGGCCCAGTTCCCGCTGACGGCCGCGGCGCTCGCCACCGACAATGAGCTGGGCGCGGCCATCGCCACCAGCCTGACCGTCTACAACACGCCCGGCGTACCCTCGAGCGGCATCAATGTGGCGGCCTCCCAGCAGCAGTCCCAGCGGGTCTTCTCGCAATTCGCGCCCGACGTTTCCGGCGGCACGCGCGAGATCGCCATCATGCTCACCGATCAGGCATCCGGCCCCGTGGCTGCGCGCCAGCGTCTGTTGCGCAGCTTCTCCGCCCAGCCGGGCGATACCACCCTGTGGGGTGAGGAATTTACCGGCCAGATCAGCGACAAGAACGACGTCTCGGCCGACGGCACCATCAGCGCCTTCAAGGATCAT
>CAYQZM010000313.1:0-16170 GCA_964421935.1 uncultured Rhizobium sp. | reverse complement strand
AGCGCCTTGGTGAGGCCACAGCCCCAGAAGAAGGTGCCGAAGCGGGTGGGGATCGGCCTGCCGGTGGCCGCCAGCGCCTGGCCGTTGCCATCCAGGAAACAGTCGAGGAATGGCAGCGCCACCGTTGCGGCGGAGCCCTGGAACAGGCCACGAAGGAGAGTTCTGCGGTTATGAGCCATGGCGATCTTCCCGGTCAGTGCGAAACATCGTTCATTGCGGTCTTGGTCTTCTGCGGCGCGAGCGGCGGCACGCTGAAGAATTGCGGGTTTTTGGTCAGCGCGCTGAGCAACACCGGCAAGCGGTAGCCGCCCGCCGTGAAGCTGTCCAACGGCGCGCGCACCAGGGCCGCGCTCACACGCTCGGTGCTGGCGCCTACGCCATAGGCATACATCTTGCGCGCGAAACAGGCGGCGACCTTGGGATTGTCATGCAGTACCCGGCCCAGGCCCGTCGCCCCCTCGAAATGCTGGCCCTGCAGCGTGGCCGACACGTCTATGGGACTGTTATTGTCCAGCATCCGCCGCGCGCCGATGCTGTCGAACTGCTCCAGCGAGAGCCCGATGGGATCACTGTGGCTGTGGCAGGAGGCGCAGACGGCGTTGGTGGCATGCATCATCAGCCGTTGGCGGACCGTCTTGAGCTTGGGATTGCTCACATCGTTGATGATGGAAAAGTCCACATTGGGGGGCGGGTTGGGGGTGGGCTGGCAGAGGAAAATGTCGAGAACCGCCACGCCGCGCTTGGTGGGCGACGAGCGGCCGGGGTGGGAGAACATCCCCAGCGTGGAAACCTGGGTCAGCAGCCCGCTGCGCCCCGCGCTCTCGGGGAATTCATAAGGCATCCAGTCCGACTTAAAATTGAACCGCACGCCATAGATCGAGGCAAGCGTGCGGTTGATGAAGGTCTTGCGCGTCGTCATGAGATCGCGCACATCGCCATTCGATTTCAGCGTCAGATCGATGGCCGAACGCAGCGTCTCTTCCTTTGCCGAGTCGACCACGCTGCCCATGAACTTGGGATAGATGGTCGGGTCTTTTGTAATGTTGCTGAACGTATCCAGCTCGAGATAATCGGCAAAGAATGCCCGCATGCCGTTTTCCAGCCGCGGCGAAGCCATGAGCCTGTCCACCTGCTTGCTCACCCCCTCAGGGGTGGCAAGCGCGCCGCTCTGCGCCGCGCCCAGCAGCTCGGCGTCGGGCGTCGTGTCCCAGAACAGGTAGCTGAGGCGCGCGGCGCGGCTGTAGTTGTCCAGCGTGCTGTCTTTGCCATTTGCCAACGCGGTTTCGACCCGGAACAGGAATTCAGGAGAAGAGATCAGACTCGCCAGCCCATAGCGCAAGCCGGTGTAGAAATTGCCGGAGGATTTGGCGAGGTTCGCGGCCAGCGCCGTGCGCGCTTTGATCTCTGCGTCCCGCAAGGGGCGGCGAAACAACATCAACCCATAATGGGAGAGGACCTCGCCCGCGCATTTGTCATCCGGCGCGGTTACCGATTTCGGCGTGCAGGAAATCAGCTTGCCGCGGTTTTTCTCATCCACCACCTGCGCGGCAATTTTGTCGGCCATTTTGGAATAGCCTTCGAAGCCGGACGAAGTGATGGACAGGATCGCGGAGCTCGAAGCGAGCAGCCCACCGACCCGGCGTTCGGGTTCGAAGCGGCCCTGCACATCGATTCCGGAACCAAAGGTGTCGGCGATGGAATTGCGATATTCCGTCTCCGTCAGCCGGCGAAGACCGGCAATATAGCTGGCAGGCTCCGCCGCGAAAGATGCCGTTCCAAAAGCGGTACTCATCAGGCCTGCACAGACAAACCTGATCGCGACGGTGCGGCTCCGGACTCTCATATCTTTCATCCCGCCAATTCCAATTCCTATTGGTCCGAGGACGCGACGGCCGGCGACGCGCCATTGCTGGCTTGCAATCCGCCCTTCGACGGTGGCGCGGGCGGCGCGGCTTTGCGGAACTTGGGCTCGGGCGAAATTTCCCTGGTCGTGACGGCCTTCAAGAAGAGAGCCCGCTGGATTTCCGCCCGATCGCTGGTGAGCGGTTCATTGATGGCGGCCGGTGTTTCCGGATCAACCACAAAAGCAGGCCGCGCCAGGAAACGATAGGCAGTGGAGATGGCGGTGTTCTCGCCAGTCTTGGAGTCCGGCATGCCATCGGCATTGCGTTTCAAGGCGTAATACAGCGCGATCTGGTTCTGGAAGTAGGTTGTCTCACGCGACTGGCCGCCCGACGGAACATTGAACGTGTCCCGGCCATAAAGGACGCGGAAATCCTGATACCCGCCGGCCAGGCCGGTCAGTCCGCCATCGGGCTGCATCTGCAACCGCATGCGGCCCTTGAACAGCACGGTCTCTCCACGGTTGGTCTCATACCAGGCAAACGACGGCATGCGCAGTTCCGCCGCCTGCTCGGTTTCGATGACACCGTTCTTGATCGTCGCCTTGAGCGAGGAATATTGCGCGGTCTTGACGATGCGGAAGGAATAATCCGACAAGGCGTTTGCCAGGTAGTCCTTCACGACATGGTCGGGGGAATATCCGATCTCCACCCGCGCATCGCTGTCGTTCATGGGATCCTGGTTGCCGGAGATGCGCACCACCATGGTGTAGAGCCCATCCAGCATCTTGTCGTTGCCGCGGCTGCTCAGATAGCCCTGGTACGCCACGCCGCGATAGGAATTGCCGCAGCCCATCACCCGGTAATAGGCATTGTCGATCCCGTGACGCCCCTCCGGGCTCGTAAATCCGCCTGTCTTGGCATTACCATCCAGGTCGAAGCCCTCGGCGATCTTGCCAGTGACTTCCTGCACGCCGGGATCCGGAGCGGTGAAAGGATTGATGTAGGTTTCGATATCCTTGCGGAAGCCGCGATGCGCAAGCGCATCGTTCATCACCGCCGTGGGATTCTTGCCGCTTTCGGTCACCGTGCGGGTGAGTTCGCGCACCTCGTCATCGCTGCGCCAAGCGGTCTTCAGAATGACGCGATAATTGTTGTCGGGGTTGGCGCCCTTCGGGCAATCGGAACCCGGATCGGAAGCGCCAGTCTTTGCCCCGTAGAAGAAGGCCGGTTCATAGTTACCGACGACATACCCGCGCTCCCAAGGCGCGCAGATCGCCGGGGTCGCAAACAAAGCGGCCATTGCCACGACCAAAACGGCATTCTTCATGGCGTTTCCCCGTTTCATGGGCATCTATCGTGCCGAGTGACGATCATAGTCCTGATTGCCTTGGCCGGCCAGTGGCGATCTGGCCGGGCCCGGGAAAAATGCCGGGCCGTTTGCCATGACGGGCCGAACAAAAAGTCGCCGGCACGATTTCGTGCCGGCGAGATGAGCCATAAGAAATTTTGATTGGTCGCAGTGGAAAATGCCGCCATTGGAAAACACATCCTTTTGCGACGCTTCCGACAAATTTCTACGACCTAATATCCGGCTTTGGGATCGACCAACGAGTAGAGCTTGTCGCCGGCAATATAGCGACGGAGGTTTTCGCGCATGATGGCCCAGACCTCGATCGTTTCATTGCCCAAATTCTCGACATTTTCATTGGTGCTGAAGTGCGCGGACATATGGGGCGTGATGATGATATTCGGCGCGTGCCACAACGGATCGCCTGGCGGCAAGGGCTCAGGCTCCGTCGTGTCCAGCCCGGCACCACCCACCTGACCTGACTTCAGTGCTGCGACAAGAGCATTGCTGTCGACAACGCCGCCGCGGCTGACATTGATGAACAACGCGCCCTTCTTCATGCGGCCAAAGATGTCTGCATTGAACGTGTGCCTGGTCGAGTCGGTCAGGGGCAATGCCGACATCACGACATCGGCCTTCCCGACCAGATCGGGCAGCTCATTCGCGAGACCGACATAATCGACGAAAGGTGGGCCCTGGTGGCTTGAGGCGCGCGTGGCGATGACTTTCATGCCAAGGTTATGACCAAGCTGAGCCATGTCGGTGCCAAGACCGCCAAGGCCAACCACCAACAGCGTCTCCCCCTGAGGGTATTGAAGCCGACCGGGAGGAGATTCGGTCCAGTGCTCGGCATCAGCCTGGCGCACATACAGGTCCAGACCGCGGTCGAGGGCGAGCATCATGGCGATGGCATGTGTCGCAATGGGCAAGCCATATGTCTTCTTTTGATTCGTCTCGATCACTTCGCCACTGAGCAATTTCTGTGGCGCCTTGGCTCCAGAGCAGCCTTCCAGGCCCACGTGAGCAGATATGATTATGCGCAGCTTTTTTGCTGCCTCGAGCAAGGGTTTGAAACAAGAGCCGCCGACCTGAACGTCAGCGTCGGCGATGTCAGCGAGTTGCTCTTTGGTGAACCCCCCTCGTCTCCGATCGCCCCCACGTTGCATGCCATGGACGCCCAAACCATCCAGAACCACGAATTTCACGTCGGGTGCGACCGTTTTCAGCCACGGGATCCACTGTGGCGCGCCCTCCGCGAAAACGATCACTTTTTTCGGCTTCTGCCAGTCCTTGACCAATTCGCGGGAGGGCTTGCTGCTCAGCTCGAGGCCCAGCCTGCTCATGGTTGCTGCCACTTCCTGGTCGGTCATGGACAGGGCCGAGGTCGAGGAAGATCCAGACGCCTGACCGTTTCGATTTTCGGCACCAAAGGCAAGGTGACCGGAAATCGTAAACGTGAGCGCGCCAGCCACGATGAGGGCAAGCCGCGACGCTTTCGACCGGGCGCGGGCCTTGCGAACCGCATTCGGTCGCAAATCACTTTCAACAGGACGCTCACGAAACATTGCAGTACCCTTTCGAAGACATTTGCTCATAACGCGGTTTCATTACGGTTAGCCCTCGAGCAGGATTGCATCGAAGGCGCCGACGGGATCGAGATCAAGCCAGCGATATTCCCCATTTGAACGCGCTGTGAGCGTTTTGCCCATAACCAGCGAGCGCGCACTGGCGTAATTGCCTTTAACGCCAACACTCAGCCCATGCAGTTCGGGCGGCGCATCATAGCGTCCATTGCGCTGACCATCGTAATTGATGACGTGCAGAAGTACATTCTTGTCGCCGCTGCTGATGGCCGTAAGTTCAACGGCCCCCTTGCCTGTCAACACAAATGGTTGCGACGGCGCGAAACGCGCGACCAGGGCGGCGAGCAGCTGCTGGTTGACCTGCAGCCCGTCGCGATAATATTGCCAATCGTTCAGCCAGGGGATGTGCACCGCATGGCCACGGCCGTGTTGGCGCACGGCCACACCCGGAATAGTGCGCGCTTTCGAGCCCGGGATCTCGTAGCTGAACTCCGGCGGCCCCCAACGAATGTCAGGCTTGAAGGGCAGCAAGTCGGTTGCCCCTTCTCGCAGCGGTCCACCGAAATAGAATTCGTCGACGGGCGTCGGATTGGTGGAATGTTTCAGCACACCCGCGGCCGAATCCAACACCCAGCCATGGGCATTCTGCGGTTCGCCATAAGAGGCGGTGGGGAAAGACGCCAACGGGATGCCAGCACGTGGCCGTCCAGCGGCATCGAAGCCGGCGGTCATGCCGGTGGCGATCAACAGACCGCCATTCGATACGAATTCGTCGAGCGCGGCGGCTTCCTGGTCGGACACGCAGAGCACATGCGGGGTAATGACAACGTCGAAACCACTGAGCTTGGTCACGCCCGCAACGACGTTCCCGCCGTCGATGAAATGGAAAGGCAGACGCGAATCGACCAGCGCCGCATAGGTTCCCCGCGCGCAGCCCTCCCGGAAGCGCGACCAGGGCGTAGCGGCCGCAAAGCGCTGGTCCGCATCTGAACTCCAGATCCCAATCCGCGAAGCCGACCCCGTCTTCAGATAATGCTGACCGTTGGCCGCTTCCCATTTGAAGAGCTTGGAGATGGGCGGAAGATAGGCTTGATCGTCCTGGCCGGCCAGCGTGCCCATCAGATAGAGATCGAGACGCCCGCCACCGGCCAACTGCTGGGCGAAACGAAGAATGTGGTAATCAGCCGTTTCCGTGACTTGCCGCCACGGATAGTCGATGTGGGCGGTCGAGGTCGAGGAGAAAGGCTTGCCCGGATTGCGAGAGACGGCATGGCGGATTTGTTCGCCAGCCTGATACGGCCACTCCGGGGGCCGACGGCTCACCCGGCGCTGGAGTTCGCCGCGGCCAACCTCCGCATAATGGTCCCCGCGGAAAATAGGTGTTCCCGGAATCAATTCATCGGCCAACTTTTGCATGCGCGCAAAGATGTCGGCCATGACGCGGTCTTGAAATTCCAGATATGCGCGATAATTCGGGTCGGAAAAGTTGTAGGCCTTCGGCAGTTCGAGATTGTACATCTTGCGGAACGCCGTGCGGCAGTTGTTGCAGACGCATTGACCGCGCTGGCGCTGGCCATAGTCGTTCACACCAAATCCGACGCCGTTGAAGAACACACCATCGGGCTTGTGATCCGTCAGGGCTTCGCGCAGGATCTTCATCGAATAATCCTGCAGCCACATACCGTTCGGACAGGCCTGGTACGTGCCGGCATATTCCGTGGGCTTGCCGTCGCTGTAGATCCCGAACCACTCGGGATGCGCGTCATAGGCCTTCTTCGTGCCCTTCGAGGTGTCGAACCGGCCAAGGTAGGTAAGCCCTTCGGCGTGGCACGCCTCGATCATCGCTTTCGCGAAATCGCCCTTCATATAAGGGTTCTGATACTGATACTCGAGCTTCGTCGGATAGAAAGCGACGATACCGCCGATGTTGGAGACGATCGCGGTACCGCCAAAATTCTTCACCGCCCTGGCGATGTCGCGAGGGTCCCGCTGCACATCGATTTCCAGATTGTTGGTCTGGACGATGCGGTAGTCCTCTTTCCACCAGGCCTTCGGTCCGCGCGCCGTGCCGCGCCGAGACTGGGCCATGGCATTTCCCCCCCCCGCATATGCGATGCTGCTCGCGGACAAAGCCTGGACCACAATGCGGCGTGAGAGGCGGCTCTGAGATTCCTGATCGCTCAAGGATGCACCTTTTTTATAGCTACGTTTTTCTCTGTCCCATCCTGCGGACGTCGGCGGCCGTCCAAAACCCCGGACGACAGACAGGCATTCTCCTTATCAGCGAAGAGTGCCTGTTCTGCCATCCGGGCATATCCGATCAGTCGAATTTGAAGCGTATACCACCGCGATACATGCGACCCAACGCGTCGTAAATTGCCGCGTTTGTCATCACCGGCTGGAAGGGCGAGGTGTCGCTGGCGCCAATCAAAGGCGCTGCCACACCGGTCACGTTATCCATCGCGCCATACACTTCGATATTATCGTTGATGTCATACGACGCCCGAACGTCCAGATACGCCTGAGCCGGGATGCCGTTGTCGTCGATAATGCCCGGCGCCGTCCAGGCATGGTTCAGAATGGCTGTACCGATGAAGCGGCCCTGCAAGGTAGCGCTCCAGGGACCTTCCGAGTAAGTCGCCGACAGCGTCGAGCGGAACTTCGGGAAGCCGGCATAGGTCGAGTCAGGACCAACGGCGCCGGCATAGTCGATCGTACCGTTCGCGGCCGTCGTCTGTGTTTCCTGGTCCGTGTAGTTGCCGACCAGGTGCCACTGCAGATTCCCGTTGAACAGCTCCATGTTGTAGTCGGCCTGGAAGTCCAGGCCCGACACGGACAGGGACGCGGCATTGCCCGGGAAGTCGTCCACCTCACTCAAGGCGCCGCCAGGGCCGTTGAATTTCAGGAAGCCGCAATAGAAAGCGACGCCGGCTTGGCACTGCGCGATCGTCACCGTAGAACTCAACGAGAAAATCGCGCCCTTGATGTTGATGGAATACCAGTCCAGCGAGACCGACAGGCCCGGGACCCAATGCGGGGTCAATACGATGCCACCGGATACGGTGGTTGACGCTTCCGGCTGCAGGTTCGGGTTGCCGCCGGTGATCTCGTGCACGTTCGGCGTCGACACACCGTTATTGCGCGGATCGGGCAATGCATGGAAGGTACTGCTGCCGGTCGAGAACAGTTCGTTGATGCTGGGCGCGCGAATGTCAAAAGACCAAGTCGTACGAAGACGAATGTCATCGTTGACCTGGCTAGTCAGACCGAGCTTCCAGGTCTCGACCAGGCCACTCGTGGAATAGTCGGTCATGCGGCCTGCCGCGCTGGCATCCAGTGATTGCACAAAATCGTTTTTGAGCAATGGCGCGTTCACCTCAAGGAAGCCTTCCTTGACATTATACGTGCCGGCAAAGGGATTGGCGTTGCCGTTCGTGTAACCAGCCGCGCCGGAAATCGGGGCGACAGTGAGATGACCGGCTTCCCGGCGGTATTCGCCACCGAACGCGACCGCGACATTGCCCGCCGGCAGGCCCCAGGGCAAAACGCCCTGCATCGAGGCGGCAGCAACATCCTGGTTTTCAATGTCGTGATTGATGTCGCTGTTGCCGTCATTGATGTAATTGATCGCCGCCTGGGAGGCGTTACCGGCGCCGATCACGTTGAGCGGCTGGCACCCATTGGTCGGGGCGCTCAGCGTGCTGCGGCAGGCGATGGTGCCAACTGCCAGCCCCGACGTGCCGCGATTGGCCGCGGTGACCACGACCGCGTCCAGCGCATTGGCGAGATAGGTTTTAACGGGGTTGTTGAAGACATGCTGGATCACCGCCACCGTGCCGTGCTGGTAATAGGCATTCCAGCTCCAGTCGTTGCCGATGGAACCATCCAGCGCGACAACACCACGCAGAAGCTGGCGCTGGTTCTGCGAAACGGGGATGAAGGTCTGGGAAAGGTCGCCCAAGCCCGAAAGATTGTTCGCCTTCGACTCCGGCAGGCTGCCCAGCATGGTCGAGCCGAACGGGACTGACGTAATGCTGGGCGTCGCCGCTATCAGCGCCGCGACCGATGAGGGAAAATAGGCGTAATCGCGCTTGAGGGTCTGCACGGCCCAGGTGGATTCGATCGAGCCGCTGACCACCTGAACCCGATTCGAACTATAGTTGAACTGGGCCGACAAATTGATCGAGTCGGTCAGCTTGTAGCTGGCGAAGGCGAACAGGCTGTCGTTGTGGTAGGGATTGGACGTCAGGGCAGGATAGGCCTGCTGCGCTTCCGGATTGGGCGTGCCGCCCACGGAATTGAGTGTCGCGCCGCCGGAAAGATTCGTGAACCGGGTACCCTGGTTGAACGGTACCGGCTGCCCGTTCACGTCGAACGCAATACCGGCCAGCGGGCCGCCATTGATCAGGCCGCCCTGGGTCTGCATGGCCATGTTCGGAATATACTTATGGATGATCTGCGGCACACCCGTGCTCTGACCGGCACCGGTGCCATAGGCTGGGTTCTTGATCAGCTGCGTGCTGTAAGGCTGTGTGTCGGAGCTAAAAACCGGGACCGGATTGTCATAGTGCGAAGCACTGATGATGAAATGGCCGCGACCGCCGAACAGTTCGGTGCCGAAGGAGGCCACTTCCTTGTACGACGGGTTGTCGAACGTGCTGTTATTCGCTTCCAGCGTGGCCTTGAAGCCCGTGAAATTCTTGTTGAGGACGATATTGACGACACCGGCCACGGCGTCTGAGCCCCAGGAGGCGGACGCACCGCCGGTTACGACGTCAACGCGCTGAATGAGGGCATCCGGGATGTTGCCAATGTCGACGGCACCGGAAGAAATACTGGACGACACCACGCGCTGGTTATCGACCAGGATCAGCGTTCTCGACGTGCCGAGATTTCGCAGGTTGATCGTGGAGATACCCGCAGTCGCGCCGCCAATGCCGCCGCCGGCGATATTGGGAGCGCTTGAGCGGCCAACAGCCGGCAGATTGCGAAGGGAATCCGCCAGGTTGGGTTGCGCATCGCGTTCCAGGTCCGCGGAGGAGACCACCGTCACCGGAGTCGCCGCCGTGTAGCCGGCAATCGAAATGCGCGAGGCGGAAACGACCACCTGCTCGGTACTGGCGTTGCTATCGGCACTGCTATTGGCGGCCTGTGCCATGGCCGAGGTCGAAGAGGCGGCTGCCAACAACGACGCGGCGGCACTGCCAAGCATAAACTTGTGCAACAACTTATCCATGACCAACTGATCCCCTCCCTTTGAATCGCGACTTTTCCGTATCGCTTTCGGATTCTCGGAATTTCGCGCCCGTCCTAGTTATAATCTTTGCCGGACCGGCGACTTGGATAACATATTTTTCCAGAACGGACAACGGGCAAATTAATTGCTGCCTAATACTGGTCGAGGAGCCCAGCTCTCCAGACGGCAGATTCGGCTTGCCGCCGCCGCCCCGGGCCAGACGAGGCCTTCCTGTGGCAGCGGGTCATAGGTCTAAACACCGCCATGAAGCCATGGCCGGATGTTGGATAAATTACTTATCCGTTGATAAAAGCGGCGTAGTCAATTACCCAAACCTTGCCAGACTCCAGGCCCGCCCTTCGGATCGGAACGTCATGTTCAGCAGCTTGTCAGCCGGCCGGGTGGCCGGGGTTTTCTTTTCTTCCCCCACGCCTCATCGGCACGCAGTACCGGTCTAACGATGTCATCTGGACGTCCAAGTGAAACACGCCCAGCCCCACTGGTCACCCATTCGATAAAACAAAGGCGTACTCGAGAAGCGGTAGTGGGAAACATAAAGAGCGACCAGTCGACATTCGATGCGATCACTCCGGAGATTTTGCCGACAGAGGAAGATGTTGGCACCGTCTTTGATACCGATGCGCACGCACTGGTAAGTGTCTTTCGGCATAGAAACTACCGGCTGTTTTATTCGGGCCAGTTGGTTTCCCTTGTCGGGACGTGGATCACGTTGGTCGCGCAAGGCTGGTTGGTCTACGAACTGACCCGATCCCCGTTTCTCTTGGCGCTCGTATCCTTTTGCGGTCAGTTGCCGGTTTTTTTCCTGTCGCCCCTTGGCGGCATCGTCGCCGACCATTGCGATCGACGCAAATTGCTTATCGCGACGCAATTTCTATCGATGGCGCAATCAATTACTTTGGCAATCCTGACTCTGCTGAAGATCATCACCTTCACCGATATTGCGGTTCTTGCCCTTTTTCAGGGAATAATAAACGCATTCGACCTGCCCGCACGTCAGTCGATGACCATATTGATGGTAGGAAGGCGCGAGGTCAGAAAAGCCGTCGCACTGAATTCGATATCGTTTAATCTGGCGCGTATTGGAGGACCGGCAGTGGCGGGAATCCTCATCGCGACAGCGGGCCCGGCCATATGCTTTTGCATCGATTCCGTGTCGTATCTCGCCGTCTTGACGAGCCTGGTCTCGATGAGATTCCCGCACCGCGTGGTCAAGAAACTCGGCAGCCCACTGCGCGCGCTGTTTGAAGGCTTTGTGTATGTGTGGAAGGAACGGAGAATCAGGTCACTGCTCATTCTGATATCCTTCTGTTCGGCATTTGGAGCATCATACCTGGCCTTCCTGCCCGCGATCGCGCGCGAGGTTCTGCATCGTCAGGGCGAGGGGCTGGGCGTTATGTATGCCACGGTCGGCTTGGGAGCCCTGCTCGGCGCTTATTCTCTCAGCCGCATTCCCGATCGATACTTTTTCCGCGTATCGGTCGCGGCAGCGCTCTTGTTCGGGGTATCTTTGGTGGGATTTTCCCAGTCCTCGGCCTTTTGGCTCACGTTGTTGCTACTGATACCGACATCCTGTTGCTCGATGCTATTGGGCGGATCGACCAATATTTTTATCCAGCTTGCCTCACGAGACGAGATGCGTGGCCGCGCCATGGCGATATACGCGATGAGCTTTATGGGTTTTTTGCCCTGCGGCACATTGATCCTTGGAGCACTGGCTCAACATTTTGGTGTTGAGACGACCATCGCGCTCGGCGGGAGCCTGTGCTCTTTTGTAGCCGCAATCGTTCTTTGGGGTTCGCGGAAGTAACCTCGTCGGCATACCCCGTTGGGGCGGCCGGATAATCGCAAGAAGGCCCATCGCTCCATCACGGGTTAGGCCCCCAATTGCCGAGGCAGCGAGTGATCCAAAGAGTCCCGGCCGGGCTGAGATAACTCGCCTCCCTCACACGGCAATGGCTGCTGTCTAAAGAAGTGCCCGTATCAGTTTGTTGCAATCAATTCGTCGCCCCGCACGCTTTCGTATCGGCGACCCAGCATCCAGGCGATAGGGAACCAAAAGACTGAAACCAGCACGCCCGCCAACGCCAGACCTGCGACGCCGAAGGGCAGGATAGCTGCGCTGAACCAAGCCGAGCTAAGGTCGCCGAAGCGGTAGACCACCGTGTCGATAACGTTTTTGGCCTTGTACTTGGCCTGCTGGTCGACGACGGTGAACAGCATGTCTCGGCTGGGCTTGGCCACCGCATATTCGGCGAAGCGGCGCGCCACCTGGATGGAGCCCAGAACCAACAGCACCGGCGACAGCACCACCGCCAGGAAGGCGATCACCATGATAATGGGATTGATCAGAAGCCCGGCCGTGACGCCAAACCGCTGAATGAAACGCCTGGTGCCGAACAACTGCACCAGCACGGCGCAGGTGTTCGTGGCCAGATCGATCGTCGCGAAGGCCTGCGTGCGCGCGGCCTTGGTGGCGAAGTCGTGGGTAATGAGGTCCTGGAGCTGGAAATATATAATGGTGGAGATCCAGGTCATCAGCAGCAGGAAAAGGGAGATCATCAGAAGATAGCGCGATTTAAAAATCAGCACGAAACCGTCGAAGGGATTGCCCCCCAGCTTCTTGTCCATGCTGGTGCGCTGGGCGCGCGGATCGGCGACCACAAGCTTGCGCTTCTCGGCCTCCAGCGCCCGCACCAGCGTCGCCGTAATAAAGAAGCCCGCGGCCGAGATCAGGAGCAGTGCGTTCACCCCCACAAGGTCAACAAAGAAGGTGATAAAGGCGGGAGCCACGATGGTGCCTACCGTACCGCCGGCGGCGATAAAGCCGAACAGGCGCTTGGCTTGGGCGCTCGAGAAGATGTCGGCCATCATGCTCCAGAACACCGATATGGTGAGCAGATTGAAAGTGCTGAGCCAGATATAGAAGGCCGCCGCCACCAGGCGGTTCTCGGGAGCCGCCCGGAACAGGACAAAGAAAGCCACCATGGTGAGCGCGATAAAGCCATAGACCCAGGGCAGGAAACTGGCCAGGCGGACCCGCGAGGCAAGACCCGCATACACTGGCGCGACGATGAAGCTGACGATAAATGTGCCGGTGAACAGTTCCTGAAGGTGCTTAACGCCGTAAACCGTTCCCATCGCATCCCGCAGCGGCCGCAGAATGAAATAACTCGCCATCAGGAAGAAGAAATAGGCGAAGGAGATCAGGACGGCCCGCGTCTCCACAGGCTCGACGCCCCCGATACGCTTCAGCAATCGCGCAATGCCAGACGGTGCAACCTCGCTCATACCCTACCCCCGATCATCCGGTCTTGTGTAAATGCCCTTTGGCGTGCCACCGAGGAATGAGCCGATAAAGCCGCCGAGTGTCCGGCGCACGACCGCTCGGACCGGTCACAACAACCTGCTGAATCCGATTCATTGTCGAGAAAGCTAATGGCCGTCGCGTGAGACCCCACTCACATCGCACTACTCAGCGCTTGAAGGAAATGACGGTCGGCTCTGATGAGCATCGCTGTAAGGCAACCTCATGAAATACCTTCCTTTATGTCCTTAATCGCGCGTCTTTTTCGATGACTGGCTTATGTATTCGCTTGGATAACAGTTTTATCCAATTTCCACAATGGAAAAATAAATTTGCAGATTGACGTTTAAGCCGGGCTGGGAAATTCTGGTAGCGCAATCGGAACGCGAGCCCATGAACACCTTTACCATCAAGCCGGCTAAACTCGCCGACGCGATCGCAGAGCATCTCCAGCAAATCATATTCGAGGGCGCCCTGAAACCAGGCGACCGACTGCTGCCAGAGCGGGAACTTGCACTTAAGCTCGACGTGTCCCGCCCTACGCTTCGCGAAGCACTGGACAAGTTGATTGGCCAGGGGCTTCTTACGACCAACGCGCAGGGCGCCGCGTTTGTCAGCACGGATATAGGGAAAAGCCTGCGCGATCCGCTGGCTGTGTTGTTCGACACGCCCCAAGCAGGCGTCGATTGTCTGGAGCTGCGGCTCGTTGTGGAAACAGCCGCTGCCGGTTTTGCCGCCGATCGAGCTTCTGAAGTAGATCGCCGCGCAATACACAGCCGCTTCGAAGCGATGCTCGCGGCCCATGAAGAGCAAGACGTTGATAACATTGCCGCCACCGACGCTGAATTTCATTTTGCCGTCTATGAGGCGACGCATAACGTTGCGATGATTCACTTCATGAGAAGCCTCGAAAGCCTTCTTCGTTCGAACATCCGGCTTAATCGCAAGAACCTATATGAGCGTCGGACGCAGAAGGATTCGCAACTACGCGAACATCAGGCGATTCATGATGCCATCATGGAAGGATCGCCCGAACGCGCTCGTGAAGCTGCGAGGCTGCACATGATGACCGCAATCGAGACGCAGCGCGGAATTTATGAGGCTGAACGTCGCTTAGAGGTGGCCGTCAGGCGCCTTTCTCATGACGACCTTGTTGTAAAGCCCCGGAGCAAGGCGAAATAGCGCGGTATGAGCATTTCAATTTCCGCGAGTTTGCAAACTTGGTATGATTTCCTATCCAAATGCTCCTTGTAAGCTGGGACAAGGAAAATGACTGCCAGCCGAGGACGGCGGAGTCTACGGAAATAATAGGACGCCAATCGAGGGCGAAGGCTCCCGGGAAGGCTTGCCAGATGGCACAGGCAGCAAGCGCATCGAACAGCGCAAATTTCTGAGACACTAGCCGCCCGCCTTGATGGCGGTCGGAATTCCAAACCCAGAAACCTCCTACGGCAGTTTTCCGGTGTAGCCGGTTCGAATGGAGCGAGTGCCGTGAAGCCGAAATCCACCAGCCTTGTTTTTCTGTTGCCGCTCCTTTTGGGGGCGCTGTCTTCCGTCAGCGCAAAGTCAGAAACGTCATCGGCGGTGGCCGACTATCTGAAAGGGTTTCGGCTGGCCGAAGAGAACTCCAAGACATTCAACCCGATCACGGACTTCAGTCATGATATCTCGGCAGGTGAAGCGTATCAGGTCCAGAAACGCATTGTGGCCTATCGGCTAGCGAGCGCAGATCACGTCGCTGGATATAAGGGCGGCTTGATGTCGGCTAAGTCGCTTTCTGACAAGGGCGTGAACCAGCCGATCACTGGCGCCCTTTTTTCGTCGGGGGCCCTGATCAGCCCCGCGTCCGCCAGCCTTTGCGGTTATCGGCGTGCCGCTTTTGAAATGAAGATCGGCTATGTGTTCTGGGCGACCATCAGAAAGCCTGTTGCAACCGTCGAAGAGGTCAAGGCCTTGGTGTCAGCCGTGCGACCGGTGGTCGATCTGCCCGACATCGCTTACCGTGATGCAAACACATATGGCGCGATCGATATGATAGCCGCCAACATATCATCATCGCGGTTCGTGGAAGGGGCACCTGCAAAGCCCAGTGCCATCGATTTGGATGCGCTAACGGTTTCCATGACTAGGGATGGCGCAGCGGTGACGCGGGGAACAGGGAAGGAGTCCTTGGGAGCTCAGTGGGAAAGCCTGAGAACGCTCATCAACATCATCGTCGAAAATCACGGCCAGATCGATAAAGGCTGGATCGTTCTCACAGGCAAGATCGGCGACAAAGGCACGGCGACGCCTGGGCATTATATTGCCAACTATGGCCCGCTTGGAGATATTCGGTTCCAAATTCAAGCGTGCCCTCACCGATAGCTGCCTCCTGGCACCTTTCTGCCGGCGCTGCTATTTTTGATGCAGGGCGCCCAAACCTCGCCAACGGGAGTTGGGCTGTCCCTCCGGAATCAGGGTCGAAACAGAACGGTGAACGCAAACGCTGTCACGCCAGACCTCAAAGGGGCGCCCGTTGGCGATATCCAACGCGGAACGCATAACACAATCATCGTTGCCAGTACGCATCGCAACATAAGCTCTTGGGGCACCATTTTCGCACAAGATGAGAATTTCGTAGTCAAACACAAAAGTCTCCAGATCGGCTGGACCGCTTCAAATCTTCAGCGATAAGGCTGCTGTTCGCTTTCATTCGTCACGAAGGCGACGCGCAGCATGTTGGTGGCGCCGGTTGTGCCGAGCGGCACGCCGGCGGTGATGACGATGCGCTCGCCGGGCTGGGCAAAGCCTTCCTGCCGCGCGATCTGGGAAGCGCGGGCCACCATGTCGTCGAA
>CAYQZM010000312.1:0-7201 GCA_964421935.1 uncultured Rhizobium sp. | reverse complement strand
GCTATCGGTTATTCGCTGGCCTATAGCGGCAATGGGGACTGGCTCGGTGACGGCGCGGCCTTCTTCCTGAACGGCCTGACCCGTGATGCCGCCCATCCCGGCACGCATATCCCCGAAAGCGTCTTTGTGATGTACCAGATGACCTTCGCGGTCATCACCCCGGCGCTGATCATCGGCGCCTATGTCGAGCGTATCCGCTTTGCCGCGGTGCTCTTCATCTCCGCTTTGTGGCTCTTGATCGTCTATGCGCCCGTCGCCCATTGGGTGTGGGGCGGCGGCTTCCTGGCCAAGCGCGGCATCATGGATTTCGCCGGCGGCATCGTGGTGCATGTCACCGCTGGTGTCTCGGCCCTGGTGCTGGCCTGGATGATCCGTCCGCGGCAGGATTTCCCGCACGGCATCCGCCCGCCGCATGCGCCCTGGATGGTGATGGTGGGCGCCTCACTGCTGTGGGTGGGCTGGTTCGGCTTCAATGCCGGCAGCGCGCTGTCCTCCGGCGGTGATGCCGGCATGGCCATGCTGGCGACCCACCTCTCGGCGGCCAGCGCCACCCTGGTATGGATGGCGATCGAATGGATCAAGTTCGGCAAGCCTTCGCTGGTGGGCGCTGTCACCGGCACGATCGCCGGCCTTGCCACCATCACGCCCGCGGCCGGCGTGGCCGGGCCGCTGGGCGCGGTGCTTCTGGGGGCCGCGGCGTCCTGCGTCTGTTACCTGGCCGTGTGGCTGGTCAAGCGCGTGATGGGCGTGGACGACGCACTGGACGTGCTGGGCGTGCATGGTGTTGGCGGCGCCCTGGGGACCCTGCTGGTTCCGGTCGTGGCATTGATCGGTTCGGGCGTGGGCCATCTCAACCATGCGCCGGGCGAGCAGTTCGGCGTGCAGGCGATGGGCGTGGTGATCGCGGCCATCTTCTCGGCGGTGGCCACTTGCATCATCACCAAGGTTGCCGATCTTGCTGTCGGATTGCGCGTGGACCGCGAGCATGAAACGCAAGGGTTGGATTTCGCCTCCCATGGCGAGACCGGCTATCATACCAACCGCTGATCATCGGAAACGCCCTTCAAGGAAAGGACAGGCGCATGAAACTTCTCGTCGCCATCATCCAGCCGCACCGCTTGGACGGGGTGCGTCAGGCGCTCACCGAAATCGGCATCAACGGCATGACGGTCACTGAAGTGCGCGGCTATGGCCGCCAGAAAGGCCATACCGAAATCTATCGCGGCGCCGAATACACCATCTCCTTCCTGCCCAAACTGAAGCTGGAAGTGGCGCTTCCCGCCGACCGTGTTGACGATGCCATCGGCGTCATCACCCGCTCGGCGCGCACCGGCAAGATCGGCGATGGCAAGATTTTCGTGCTGGACCTGGAATCCGCCCTGCGCGTGCGCACCGGGGAAACCGGTGACGCCGCGCTTTAACGGTCTTTTGCGCGCCGCAACAAACGCGCCGCCCGAAGCTGTCATGAAAGCGTAGCGTCCGCGGCATCTGATCTCCCCGGGAATTCGATCGCGCAGTCTCTTGGCTGCGCTTTGCGGCCGGGGAGACCAATGACTGACATTGCCATCAATACCGACACCGAAGCCTATGAAGGCCGCGGCGCGCCCAGGCTGGATGAAAAGCCCAATCCCTGGGCTGCCTGGATTTTCATCGGCATCCTGCTGGTCGGCGTTGGCTATGGCCTGAAAGGCCTGCTCGACGACATCAATGCCGTCAATGAGCCGCTGGCCTTCGGCGTCTTCATCCTGTTGGGCCTGGCGCTGTTGATTGCGCTGGGCTTTGAATTCGTCAACGGTTTCCACGACACCGCCAATGCGGTGGCGACCGTGATCTACACCCACTCCATGCATCCGATGGCGGCGGTGGTCTGGTCAGGCTGCTGGAATCTGCTGGGCGTGCTGCTGTCCACCGGCGCGGTCGCCTTCAGCATTGTCACCTTGCTTCCGGTGGAACTGATCCTGCAGGTGGGCAGCGGGGCGGGCTATGCGATGATCTTCGCGCTGCTGATCGCGGCCATTGTCTGGAATCTCGCCACCTGGGCATTGGGCATTCCCAATTCCTCCTCGCACGCGCTGATCGGCTCGATCATGGGCGTGGGCCTTGCCAACCAGTTGATGGCCAAGTCGGGCCAGGCCACGTCCGGCGTGGACTGGGGCCAGGCCGGAAGCGTGTTCAGCGCGCTGTTGTGGAGCCCGCTGATGGGCTTCATCTTCTCCGCCCTGTTGCTGGTGGTGATGAAACTGCTGGTGCGCAAGCAGCGGCTGTATGAAGAACCCAAGTCCGCGGCGCCGCCGCCTTTCTGGATCCGCGGTCTGCTGATCCTGACCTGCACCGGTGTCTCCTTCGCCCATGGCGGTAATGACGGCCAGAAGGGCATGGGCCTGATCATGCTGATCCTGATCGGTGCCGCGCCAACCGCCTATGCCCTGAACCGAACCATGCCGGAAGCGGCCACACCGGCTTTCGTATCCGCGGCCAGTGCCGCGCAAGGGGTATTCGCCGCCCATGCCGCCGGCCAGGCTGCGTCGGACGTGGCGGCCGCCCGCACCATGGTGGGCGATGCCCTGCGCGACAAGAAGCTCAACGATCCGAAAGTGTTTGCCGCGCTTTCGGTCCTGTCGAACGACATCGCCGTCAATGTGAAGAACTACAAGTCCCTCAGCCACGTACCGGCGGCGGCGACGCCCAACCTGCGCAACGACATGTATCTCACCGGCGACGCCATCCGGCTCTTGCCCAAGCAGGGTGCAAAGTTCAGCGCCGCTGAAACCGCTACCTTGAAAAGTTACAGCGACGGCCTGAACAAGGGCACGCGCTTCATCCCGCTGTGGGTGAAGATCTGCGTCGCCATCGCGCTGGGGCTCGGCACCATGGTCGGCTGGAAGCGCATTGTGGTGACGGTGGGCGAGAAGATCGGCAAGACCCACCTGACCTATGCCCAGGGCGCCTCCGCCGAATTGGTCGCGGCCGGTACCATCATGGGGGCGGAGTTCATCGGCCTGCCGGTTTCCACCACCCATATTCTGTCCAGCGGCGTGGCCGGCACCATGGCGGCCAATGGTTCGGGCCTGCAATGGAGCACCGTCCGCTCCATCGCGCTGGCCTGGATCACCACCCTGCCGGCGGCCATGCTGCTCTCCGGCGGGCTTTATTTCGTCCTGCGCCAGTTCATCTGACCCGCCGGCGCTGAACTTGCCCTTTTCAGGGGCCTGTGGAATCCATCCCGGCGATGACCACAGGCCCCCAAAAGGCCGGCAGCCACCAGGAGGTTCTGGATGGCCTGGCCGCCAAAGGCCGGCTGCGCGCGCTGAACAGCCGGCGCGGCCTGGATTTCACGTCCAACGACTATCTGGCCTTGGCCGAAAGCGATGCGCTGCGCCAGGCCGCGACCGATGCCTTGGCGCGGGGCGTACCATTGGGTGCGGGGGGCTCGCGGCTCTTGCGCGGCAATCACCCCGAGCATGAGGCGCTGGAAGAGGAAGCCGCCAGCTTCTTCGGCCATGAGACGGCGCTTTATTTTCCCACCGGCTTTGCCGCCAACGCCGCCATCACTGCCACCCTGCCGCGGGAGGGCGATCTGATCGTCTACGACACCCTGATCCATGCCAGCGTCCGCGCGGGCCTGGAGCCGTCTCGTATTGCCGCCATCGAGGCGCCGCACAATGACGTCGCGGCAATAGAGGCGATCATCAGGGGGTGGCGCGCGGCCGGCGGCAAGGGCCGGATCTGGATCTCGGTCGAGACGCTTTATTCCATGGATGGCGACCGTGCGCCGCTGGCCGATCTGGTGGCGCTGGCCGCGCGCCATGATGCCATGCTGCTGCTGGATGAGGCCCATGCCACCGGCGTCTATGGCGACCAGGGCCGGGGGCTTGGCGCGGAATATGAAGGCGCCCCCAACATCATTTCCCTGCACACCTGCGGCAAGGGATTGGGGGCGGCCGGGGCGCTCGCGCTGATGCCAAAGCTCTATCGCGACTTCATGGTCAATCGCGGCCGCGCTTTCATCTATTCCACGGCGCCGTCGCCGTTGATGGCGGCGGTGGTGCGCGCGGCCCTGAAAATCTCCGCCAACGCCGACCAGGAGCGGACGCAACTGATGGCCCTGGTGCGCCATGCCGGCGAGGGGCTGAGACGCCTTGGCCTTTCCGTTTCGGGCACGCAGATTCAGCCGGTGATCGTGGGCGAGGACCGGCGCGCCATGCATCTTGCGGAAGGTTTGCAGGCGCGGGGCTACGACATCCGCGCCATTCGTCCGCCCACCGTACCGGAGGGCACCGCGCGCTTGCGCCTGGCCCTGACGCGGCACGTGACCACGGCCGATCTCGATGCGCTGTTCGCCGACCTTCAGGCCGAGACGGCCAAGTTATGAGATTCGTCGTTACCGGCACCGACACCGATATCGGCAAGACGGTGTTCGCGGCAGGCCTGTGCGGTTTTATGGGTCTGCGCTACTGGAAGCCCGTGCAGGCCGGTGTTCCGGGCGACCGTGAGACGGTGGCGGCGCTGGCGGGGGTTGAAACCCTGCCGGAAGCCTGGCGGCTGAAACTGCCGGCATCGCCGCACCAGTCCGCGGCGGAAGAAGGCGTCACCATCGATCCCGATGCGCTGATGCCGCCCGACGGCGATGTGGTGATCGAAGGCGCCGGCGGCCTGATGGTGCCGCTGACCCGCCAGACCTTGTTCATCGACGTCTTTGCGCGGTGGCGGATTCCGGTGATCCTTTGCGCCCGCACCGCGCTCGGCACCATCAATCACACCTTGCTCTCCATCGCCGCCATACGTGCCCGCGCCATTCCGTTGCAGGGTGTCGCTTTCGTCGGCGATGCCAATCTTGAAAGCGAAGCCATCATCGCGGAACTGGGGCAGGTTAAACGGCTGGGCCGCTTGCCGCCGGTCAAACCGCTGACCCGTGAAAATCTCCGCGCCGTCTTCGCCGCCAATTTCGATGCCAAGGATTTCGCATGAGCTCCCCTATCTGGCATCCCTTTACCCAGCATGCGCTGATACCTGATCCGACCATGGTGTTGCGCGGCGAGGGCGCCTGGCTGGAAACCGAAAAGGGGCGCCTTCTCGACGCCATCTCCTCCTGGTGGGTGATCACCCATGGCCACCGCCATCCGAAGATCGTGGAAGCGATCCGCAAACAGACCGGGGAATTGGATCAGATCATCTTTGCCGGCTTCACCCATCCGCCGGCGGAGGATCTGGCGTACGCGCTTGTCGCCATGGCGCCCGAAGGTCTGGCGCATGTCTTCTATTCCGACAGCGGTTCGACCGCGGTGGAAGTGGCGCTCAAGATGGCGCTGGGCTTCTGGAAGAACCAGGGAAAGCAGCGCAGCCGCATCATCGCGCTGGAGCACGCCTATCATGGCGATACCATCGGCACCATGTCGGCGGGTGCGCGCGGCGTCTTCAATGCCGCCTATGAGCCCCTGCTGTTCGATGTGGCGCGCCTGCCATTTCCGTCGCCCGGCCGCGAACAGGACACACTGGCGGCGCTGGCCGCCGCCGCACCGGGCGCGGCCGCGCTGATTGTCGAACCGCTGATCCTGGGCTCCGGCGGCATGCTGATCTATTCGGCCGACATGCTGCGCGAGATGGCGGCGATCTGCCGCCGGCACGGTACGCTGTTCATCGCCGATGAGGTGATGACCGGCTTTGGGCGCACCGGCAGTCTTTTCGCCTGCGAACAGGCCGGTGTGGCGCCAGACATCATGTGCCTGGCCAAGGGACTGTCCGGCGGCAGCATTCCGCTTGCCGCGACCCTGGCAACCGCGGAAATCTTCCAGGCGCATTATTCCACCGATCGCAGCCACACTTTCTTTCATTCCAGTTCCTTTACCGCCAATCCCATCGCCTGCGCCGCGGGCCGCGCCAATCTGGAAATCTGGCGGGACGAACCGGTGCGGGAGCGCATCGCGACGCTGGGGCGTCTGCAGGAAGAAAGGCTGGCGCCGTTCCGGGACGATTCCCGCTTCGCGGAAGTCCGGCGGCTGGGCACCATCACGGCACTGGACCTCAAGGTGCCCGATCCGGGCTATCTGGCCGGCATCGGCCTCAAGTTGATGGCTTTTTGCCAGGCGCGGGGCGTCTTGCTTCGGCCCCTGGGCAACACCATCTATCTGATGCCGCCCTATTGCGTAACGGCCGCGGAACTCGATTTGGTGTATGATGTCATCGCCGAGGCCGCGGCGGAATTTACGTAACCGGCGTGGCCCTGGCCGCGAATGATCAGGTGGAACAGGATTTCGGGAAAGCCATGCGCATCAAGCCGCTCAATCTGGTGATGGCCGCAGCCGCGGCCGCCGTCTTCGCCCCTCTGCTGAACATGCCGTCCGCCTCCGCTGGCGATCTCAACAAGGAAATCCCCGCTGCCGCCAGCGATCCCGCCAACCCGGCGGACACGGAGGTGGCGGTGTTGGCGGGCGGCTGCTTCTGGGGCCAGCAGGGCGTGTTCGAACATGTCAAAGGCGTCACCAAGGTTGTGGCGGGCTATGCGGGCGGCGAAAAGAAAACCGCCCATTACATGATGGTCAGCACCAGCACGACCGGTCATGCCGAATCCGTCCAGATCACCTTCGACCCCAAAGAGATCTCGTTCGGCCAGATCCTGCGCATCTATTTCTCAGTGGCCCATGATCCGACCGAAGTGGATCGTCAGGGGCCGGATGAAGGCAGCCAGTACCGCTCGGAAATTTTCGCGGCGAGTCCGGAGCAGGAAGCCACCGCCAAGGCCTATATCGGCCAGCTTGATGCGGCGCACATTTTCCCAGAGCCCATCGCCACCAAGGTCGAGCCGCTCCAGGGCTTCTATGCCGCCGAGGGCTATCACCAGGACTATCTCTTCAATAACCCTGATTCGACCTACATCAAGGTGAACGACCTGCCCAAGATACGGGCTCTGGAACAGGTCTGGCCGCAATATTTCCGCAAGCGCCCGGTGCTTCTGGCGGAAAAGTAAACCCGCGGAAAACCCCCATAACGGCTTGATTTGTGGGGTTACAAGCCCGTCACCTTGGCGAAAAGCGGGCCCTGCCGCGTCGTGCCCGTTTCCTTTGGCTTTCTTATCTGGTAGGTCACGGCCCGGCTTTCTGCCTTGCGACCGCCAAGAGGCGGATTTTGCGGGCGAATCCGAAGAAATCAAAGCGAAACGGACCATGAAAATTGAACGTCTGATTGTGGGCGGTGTCGCGCTGCT
>CAYQZM010000311.1:0-6219 GCA_964421935.1 uncultured Rhizobium sp. | reverse complement strand
CCCATCCCGATCTGCCGGTGATCGTCTTGACCGCCAAGGGCGGCATCGATTCCGCGGTCGAGGCGATGCTCGCCGGGGCCAACGATTTTCTGGTCAAGCCCGCCAGCCCCGAGCGCATCGCGGTATCGATCCGCAATCAGCTCAAGATCGGCACCCTGTCGGGCGAAGTGAAGCAGCTCAAGAAGAAACAGGACAATCGCCTCACTTTCGACGATCTGATCGCCGGCTCGCCCGAAATGAAGCAGGTGTTCCGCCTGGGCACGCGCGCGGCGCAGAGCGATATTCCCGTCCTGATCGAGGGCGAAAGCGGCGCCGGCAAGGAACTGATCGCCCGCGCCATCCAGGGCACCAGCGCCCGCTCCGGCAAGCCGTTCGTCACCGTCAACTGCGGCGCGATCCCGGAGAACCTGATCGAATCCATCCTGTTCGGCCATGAGAAAGGCTCTTTCACGGGCGCCAGCGACAAGCATCTGGGTAAATTCCAGGAAGCCGATGGCGGCACCTTGTTCCTGGATGAGATCGGTGAGCTGCGCCTGGACATGCAGGTCAAGCTGCTGCGGGCGCTGCAGGAAGGCGAAGTCGATCCCGTCGGCTCCAAGCGGCCGGTGAAGGTGGATGTGCGAATCGTCGCCGCCACCAACCGTGACCTGGGCCAGATGGCGCGCGAGGGCAGCTTCCGCGAAGATCTGTATTACCGGCTGAACGTGTTTCCCGTGCTGGTGCCCGCGCTGCGCGACCGCACCGGCGACATCGCCCCCCTGGCCCGCCATTTCATCGAGCGGTTCGCCGCCGAAGAGCACAAGCAGGTTGGCGGGCTGACGCCCCAGGCCAGCCAGCTTCTGGAACGCTTCAACTGGCCGGGCAATGTGCGCCAGCTGGAGAACACGATCTTCCGTGCCGTGGTTCTGTGCGATGGCGCGCTGCTGGATGTCTGCGATTTCCCCCAGATCGCTGCGGCCATGGGCGTGGAGACGGTGCAGCGCCAGAACCAGGCGTCCACACCGCAGAGTTCCGCCGGTACCAGCGCGCCAACATCGGCACCGGTTTCGGCCTATTCGCTCAATGCCGTGGACAGCGCCGGCCATATCCGCAAGTTCGAGGACATGGAATCGGAGATCATCCGCATGGCCATTGCCCGCTATGACGGCCACATGTCGGAAGTGGCGCGGCGCCTGGGCATCGGCCGTTCCACGCTCTATCGCAAACTGAAGGAATTCGGCCTGGAACATGGCGAAACCGAGCCTTCGGAAGATGGCTCGCTCGAGGACGCGATCCGCAAAGCGGGCTAGCTCGCCGCCTTCTGAATCAAAAGGCCCTGCCGCGCGGCAGGGCCTTTTGCTTTCTAGATCCCAACCCCCGCCCGCGGCTTGTTGATGCGGACATAGTCGGTGTCCTGCACGGGCGGCCCATCGCACTCCAGCACGATGGTAGCGATCGGCGTGTCGGGCGCATGCTCGGGCAGGCCCGTGATCAGGGTGCGGAAGCCGTCCTGCGAGACTTTCGCCACCTGCCCGTTTTTCAACAGGCGCGCCGACAGCACTTTCTGGCGAAGGCCCGAGATCGAGACATCGCTGCCGGGCCAGAAATGCACATGCATGTAGAGCGTGTTGCCCTTGCGGGTGAAGTTGGCATAGGTGCTGCGCGCCACCTGGCAGCGCTCGGCGCCATAGACCGCCTGCCCACCGGTCTTCATCCAGTCGCCCGCTTCGGTCAGGATGCGCACGCTTTCCGGCGGAATGGAGCCGTCGGGCTCAGGCCCGATATTGAGCAGATAGTTGCCGCCATCGCGAGCGCAGGTGATCAGGTTGCGGATGACGGTGCGCGGGGTCTTCCAATTGTCGTCGGCGCGCTGAAAACCCCAGCTGTCGTTCAGGGTCATGCAGCTTTCCCAGGCGCGGCCGCCTTCCTCGCCCTTGACGGTCTGTTCGGGGGTGGAGAAATCACCGGCCAGCCGGTTGCGGTTGTTGACGATGATGTCGGGCTGCAGGCTGAACACCATCTGGTTCATCTTTTCGGATTCCCAGCCGGCCGCGTCCAGCGGCCAGGAAACGTCATACCAGAGGATGTCGATCTTGCCGTAATTGGTCATCAACTCGCGGATCAGGCCATGGGTATAATCCACGAAACGCCGGCGCGCGGCGGGATCGGTCTGGCAACGGGCGCCGTCAGGGTGATGCCAGTCCATCAGCGAGTAATAGAAGCCGCAACGCAGGCCTTCGGCGCGCGCCGCCTCGACGAATTCGCGGATCACGTCGCGCTTGGGCCCGAACTGCACCGCATTGTAGTTGGTGAGCTTGGTGTCCCAGTTGCAGAAGCCTTCGTGATGCTTGGAGGTCAGCACCATGTATTTCATGCCTGCCGCCTTGGCGAGCTGGGCCCATTTGCGGGCCGAGCCGGGCGCGGGATTAAAGCCGGCGGTGAGCTTCTGATATTCCAGGACGGGAACGGCTTCGTCCTCCATGTCCCATTCATGCCGGCCGCGCGCGGCATAAAGGCCGAAATGGATGAACATGCCGAACTTGGCCTCATGCCACCATTTCATGCGCCGCTGCTGGTCGGGCGTGGAGGCGCCGGCGCTCGGATCGCGGCCCGGCGGCGGCTGGGCAACGGCGGGCGCCGCCGCGGCAATGACAGGCGCGGCTGCCGCTGCAGCCATCAAACCCCGGCGGTTGACGGAAAATTCCGGCATGGCGTTCCCCTTCTTTTGGGGGAGCCTAGCCCATCGATCGGCCGCCGTTAACGGCCCACTGCCTGTATACGAGCAAAGAGAGCCCAGATCAGACAGAAGAAGCCAGCAGCCTGGCAGACCGCACCGCCCAGATGGGAATATTCCCATTGCCGGCGCAGCGCCTGCCAATCCGCCGGCATCACCGTCCAGTTCCGGGTGGCGGTGTTGGCGGGGAAGGTGAAATGCCAGAACAGCACCTGGGCAGCGATCAACAACAGCAAGGCAGCCACCACCGGGCGGAAAACGCAAGATTCACCCAGGGAGAGAAAGGCGAGAAGGGCGATAGTGATGAGCTGCACGAAGATCGAAACGCCGAATAGCGCCCAGCCGGAATAGATCTGCTGCACGGTGAAATAGGCATCGCGCGACAGCGTCATCTTGCGCGGCAATTCGAACAGATGGGCAAGGGCCGGCGCCAGCGAGATCAAGGTCGCCGCAATGGCCGCGAAGAACAGGATGTCATAGCCGGTGGAATGCCGCCGCATGCGCAAGCGTTTCCAGTGCGGATGGCGATTTTATGGCGCGAAAGTTCCGCGACTTAGCGCATATCCATCGCGGTTAAATACAGATCGAGCATGGCCTCTTGCTCCTGGAAGTCCGCCTTGTCCAGCTTCCGCATACGGATCACCTGGCGCATGATCTTGGTGTCGAAGCCGGTGCCCTTCGCTTCGCTATAGACTTCGCGGATATCGGCGCTGAGCGCGGCGCGCTCTTCCTCCAGCCGCTCGATGCGGTTGATGAAGCTCTTGAGCTGGTCTTTGGCGAAGGCGTTCTTGGACATGGGGGAACTCGGGATCGAAAAAGCCGCGGACACTAGCGTGCCGTCGCAAAATGATGCAACGGCAAGATGCTGGCTATCTGTGCATATCGCTTAAGGCCATATCCAGAATCGGCGTCAGTCGCATCGCAAAAGCTTGTGCCGCCTGATCGCTGGCAATCAAATCCTGCCTTATCTCGATCAGCGCATGCGGCAATCCGCGCAAGGTGCCATGCTGATAGAGCGTGTCGCCCTCCAGCGCCCCGCTATAGGGCTCGTTGTCGCCCACCGTGAAGCCCGCCTCGCCCAATCTTCGCATCAAGGGATCGGCAAGCCGCCGGTCGCGGTCATAGAGCACGCCCACGTCCCAGGGGCGCGGCCGGCCTTTCCAGGCCGGAGTGAAGCTGTGGATCGAGATCACCACTGCATCGGGCCCCATGCGGTCCAGCGCCCTTTCAATCGCGGCGTGATAGGGCGCATGGAAGGCGGCAATGCGGCGAGCGACCTCAGCGGCGTTCGCATGGGCATTGCCGGGAATGATGCTGCCGTCCGACAGTTTCATCACGATGGTGGGATCGTCGGCGCCGCGATTGAGATCGATCAGCAGCCGCGACCAGGTCCCCAAAAAAGCTGGCGCATCGTAGCTGGCTGCCAGGGTCCGCGTGACCGCCGCGGCGCCGATGTCATGGGCGATGTGGGTGGAAAGCAGGATGGGATCGAGCCCCAGCGCGCCTTCGGGCAAAGCGTTGGAGGCATGGTCACAGAGAAGCAACAACCGGCTCCCAGGCGCGCCCTGGATGGCCTCGAAGGCGTTTTCCGTCATGCGCCCGAGGTATAGAGTCACGAATCAGAGACCGCCAGAGCGTTCCGCCAGCCCAGCCCATGCGCCGCATCCCCGCCCTTCTGTCCTTTGCCTCGGCCTTCGCCTGCGTGCTGGCCTGGGCGGGACCGGCCGAAGCCGGCTTCACGGTCTGCAACAAATCGGCACAGGGCGTGCGCGCCGCCCTTGGCCGTTTCGACGGCACCAACTGGACCAGCGAAGGCTGGTGGACCATCGACGCCAAAGCCTGCACCGAGATCCTGACCGGCCCCCTGCAAGGCCGCTATTATTATCTTTACGCCAGCGATGGCGCGGCAGGCACCTGGGAAGGCAAGACCCATTTCTGCGTGGCGCCGGACAAGCGCTTCAAGTCGGTGGGGCGCGGGGAGTGCGCCAAACGCGGCTTCGACAGCCGCGGCTTCTTTGAAGTGGATACCGGCAAGAAGCCGGACTGGACCCAATCGCTTTCCAATTAAGCCTCTCCAATCGATCGAGCCACCCATGCGCCGCCGCCGCAAGACCAAGATCCTCGCCACGCTGGGGCCGTCGTCGAACACGCCGGAGAAGATGCGCCAGCTGTTCGAGGCGGGTGTGGACGTCTTCCGTATCAATATGAGCCACACCAATCACGACATGCTGCGCAAGATGGTCGCCGACCTGCGCGCCCTGTCAGAGGAGGTCAAGCGGCCGATCGGCATTCTCTGCGACCTGCAGGGTCCCAAGATCCGGCTAGGCCGGCTGGTGGGCGGTCCGCGCATGCTGGAGGAAGGCGAACGGATCCGCCTGGTGCTGGGCGAGGAAAGCGACAAGCCGCAGGAAGTGCCCATCCCGCACCCGGAAATCTTCCAGGCCATCAAGCAGAAGCACGCGCTCCTGATCGACGACGGCAAGGTGCGGCTGCGGCTGTTGCGCAAGGCCGACACCTTCGCCGAGGCGATTGTGGAAGTGGCCGGCGAGATCAAGGACCGCAAGGGCGTCAACATGCCTGATACCTTGCTGCCGCTCTCGGCCATGACGCCCAAGGACCGCGCCGACCTGGACGCGGCTTTGGCGCTGGGGGTGGACTGGATCGCGCTGAGCTTTGTGCAGCGGCCCGAGGATGTGGCCGAGCTGAAGAAGATCGTTCAGGGCCGCGCCGGCGTGCTGGCCAAGATCGAAAAGCCCAAGGCGCTGGCCTCCCTGCACGGCATCCTGGAGCTGGCCGATGCGCTGATGGTGGCGCGCGGCGATCTGGGCGTGGAGATGCCGCTGGAACGGGTGCCGGGCCTGCAGAAGCAGATCACCCGCGCCGCCCGCAAGGCCGGAAAGCCCGTGGTGGTGGCGACCCAGATGCTGGAATCCATGATCCAGTCGCCCATGCCGACCCGGGCGGAAGTCTCGGACGTGGCGACCGCCGTGTTCGACGGCGCCGATGCGGTGATGTTGTCGGCGGAATCGGCCTCCGGGTCTTATCCGGTCGAGGCGGTGGAGACCATGGACCGCATCGCCATGTCGGTGGAAGACGACGAGCTTTATCATTCCTACATCGAATCCCAGCGCGGCGTTCCGGAACGGACCACGCCCGACGCCATCATGGCGGCGGTGCATGAAGTGACCGAAACCATCGAGGCGCGCGCCATCGTCTGCTGGACCAAGTCCGGCATCACGGCGCTGCGTGCGGCACGCGAGCGCTCGGTCTCGCCGATCATCGCGCCCACGCCTTCGGTGGAGACATCGCGCCGGCTGTGCCTGGTCTGGGGCATTCACAGTGTCCCCACCGAGGATATCCGCGATTTCGACGACATGGTGGCCCGCGCTTCCCAGATCGCGCGGCAGGAAGGCTTTGCCCAGCCCGGCGAGCGCATCGTCATCACCGCCGGCGTGCCGCTCGGCACAACCGGCGCCACCAACATGCTGCGCGTCGCCTTCGTGACG
>CAYQZM010000310.1:0-2769 GCA_964421935.1 uncultured Rhizobium sp. | reverse complement strand
ATGGTCCAGCGCCGATTCCAGGCCGTGATTCTGCTTTTCGCTGTGATGGATGGCGATCTCGGGCTTGTGCGGCACGCTGTAGAGGATGCGCGACAAGTCCACGCCCTTGGCCTTCCAGTGCGAGATCGCCTTGGTCATGTTGAGCTTATCCACCCGCCCGATCATCTCATTGACGGTGCGGAAGCCCAGGCTGGCCATGATCTCGCGCAGCTCTTCGGCCACGAAGAAGAAATAGTTGATCACATGTTCCGGCTGGCCGGTGAAGCGCTTGCGCAGCACCGGGTCCTGGGTGGCGACACCCACCGGGCAGGTGTTGAGATGGCACTTGCGCATCATGATGCAGCCGCTGGCGATGAGCGGTGCGGTGGCGAAGCCGAACTCATCGGCGCCCAGAAGCGCGCCGATGGCGACATCGCGGCCGGTGCGAAGCCCCCCGTCCACTTGCACGGCGATGCGGCCGCGCAACCCGTTCAGCACCAGGGTCTGCTGGGTTTCGGCCAGACCGATTTCCCACGGCGAACCCGCATGCGTCAGAGACGTCAGCGGCGAGGCGCCGGTACCGCCCTCATAGCCGGAAATGGTGACATGATCGGCGCGGCATTTGGCGACGCCGGCGGCGACAGTGCCCACACCGACTTCCGACACCAGCTTCACCGAAATGCGCGCCTTGTGGTTGACGCTCTTCAGGTCGCGGATCAGCTGCGCCAGGTCCTCGATGGAATAGATGTCGTGATGCGGCGGCGGCGAGATCAGGCCGACGCCGGGCGTGGAATGGCGCACCTTGGCGATATTGGCATCGACCTTGTGGCCGGGCAGCTGGCCGCCCTCGCCTGGCTTGGCGCCTTGCGCCATCTTGATCTGGATGTCGTCGGCATTGACCAGATACTCGGCGGTGACGCCGAAGCGTCCCGACGCCACCTGCTTGATGGCCGAGCGCATGGAATCGCCGTTGGGCAGCGGCTTGAAGCGGTCCGGCTCCTCACCTCCCTCTCCGGTATTGGAACGTCCTCCGATGCGATTCATGGCGATGGCGAGATTGGTGTGGGCCTCGCGGCTGATGGAGCCGAAGCTCATCGCGCCGGTGGAGAAGCGCTTGACGATCTCAGACGCCGGCTCGACCTCATCCAGCGGCACGCCGGTGCCGTCGGCCTTGAAGCTCATCAAGCCGCGCAAGGTCAGCAGGCGCTGGTTCTGGTCGTTGATCTGGCTGGCAAAGAGCTGGTACTCGGCCGGATTGTTGCCGCGCACCGCATGCTGCAGACGGGATACCGAGTCCGGCGTCCAGGCATGGTCCTCGCCGCGCAGGCGGAAGGCATAGTCGCCGCCCACATCCAGCATGTTGCGATAGATGGGATTGTCGCCGTAGGCGTCGCGATGACGGCGCACGCACTCCTCGGCGATTTCCTTCAGGCCGACACCCTCGATGGTGGAGGCGGTGCCGGTGAAGTATTTATGGATGAAGTCGCTCGACAGGCCCACAGCGTCAAAGATCTGGGCGCCGCAATAGGACTGGTAGGTCGAGATGCCCATCTTGGACATCACTTTCAGGACGCCTTTGCCGATCGCCTTGATGTAGTTCTTCTGCACCTCATAAGGCTTGAGCGACAGGCCCTGGCGGACACGGACCTGCTCCAGGGTCTCGAAGGCCAGATACGGATTGATGGCTTCGGCGCCATAGCCGGCCAGCACGCAGAAATGATGCACCTCACGTGCTTCACCCGTTTCAACAACGAGCCCCGTCTGCATGCGCAGACCCTGGCGCACCAGATGATGATGCACGGCGGCGGTCGCCAGCAGCGCCGGCACCGGAATGCGATCCTCTCCGACGGCACGATCCGAAAGGATAAGAATGTTGTTGTCCGCCAGCACCGCATCGGTGGCATTGAGGCAGATGCGCTGCACGGCATTGGAAAGTCCTTCCGGACCTTCGCTGGCCGGCCAGGTGCAGTCGATGGTGGCGGTGCGGAACGCGCCGTCCACCAGTTCGGATATGGAGCGGATCTTCTCCACATCGGCATTGGTCAGCACCGGCTGGGCCACTTCCAGGCGCTTGTGCGCGCCGGCATCGCGGCCGAGCAGGTTCGGGCGCGGCCCGATCATCGAGACCAGGCTCATCACCAGTTCCTCGCGGATCGGATCGATCGGCGGATTGGTGACCTGGGCGAAGTTCTGCTTGAAATAATTGTAGAGCAGCTTGGGCTTCTTGGAGAGTACCGCCAGCGGCGTATCCGTGCCCATGGAGCCGATCGGATCGTCACCGGCAACCGCCATCGGTTCCAGGAAGAATTGCAGATCTTCCTGGCTGTAGCCGAAGGCCTGCTGTTGGTCGAGCAGCAGCGAGGGATCGTTCGCCTTCGCACGATGATCTTCCGGCAGGTCGGGCAGATCTTCCAGTTTGAACTGGGCGGACTTCAGCCAGTCCTCATACGGCTCGGCGGCGGAGAATTTCTGCTTGATCTCTTCGTCTTCGACGATGCGGCCTTCCTCGAAGTCGATCAGCAGCATCTTGCCGGGCTGCAGGCGCCACTTGCGCTTGATCTTGTCTTCCGGCACCGGGATCACGCCGGCTTCCGATGCCAGGATCACCATGTCATCGTCGGTGACGATATAGCGCGCGGGGCGCAGGCCGTTGCGGTCGAGCGTGGCGCCGATCTGGCGGCCGTCGGTGAAGGCGATGGCGGCGGGGCCGTCCCACGGCTCCATCAGCGCGGCATGATATTCGTAGAAAGCCCGGCGCTTGGCATCCATGCTCTTGTTGCCGGCCCAGGC
>CAYQZM010000309.1:0-8817 GCA_964421935.1 uncultured Rhizobium sp. | reverse complement strand
CGCGGGCCGGGCGTCTTCTTCTCGTCGGCATTGGCGTTGGCCCATAGCAGCGCCGACACCATCTGCTGATTCGCCAGGAACCAGTTGCCGTGGATATTGTTGAGGTCGCTGCTGCCGTCCTGCAGGAAGATGCGGATGGGGCGAATGGGATTCTTGCGGATCAGGCCCGGATAGGTATCGCCGCCCGGGATCATGGGATGATCCGCCGTCGCCGGGACATAGCCGATCGAGGTGTAGCTGCCGATCATGCTGATGACATTGCCGAACTGGTCGGGGCGGTGCCACGCCACCGTCCAGGCGCAGATGGCGCCGCTGGAGGTGCCGCCGATGGCGCGCCTCTTGGGATCGTCGGTGAACTTATAGGTCTTGGCGACTTCCGGCAGGATCTCGTCGATTAGCATGCGGGTATAGGCATCGCTGAGGGCGTCATATTCCGGGGCGCGATGGTTGGGATTTCCGGTGCCCAGATTGTCGGGATAATGCTCGGTGCCGGTATTGCCCGGAGTGATGAAGACACCCAGGGTCGCGGGGATGTCGCCCCTGGCGATCAGATTGTCCAGCACCACCGGGATGTTCAGCGGCCCTTGCGGGTTGATGGCGCGCTGGCCGTCCTGGAACACCAGCAGGTTGGGCGGGTTGTTCGCGTCATATTTGACCGGCACATAGATCCAGTAGCGCCGCACCGTCCCGGCGATGATCTTGCTCTTGAATTCCAGCGGCCCGATCAGCTTGCCCTTCGGCACACCGGGCTGCGGCAGGGAATCCGCGGTGGGCGGATATTCGCCCGGCTTGCGCGGCTCGGCCCCCAATGCCGGCCCCGCCAGCAACGCCAAGACCAAGCCCATTGCCCAAAGCTTCATTGTCGTCTCCCCCGTTTTGTCGCGCACGTTAGCGGTAACGGACCAACCATCACAAGCCGCTCAGAAAGTCTTGCGCAACTGGATATAGAAGCGGGGCTGGGTGCGGTCGAAGACATCCTGGATCGAACTCGGCGGCGACAGGTTGCGGGGACCGGGAAAATTGATCTGCTCCAGCTCGAAGCGGTAGCCGGTAAAGTTGTCCGCTCCGATGGTGATCTTCCAGTCCGGCGTCGGCTTGTAGGCCCACCAGGCATTCAAATAGGGGCTGTTGTGGATGGCAACGCGGCTGATCTGTGAAATGCGCCAGGTCGTGCGGGAAAAACTGGTGCCCCAGGAAATATCCCAGGTGGATTTGAGGGAATCGATGTCCTGGGTGATCTCGTAATAGGAGTTGATGTTGCGCGCATTGGAGATGCGCCGCCGCTCGCCCGTCACCGGATCGATCAGGCTGCTGGTGGTCCAGTAGAGGTTGGGCTTGAACAGGGCATTCTCCAGTCCCAGGAAATCCAGCGGAACCTGTCCGGTGATGGAGAATTTGTCCTGGGTGGCATGCGGGATGTTGCCCGGCGCATCGAGGCCGCCGCCGATGGGGACGTAATCCTCCAGATCGGTGATGTCCTCACGCAGATAGTCCAGCACGATGCCGCCCCTGCCCCAGAAATGCTTTTCCAGCGCCGCATCGAATTGCCACCGCTGGTCGGGCCTGAGATTGGCGTTGCCGCCCGCCACGCCATAGCCGGACAGGTTCGACGAGGCTACGAAGTCGGAAAAATTGAGCTGGCCCACCACGCGCTCGGCCCGCAGCCGCAACTGGCTTCGGGGATCGATCTGGTACGACAGCAGCACCCGCGGCTTGGGATAAAAGAAATTGCGGGTGGACATGCTGTCGCCGGTTTCCGAGATGCTCGAGACTTCCATCCGCATGCCCGCTTCCAGCGACAGGGCCGGCGTGATCTTCCAGGTGGCATTGCCAAACACTTCGGCGCGTTTCTCGTTCACGGAAATATTGGCATTGGGCAAGCTGACGCTGGCGCCGTTGGCGACATAGCTGGAGGTGCCATCGAGAAAATTGTAGGCACCCTCCCCGCCCGCTTCCAGGCTCAGCGCCGGCGAGAAACTGTAGCGCGCCGTGATGCGGGCGATGCTTTCGCCCGTATCCTTGGTGGCCAGGAAAACCGCGCTGCTGCCGGCTGCGGCGCTGGTGTTGCTGTCTTCCTCATGGCCCAGCCGCTGCAGCACCAGGCTTTCCAGGTCGACCGCGCCCAGCTGGCCCTGCCAGTGGCTGCCGAATTCTCCGTTCTTCAGCCGGGTGATGGAGTCGAAGCGCGAGCCGCCGCCGCCGTAATAGCGAATGCCACTGGGATAATCGTTGGTCTGCAGGGTGAAATTGTTGTCCCAGTCACCGCCCCACACCGGCACGATCAATCCGCCATGCAATTGATAGCCCATGCGCATGATGCCCGTGCGCACGGCGTGATCGTAGACCGGCGCCTGGCCGGGCGCCGTCACCACGCGATAGCCGTTGCCGGGCGAGTCGTCCCAGACCTGTGCTGTCCGTTGAAGCGCGGCCTCATAGCGCCAGCTGCCCGTCTGGCCGTGATACTCCACGCCTTCCGACGGCACCCATTGCCCTGCCCCGGTGTAGGTCATGGACGCCGACAGGATGGTCTGGTCCGAGGCACCCTTCTTGCGCACCACATTGGCCACGACGCTCTGGCCCTGCATGTCTATGCCGGGTGCCGAGCCCTGGATCACTTCGATCCGCTCGACATTGGCGGCCGGAATGCGCTGCAGAATGCTTTGCAGATCATCGTTCTTGGCGGTGGGCCGGGCGCCGTCCACCAGCACATTGCCGGCGGTACCGGCAAAACCACGCACCGTCGTGCCGGTGCCCGTATTCAGGGAAAAGCCCGGCAGACGGTTCACCATGTCATAGGCGGTGGCCGGCCGGGCATCGGCGAAGAAACTGGGCGGATAGACCGAGATTCCCGGCTCCGGCTGGGCCAGCGCCGGGCTCACAAAAAGCCAAGCTGCTAAAAATACTGCCTTTTTCCCACCCATGGCTTTGTTCCTTGCATAGCCGTATAGCATGTACAACATTATACCTTGCATAACATGATACTCATGTCTATACAGGGCGGGCGCGAAATCGGCGCGGGGTTTTCAAACGGAGGCTAGCGATGCGGATCTATCTGACGGCGGCTTTGGCTCTTGTTCTTCTGTCCGGTGCGGCCGCCGCGCGCGATTGGGATGGCTTCACCCCGCGCGAACCCTCGCTCAAGCAGCCGGGCCATTGGGAATGGACCTGGGATGGTGGCGACGCGCTGGGCATCGCCGTGCCTGCCGTCGTGCATTATATGCGCAGCGGCCCTGCCCGCATCAGCATCACCGGCCCCGATGACATGCTGGACCAGCTTCGCGTCGGCCAGGGCGAAATCCGTTTCTGCCGGGATTGCTGGGGCAAGAGCGGGCGTCTGGACATCACCGTCAGCGGCGTTGCCTTGCGCAGCGTGGCGCTGGCCGGCGGCGGCGAGGAAGTCCAGCTCGGACGTCTCGATCAGAACGACTTGCGGCTGGCGATTGCCGGCAGCGGACGCGCCAGCGCCGATGGCCGCATCGACCGGCTGGAGCTTAACATTTCCGGCTCCGGCACGGTGCGGATGGACGATGCCAAGGTCCAGCGCGCCGACATCCACATCGCCGGCAGCGGCAATGTCAATGTCACACCGAGCGAAGAAGCCAATGTGCATGTCTCCGGTTCGGGCAACATTCAGATGAAGGCGCGCCCACCGCGTCTCAGCCAGTATGTGACCGGCTCGGGCGGCGTGCGCGTGACGGACAACTGAGTCGTGAAACACCGGCACATTGCGGCCCCCAACAGCGGAGGTTAGCCTTTGCGTGGCGCCCTCAGCGGAAGATTCGGTTTTGGCGGAAAGCATTCAGACGCAGCTCAGGAAGGGCGTCCTGGAACTGTGCGTGCTGACCTTGCTGTCACGCGCCGATGCCTATGGCTACGAGATAGCGAGCCGGCTGATGCAGGACGTGGGGATGGGCGAAGGCACGATCTATCCCTTGATGCGCCGCATGCAGGACGATGGTCTGGTTTCGACTTATCTGGTGGAAGCGCCCGGCGGGCCGCCGCGCAAATATTATCGCCTGACCGACTCTGGCCGCAAAACGCTGAAGGCCCAGCGCGAAGAATGGAAGAGCTTCATGACCTCGGTCGAAAAGATGCTGGGGGACGGTTCATGACGCGCGCGTTGTTCATCGCCCGTCTGCGCCAGGGCCTGAAAGGCCTTTCAGCCGACGAAATCGCCGACATCGTGGCGGATTACGAAGCCCATTTCAGCGACGCTGCGGCCGCGGGGCGCAGCGACGCCGATGTCGCGGCCTCGCTGGGCGTTCCCCAGCAGCTCGGCCAGGAAATCTACGCCGAAACCAAGCTGCGCCGCTGGGAGACGCGCCGCAGCCCGCACAATTTTCTGCGTGCTGGCTTTGCGCTGGCCGGGCTTCAGACCTTCAACCTGCTCGTGGTTCTGCCCATCCTGGCGCTGATCCTCTTCTGCGCCGCCGTCGCTGCTTATGTGCTCTACGAGGTCGGCCGCACCGGCCTTCACCTTCTGATGAGCCTGGCCTCCGGCAATGGCAGCGTGCTGCTCCCTGCCCTGGTGGGCCTGGGCCTGATTTCCGGCGTGATCGGCATGGGCAGTCTGATCCTGCTTCTGCTGGACAGCGGCCTGAAGCTTCTGGGCCGCTATGTCCGCATGAATTACCGCCTGCTCAACCGGGAGGACGAGGAATAGCCATGTCCCGCACCCTCGTGATCACCACCATCGCCGGCCTTGCCGTCTGCGGCCTCTCGCTGGGAGCCGCCGCACTGATCGGCGGCGACAATATCTTTCACGATCCGCGTTCGCTGGAAGGCGTCAAGCCGCTGATCGATCTGGCCACCCGCAAGGCCTGGCGCTGGAACGGCGGCGATACCCTGGCGCTGGATGCACCGATCAACATCCGCTACCAACAGGAAGGCGCGCCGCAGGTGTCGGTCACCGGGCCAGCCGAGGCGATCGAGCATGTGCGGGTGTCGCAAGGCCGCATCGCCGCCGACAACCGGCTCACGCGCAAAAGCGGCCGCAAGGTCGAGGCGGTGGTCACCGGCATTCCCATCCGCAAATTCGTGGTCAATGGCGGCGAACATCTGGATCTGGGAGAAGTGAAACAGCCGGATCTGGACCTGCACATCAACGGCAATGGCACGGTCACCGGCAGCGGCGAGGTGGAACGCCTCAGGCTCACCATCGCGGGGCCGGGAAAGGCGGGCCTGGGCGGTCTCTCGGTGACGGCTGATGCCAAGATCGCGATCCTGGGCAATGGCGTGGCTGCATTGGCGCCCCAAGGCGATGTGCGGCTTTTCATTGCCGGCAACGGCAAGCTGGACATGACCTCCAAGCCGCGAAACATCAGCCAGACCATCATCGGCAATGGTGGGATCGAGCAGGTCAGCGCGGCGGCCGCCGCAGAGGCGACGCGGGCTGCCAGCGATGCGGCGCACCTGGCCAGCGAAGCGGCGCGCGTGGCCACCGAGGAGGCATTGAGAAACCTGCCCGTCCCTCCGGCACCTCCGTCGCCGCCTTTCTCCGAGGGTACGCGCATATCGGGAGACAATGTCATGGTGCGCGGCAGCCACGACACCGACCTGGGTCACATCGAGCAACCCAGCCTCAAGGTGACGGTCTTCGACTCCGGGTCTGCGAGAGCCGAAGGCAAGGTGGACAGACTGACGGTCGCCATCTTCGGGTCGGGCCACGCCAATCTGAGCCGGCTGGCGGCAGCGCATGTGGAAGTCATGATCGCGGGCAGCGGCGATGTGACCGTGGCACCCAGCGACGAGCTGAAGGTCAACATCATGGGTTCGGGTGACGTGCGGTTGACCACCCATCCTGCCCGGATCGAGCGCCGCATCATGGGATCAGGCCGGGTCGTCGAGGCACGGTGACGGCCTGGTTCGCCCGTCCATCGAAAGACGGCAATGAGACACGTCTTCCTGAGGCAGGTCATTGCAGTCCTTCTTGGCGGCGCGGTGCTGACCGGGGGGGCGGCGGTGAATGCAGCTTCCGACCCGCTGCAGACATGGATTGCGGCGAACGCGGTCCCGATAAGAGCCACAGATGCCGCGGATGAGGATTTCAGCGATCTGGAGCCCCTGGCGAAGGCGATCGACACGGCCCAGGTCGTCCAGCTGGGTGAACCCGGGCATGGCGCCGGCTCGAGCTTTGCCGCCAAGGTCCGCCTGATCAAATTCCTGCACCAGCGGATGGGCTTCGACGTCCTGGTTTGGGAATCAGGAATGTATGACGTGCACTTGGCTCAACTCGGCATGCGCGGGTCCGACGCGCCTGTTGCTGCCGCCCGGCGCGGCATCTTCCAGCTCTGGTCCGATGCCGAGGAAGTCACGCCGCTGTTCAATTACGTGAAAGCCAGCCAAGCCACCACGCACCCCCTGACCATGGCCGGATTCGACATGCAGGTGACCGCGGACGGCACCATGGAGCGCTTTGCCTCGGACCTGCGCGACTTCATTCGCGTCTTGGCCGATCCCGAGCTGAACGGCAGGATGAGCGTCCTGGCAGAACAGGCCATTGCCGCGCGGGCCCGCCTGTTCTCGTCAAAGTTCGCAAGCGTGGCCGACCTCACAACCCTCGATCAGGCCGCGGGGCAGATCCTGGCCGCCATGCACGAGCAGCGCGGTGCTTTTCTGAGGGCGCATGATGAACGCGACGTCGCCTGGATGGAGCATTGGATCGAGAACATGCGGGTCGACGTCAGGAACCGTTTCCAGGCCCGCCATTCCAGCGGTCCCGGTGTCGAGATGGAGAACCGCCGCGACGCGCGGAACTTTGAAAATCTGCGCTGGCTGATCCGGAACGCCTATCCCGGACGGAAATTCATCATCTGGGCCCACAATGTCCATGTGATGAAGGCGGACTACGCCTCAGACTTCCGCACCATTCATGTCGCGCCGGAAGCCAACGATATGAAGCCGACCGGCGCCCTCCTGTCCGCGACGCTCGGCGATCGCGTCTACACCATCGGCATGACCGCATATCAGGGCAGCGACGCCATCATCGGCGGCCCGGCGACGGCCATCGCGCCCGCCGTCGCGGGCAGTCTGGAATCCCGTCTTCACGCCCTTGGGCACCCATTCGTCTTTCTCGACCTGCGCGCCGCCAGCCCGTCCCTTCCGATACGGCGCCCGCTATCGGCACGCGCTCCCAAATACGACACGGTTTCCGTGCCGGACATCGGAAAAGTCTATGACGGGCTCTTCTATATCGACCAGATGAGGCCGGCGACCAAGCTGCCTTGAGCGAACATCATCTTGCCGTGAAGCCAGACACCTACGGCAGCCCGAACACGATCAGGCTGTCGCCCACCGGCGGGCTATGGATGAACGCACCGCCCGTCGCCACCACTGCCACATACTCCTTGCCATCCTTGCCGCGATAGGCAATCGGCGAGGCGTGGGCGGATGCTTCCATCTTGTAGGTCCAGAGCTCCTTGCCGCTCTTGGTCTCGAAGGCGCGGAAGCGGCTGTCGTCGGTGGCGCCAATGAAGATCAGGCCCGACGCCGTGGTCAGCGGCGCGCCCAGATTGGGACGTCCGGTGTTGCGCTTGCCTTCCGGCATGATGTCGCTCACGCCCAGATTGACGCGCCAGGCGATCTTGCCGGTATTGACGTTCACGGCCCACAGATCACCCCAGGGCGGGTCTTGGCAGGGATAATAGCCATGACCGGGTATTTCCTGTTCGAAGAAGCTATCGGGGATGTTGGCCGAAGCCCAATAGCCGCCCTTCTTTTTCTCCAGCTGCTCGATCGAGCCCATCTCCTGGGTATTGACGATGAAATAGCCCAGCTTGGGATCGAAGGCGCCGCCGCCCCATTCCGGGCCGCCGCCCGAACCGGGAAAGCGCGCGATCTGCGAGTCACTGGTTATGGGTGAGAAAGGCACGCTGTCATGCAGATGATGCGTGGCGATCAGCTTTTCGCAGAAGTCATGCAGCTCCGGCGTGATATTTGTCACATCGGTCGCCGCGGTGAAGCTCTGTCTTGTCGCCAGCGGCGGCGGTGTCACCGGGATGGGCTGGGTCGGCCAGGTCTCTTCATCCTCGACATTGCTCTTGGGCACCGGCACTTCCTTGACGTCATAGAGCGGCTTGCCGGTGAGGCGATCCAGAATGAACAGATAGCCCGACTTGTTCATCGCCGCGACCGCGGGGATGGTCTTGCCGTCCTTCTTCACGTCGAACAGCATGGGCGGAGTCGGCTGGTCCCAGTCCCACACTTCATGGTGCAGCAGCTGGAAATGCCAGAGCCGCTTGCCCGTCATGGCATCCACCGCTACCAGCGTATTGCCGAACAGGTTCATGCCATGGCGGTCGCCGCCCCAGCGGTCCGAGGCCGGCCCGGTGAAAGGCAGGAAGGCGATGCCGCGCTTGTCGTCCACCGTGATCATGTTCCAGATGTTCACGCCGGCGCGGTTCTCGGTGCTGCCCGGCGCCCAGGTGTCATAGCCGAACTCGCCCTTGCGCGGCACGGCGTGGAACGTCCAGACCAGCTTGCCGGTGCGCACGTCCCAGGCGCGCTCGTCACCGGACACGCTGCGCGATTCCTCCGGCCCGGAGGCGCCGGTCATCACCAGGTTCTTGAAGATGCCCGGCGGCGAAGTCAGGGCATAATTCTTGTCATAGCCGCGCATGACATCCGGCGTGCGCAGATTGACGAAGCCGTTGTCGCCGAATTTCTCGGCGGGTTTTCCGGTCTTCACATTGATCGCCACCAGCTTGCCGTCATTGGTGCCGAACAGAAGCTCGGGCGCATAATCCTTGTCGCCGGGCCAATAGGCGATACCGCGTGGCGCGGGGCGCGTGTTGCCGGCAAGGCTGTAGACCCACAGCT
>CAYQZM010000308.1:0-6223 GCA_964421935.1 uncultured Rhizobium sp. | reverse complement strand
TGGCCCGCGAGGCGGCGCGCACCGACGCGCAAGTGATCGTGCAGGCCGGTGTGCACTTCATGGCCGAGACCTCCAAGATCCTGTCGCCGGACAAGACCGTGCTGATCCCTTCCATGGAAGCGGGCTGCTCGCTTGCCGAGTCGATCACGGGCGCCGATGTGCGCCTGCTGCGCCAGCGCTATCCCGGCGTGCCGGTCGTCACCTATGTGAACACGTCGGCCGAAGTGAAGGCCGAGAGCGACATCTGCTGCACATCCGGAAACGCGGTGAAGGTGGTGGAAGCCATCGCCAAGGATTTCGGCGTCGATACCGTCATCATGATCCCCGACAAGTATCTGGCCCGCAATGTCGCGGCCAAGACGGGTGTCAAAGTCATCACCTGGGAAGGCGCCTGCGAGGTGCATGAGCGCTTCACCGCCGGACAGATTCGCGACTACCGCGCCGCCCATCCCGGCATCACGGTGCTCGCCCATCCCGAATGCCCGCCGGAAGTGGTGGCGGAAGCCGATTTCGCCGGCTCCACCGCCGCCATGATCGGCTATGTCGGCGCGCATAAGCCCGCCCGCGTGGTGATGATCACCGAATGCTCGATGAGCGACAATGTCGCGGTGGAACATCCGGATGTGAACTTCGTGCGACCCTGCAATCTCTGCCCGCACATGAAGCGCATCACCCTGGACGGCATCCTGCACAGCCTCCAGACAATGAGCCACGAAGTGATCGTGCCGGCCGATGTCGCGGCCCGCGCCAGGAAACCCATTGACCGGATGCTGGCGGTAAAATGACCCACATCGACAACATCGTCGAAACCGATGGCGCGCTCATATTGGGCGCAGGGATTGCGGGCCTGTTCACCGCCCTGAAGCTCGCGCCCATGCCCTGCATCGTGCTGGCGGGGACGCGGCCGGGAATGTCGGGCTCCAGCGCCTGGGCGCAGGGCGGCATCGCCGCCGCCCTCGGCGAGGATGACAGCTGGCAGAGCCACGCGGCCGACACCATCACGGCCGGCGCAGGGCTGTGCGATCGGGCGATCGTCGAACTGGTGGCGCGCGAAGCGCCGGACCGCATCCAGGACCTGATCGGCTTTGGCGCGCCCTTCGACCGCAAATCCGACGGCTCGCTGGCCCTGGGCCGTGAGGCCGCCCATTCCCTGCCCCGCATCGTGCATGTGAAGGGCGATGGCGCGGGCGCGGCGATTTCCGCCACCTTGGCCGCGCGGGCGCATGAGGCCAAGAACATCACCTTGCTCGAAGGCTTCCATGCCGTGGAGCTGGCAATGGAGGCCGGCCGGGTCACCGGTATTTTCGCGCGCGCCGGTCTGGGTCCCGATGCCCGCCTGATCCTGTTCCGCGCCCGCGCCGTGGTGCTGGCCACGGGCGGCCTTGGCGCGCTCTATGCCGTCACCACCAACCCGCTGGAAGCGCGTGGCGAAGGCCTTGGCATGGCGGCGCGCGCCGGCGCCATGATCGCCGATCCGGAATTCGTGCAGTTCCATCCCACCGCCATCGCCGTGGGCCGCGATCCGGCGCCGCTGGCCACCGAAGCGCTGCGCGGTGAAGGCGCGGTGCTGGTGAACACGCGCGGCGAACGCTTCATGACAGCGATCCACAAGGATGCCGAGCTGGCGCCGCGCGATATCGTGGCGCGCGCCATCCATCGCCAGATCGTTTCGGGCCAGCCCGTGTTTCTGGATTGCCGCGAAGCGATCGGCGCGGATTTCGCCAATCATTTCCCCACCGTGTTCGCCGCCTGTCAGGCCGCCGGCATCGATCCGGCTATCCAGCCGATTCCGGTGGCGCCGGCGGCGCACTACCATATGGGCGGTATCGCTTCCGATGAACATGGCCGCTCATCCCTGCCCGGTCTTTGGGTGGCGGGTGAATGCGCCGCCACCGGGCTTCATGGCGCCAACCGCCTGGCCTCCAACTCCCTGCTCGAGGGTCTGGTGTTCGGCGCCCGCGTTGCCGAGGATGTTCGCGACCAGCTTGCACAGGGGCCCTCGCGCGGCGCCCCGCCTGCGCCGCAACGCTTCGCCTCGCCTGCTCCGCCGCATGTGCTGCGCAGCGCCATGAGCCGCGATGTCGCCCTGGAGCGCAATGCGGAAGGCCTGCGCGCCGCGCTGGCGGTGATCGCACGGCTTCAGACCACCAGTTCCGAGCCGGCGCTGCTCAACATGACCGCGGCCGCCAAGCTGGTGACGACGGCGGCATTGGCGCGCCATGAATCCCGCGGCGGGCATTGGCGCAGCGACTATCCACGGACACGCAAGGCGGGCGCGCGCACCTTCATGACCCTGGCCGACGCCGACCGCATCGCGGCCAGTGTGGAAGCCCTGCCCCACCGCGCCAACAAATGATGCTTGCCTTGCCGTTCACCCGGCCACCGGCGCCGCTGCTGGTCGAGCCGATCGTTCGCGCGGCCCTGGAGGAGGATCTGGGCCGGGCCGGTGATGTTACCAGTGAACTCACCATCCCCGCCGACCAGGCCGCCACGGCCCGCCTTGTGGCCCGCAGGAGCGGACATATTGCCGGCCTGATCTGTGCCCAGGCCGCCTTCCAGCTGATTGACCCGCTGGTAACCTTCCAGGTCGCCCTGCCGGACGGCTCGGAGGCGCCCGCAGGAGCCGTCCTGGCCACCGTCTCAGGGCCGGCCCGCAGCCTGCTGACGGCCGAGCGGGTGGCCCTGAACTTCCTGGGGCCCCTCTCCGGCACGGCCACGGCCACGGCTGCCCTAGTCAAGGCGGTGGAAGGCACCGGAGCCCGCATCGCCTGCACCCGCAAGACCCTGCCCGGCCTTCGGACCTTGCAGAAATACGCGGTGCGCTGCGGCGGCGGCTTTAATCACCGCTTCGGGCTGGATGATGCCGTGATGATCAAGGACAACCATGTCCAGGCTGCCGGCGGTATCGCCGCGGCGGTGAAGCGGCTGCGCGCCGGCCTGGGGCATATGGTCAAGGTCGAGGTGGAAGTGGACAGCCTGGAGCAGCTCGAGGAAGCGCTTCGCGAAGGCGTTGACACCATCCTTCTGGACAATATGAGCCTGGAGAATTTGCGCCGCGCCGTGGCGCTGGCGAAAGGCAAAGCGGTGCTGGAAGCATCCGGCAATGTCACGCTTTCAAGCGTGCGCGCCATTGCCGAGACAGGCGTGGACTACATCAGCTCCGGCGCGATCACGCACTCGGCGCCCAACCTGGATATAGGTTTGGATTTCTAGGAGCGGCGGACCCGGAGCAACGCAAAGGGGCCGCCCACCAACCTGCGATCAATCAAGAATCCCGCGCGCGCGGCGCGTTGCGATAGAAGATGTGGTTGCCGATCTGCGTGGTCTTTTCCAGCGTATCGGCCCAGTCGGGCTGCACCGAGATGGCATGGAAGTTCAGCGCCCCGCCGGTGGCGTTCTTGAGCGGTACCTGGCCGGTCAGGATGGCCGCGGCCAGCTTCTCCGACTGGTGCCAGGCGGCCCGCTGCTTGGGTCGGCGCATGTCGCCGTTGCAGGTGAAGGAGAACTGGCAGCCGGGCTTATCCTTGCCCTCATAGACCACGGCGCAGATGGAATGGCCGTAATCGCCGTGATTCATGCGGTGAAAGACCACCTCGGCAATGGCCTTCTGGCCGCTGAGGCCCTCGCCCCGGGCCTCGTAATACAACACTTCGGAGAGGCATTTATGCTCGGCCAGGAGCTGGCTCATCACCGCGTCGGTGACAGGGGTGGGCGCGGCCTCGACCACATGGACCGCCGGCTTCGGCAGCACGACTTTGTCCGTAGACGGATGATAGGTCAGCGAGGCGCCGATCGCGGCGCTGGCCGTCGCCAGGATGATGCCGAGCGCGGCCACAAGCACGCGGTCGGAACGCGAAATCGCGTCGTTCGTTTTTATCGGCATTGACTGTAACTCGTTCGGTAAAAGGTTTCGCTTGGTCAATTAGGCTTGGTCTATTTCGCCCCTTGCGTTTTGCTTCGCCCCTTCGGCGTCACTATCGCAGTTGCTACTTCAAACAGGCTGTCTCGATTCCCGCGTGTCCCTCGAAAAAAAGTTCCGAATAGTTCCCAGCTCCGTGGAGCGGCGGTTATGCCCGCCCCAAAAACGAATCGTCAAATAAATTTTTTCGTCTTGGTGACTGGGCGTCACCGAGGTGCAAAAAACCCAGGTTTTTCCTGCATCGTCCGTGTACGTGTCACACGTCGCTGCGACTCTTTTTCAATGCCGCCTGCGCCGCGGCAAGCCGCGCAACGGGCACGCGGAATGGTGAACAGGAAACGTAATCCAGTCCCGAGTCGTGGCAGAAACGCACCGAATCCGGATCGCCGCCATGCTCGCCGCAGATGCCGAGCTTGAGTTTTTCACGCGTCTTGCGTCCACGCTCCGCCGCGATCTTCACCAATTCACCAACACCGTCGATGTCGAGCGAGACGAATGGATCGCGCGCGATCACACCCTTGGAAAGATATTCGTTGAGGAACATGCCGGCATCGTCACGCGACAGACCCAGTGTGGTTTGCGTCAGATCATTCGTGCCGAAAGAAAAGAACTCCGCAGTCTGAGCAATTTCTCCGGCGCGCAGCGCCGCGCGCGGCAGCTCGATCATGGTGCCGATCATGTAGGCCGGGACCTTGCCGCGTTCTTTTTTGATCGCCTCGGCCACCCCGGCGATCCGGCCAGCCAGCATGTCCAGCTCGGCCTTGAAGGCGACCAGCGGGATCATGATTTCCAGCTGGACCGGGGCCCCGCCAGCCTCCTCCACCGCCAGCGCCGCCTCCAGGATGGCCCGGGCCTGCATCTCGTAGATCTCGGGATAGGTGATCCCCAGCCGGCAGCCACGGTGGCCCAGCATGGGATTGGCCTCATGCAGGGCGATGGCGCGGGCCCGCAGCTTCCTGGCATTGGTGCCGGCGGCCGCCGCAACCTCCTCAAATTCCTCCTCTTTCTGGGGAAGGAACTCGTGCAAAGGCGGGTCGAGCAGGCGGATGGTGACTGGAAGGCCCGCCATCGCCTGGAAGATGGCTTCGAAGTCGCTGCGCTGCATGGGCAGCAGTTTGGCCAGGGCGGCTTTGCGCTCCTCCTCGGCGTCGGCCAGGATCATCTGGCGCACCGCAACAATGCGGTCGGCCTCGAAGAACATGTGCTCGGTGCGGCACAGGCCGATCCCTTCGGCGCCGAACCGGCGCGCGGTGGCGGCGTCGGTGGGCGTGTCGGCATTGGTGCGCACCTTCAGGCGGCGCACTTCGTCCGCCCAGCTCATCAAGGTGCCGAAATCGCCCGTCAGTTCGGGCTGACGCAAGCCGACCTTGCCCTTGAAGACCTGACCGGAGCCGCCATCGATGGTGATGACCTCGCCGCGGGCGATGGTGACATTGCCCGCCACCATCTCGCCGCGTACCGGATCGATCTTCAGGGTGCCGGCACCGGAAACACAAGGCCGACCCATGCCGCGCGCCACCACGGCGGCGTGGCTGGTCATGCCGCCACGGGCCGTGAGAATGCCGCGCGCCGCATGCATGCCGTGAATGTCCTCCGGGCTGGTTTCGGTCCGCACCAGGATCACATCGCGATGATCGGCGGCCAGCTTCTCGGCTTCCTCGGCGGTGAAGGCGACTTCGCCGGTGGCAGCGCCAGGCGATGCGCCCAGGCCCACCGCGATCTGCTCCTTGGGCGCCTCGGGATCGAGAGTGGGATGAAGCAGCTGGTTCAATGCTTCCGGCTCCACCCGCGTCACCGCGACCGCCTTGTCGATCAGCTTTTCACCCACCATGTCCACCGCCGCCTTGAGGGCAGCTTCGGCGGTCCGCTTGCCGGCGCGGGTCTGGAGCATGAAGAGCTTGCCCTCCTGCACCGTGAATTCCACGTCCTGCATGTCGCGATAATGCTGCTCCAGCCGCTCGCCGATGGCTTTCAGCTCGGCATAGGCGGCGGGCATCGCCTCTTCCATGCTGGGCTTCTTGCTGGCTTGCCGCTCGCGCACGATCTTCGAGATAGGCTGAGGCGTACGGATACCGGCGACCACGTCTTCGCCCTGCGCATTGATCAGGAATTCGCCGTAGAGCAGCTTCTCGCCGGTGGCGGGATCGCGGGTGAAGGCAACCCCGGTGGCAGAAGTATTGCCCCGATTGCCGAACACCATGGCCTGGACGCTGACGGCCGTGCCCCAGTCCTCCGGGATGTTGTTGAGCTTGCGATAGGTATTGGCGCGGGAGCTATGCCAGCTTCCGAACACCGCGCCGATGG
>CAYQZM010000307.1:0-2713 GCA_964421935.1 uncultured Rhizobium sp. | reverse complement strand
CGCTGGTCGTTGAGCACATTGTCGTATTTCAGGATGTTCTTGCGGATCTCGAAGTTGCGCGCCTCGACCTTCTGCTGCGCTTTTTCCAGGGCCTTGTTGACCCAGGGATGGGTGATGGCCTCACCGGCTTCGAGGCCCAGCTTGGTGAGGATGGCGTCCATCCGGTCCGAGCCGAAGATGCGCATCAGGTCGTCCTGCAGGGACAGGAAGAACTTGGAGGCGCCGGGATCGCCCTGGCGCCCCGAACGGCCGCGCAGCTGGTTGTCGATGCGCCGGCTTTCGTGGCGCTCGGTGCCGATCATGTAGAGACCGCCGGCGGCCAGCGCCGTCTGCTTGTTTTCCGCGACCTCTGCCTTGATCGCCTCGGTCCGGGTGCGCAGCTCGTTCTGGTCAGTGATGCCGGCCAGTTCCTGGCGAACGCGCATTTCGACATTGCCGCCCAACTGAATGTCGGTGCCGCGGCCCGCCATGTTGGTGGCGATGGTGATGGCGCCGGGAACGCCGGCTTGGGCCACGATATAGGCTTCCTGCTCGTGATAGCGGGCGTTCAGCACATTGTGGGGGATCTTGCGCTTCTTCAGGACGTCGGACAGTTCCTCGGATTTCTCGATCGAGGTGGTGCCCACCAGAACCGGCTGGCCGCGGTCGCGGCATTCCAGGATCAGCTTGATGATGGCGTCATACTTCTCGCCGACGGTCCGATAGACCTCGTCGTCGGCGTCCTTGCGCGCCACCGGAACGTTGGTGGGAATTTCCAGGACGTCGAGCTTGTAGATGTCCAGGAACTCGGCCGCCTCGGTCATGGCCGTGCCGGTCATGCCCGCCAGCTTGTCGTAGAGGCGGAAGTAGTTCTGAAAGGTGATGGAGGCGAGGGTGACGTTTTCCGGCTGGACCTCGACATGCTCCTTGGCCTCCAGGGCCTGGTGCAGGCCTTCGGAATAGCGCCGGCCTTCCATCATGCGGCCGGTGAACTCGTCGATGATCACCACCTGGTTGTTCTTGACGATGTAGTCCTTGTCCTTCTGGAACAGCAGATGCGCCTTCAGCGCCTGGTTCACGTGATGGACAATGGTGATGTTCTCGGTGTCGTAGAGATCGCCGTCCGGCAGCAGGCCCGCGGCCTTGAGCATCTGGGTCACATGCTCATTGCCCTGCTCGGTGAGCGAGACCTGGCGCTGTTTCTCGTCCAGGTCATAGTCTTCCTTGACGACGCCGGTCATTACCGCGTCGACATTGCGGTACATTTCGCTCTGGTCGTCGGTGGGACCGGAAATGATCAACGGCGTGCGGGCTTCGTCGATCAGGATGGAGTCGACTTCGTCCACGAAGGCGAAGGCGTGGCCGCGCTGGACCATGGTGTCCAGCGAGTACTTCATGTTGTCGCGCAGATAGTCGAAGCCGTATTCGTTGTTGGTGCCATAAGTGATGTCGGCGGCATAGGCGGCCTTGCGCTCGGCATCGTCCAGGCCGTGAACGATCACCCCTACCGTCATCCCCAGGAAGCGGTAGATCTGGCCCATCCATTCGCTGTCGCGGCGGGCGAGATAGTCGTTGACCGTCACCACATGGACGCCGTCGCCGGCCAGGGCATTGAGATAGACCGGCAGGGTGGCGACCAGGGTCTTGCCTTCGCCGGTCTTCATCTCGGAGATGTTGCCCTTGTGCAGGACCATGCCGCCGACCAGCTGCACGTCGAAATGGCGCTGGCCCAGGGTGCGCTTGGCGGCTTCGCGCACCACCGCGAAAGCTTCGGGCAGCAGATCGTCCAGGGTCTCGCCCTTCTCCAGCCGCTCCCGGAAGGCCGGAGTCATGGCCGCCAGTTCGGCGTCCGACAGGGCCGAAAAACGCGGCTCCAGGGCATTGATCTTGGAAACGGTCGCCCAGAGCGGCTTGACCTTGCGGTCATTGGCCGAGCCGAAAAGCGATTTGGCGAGCGAAGCCAGCATGAAATCCTCTACATCCGGCCGGAAATTGGGGCGGTCCAATGGCCTCCAAAAGTCTTGGGGCCCGAAAGAGCCGCCAAATCCGCATGGCGGCCGCGCGGGAGACATAAGAACGCGCTACTCTCTTGTCAAACCGGGGGTTTTTAAGACTATCCCGGCCATTTCAGGGGTAAATCCGGGGGACCCATGGCCCAGAGTGCGAAGACCGCGACCAAGAAGACCGCCAAAACGGTAAAAACGACTCAGAAGGGGGCGCATCCGGTCTCACCGCTGGCGCCCAAGAGCTTTGCCCATCTGCCGCCCCTGGCCGGCGTTCGGCTCGCCACCGCAGCCGCCGGGGTACGCTATCAGCAGCGGACCGACGTGCTCTTGGCGCTGCTGGCGCCGGGAACCCAGGTCGCCGGAGTCTTCACCACCTCCAAAACTTGCTCGGCGCCGGTCATCTGGTGCCGCGACAAACTCAAGGGCAAAGAGGCCCGTGTCCTGGTCGTCAACAGCGGCAACGCCAATGCCTTCACCGGCAAGGCCGGCCAGGACGGCGTGCGCGAGATCGCCGAGGTGGCAGCCGCGGTGGCGGGCTGCCGCCCCCAGCAGGTCTTCATGGCTTCCACCGGCGTGATCGGTGAACCGCTTCCCACCGAAAAGATCACGCGCGTGCTGTCGGGCCTGGTGGCGCAGGGCGCGGCCGGCAACTGGCGGGCCGCCGCCGACGCCATCATGACCACCGACACCTATCCCAAGGCCGCCACCGCCATCGCCACGAGTGACGG
>CAYQZM010000306.1:0-4998 GCA_964421935.1 uncultured Rhizobium sp. | reverse complement strand
ATCATTGGCGCAGGCCCCATCGGCCTGTTCGCCGTGTTCGAACTGGGGCTGCTCGACCTGAAATGCCATCTGGTGGACATCCTGGACCGGCCGGGCGGCCAGTGCACCGAGCTTTATCCGGAAAAGCCGATATACGACATTCCCGGCCTGCCCATCGTCACCGGCCAGGAGCTGACCAACAAGCTGCTGGAACAGATCAAGCCGTTCGGCGCGCAATTCCATTTCAACGAGATGGCGACGGCGCGGGAGCGGCTGGCCGACGGGCGTTGGAAGCTGACCACCGACACGGGCACGGTGCTGATCGCGCATGTGGTGGTGATCGCCGCCGGCGCGGGCAGCTTCCAGCCCAAGCGCCCGCCGGTGCCCGGCATCGAGGCCTTCGAGAATGCCGGCGACGGCATCGGCGTGCATTACGCCGTGCGCAAGATGGAAACCTTCCGCGGCAAGAACATCCTGATCGCCGGGGGCGGCGATAGCGCGCTCGACTGGGTGATCAACCTGGCGCCGCTCGCCAAGTCCATGACCCTGGTGCATCACCGCGACGGCTTCCGCGCCGCGGCGCACAGCGTCAACCAGATGCGCGAGCTGGAGAAGGAAGGAAAGGTCAAGTTCCATGTCGCCAGCGTCAAGGCGATCCATGGCGAGCCCGGCCAGCTCACCGGCGTCACGCTTGCCGGCGCCGACAAGAGCGAGTGGCATCATGAAGCCGATGCGTTCCTGCCCTTCTTCGGCCTGACCATCAAGCTGGGCCCCATCGCGGAATTCGGCATCAACCTGCACGAGAATCTGATCCCGGTGGACACGGCGCGTTTTGAAAGCCAGACGCCCGGCATCTTCGGCATCGGCGACATCAACACCTATACCGGCAAGCTGAAGTTGATATTGTCCGGCTTCCATGAGGCGGCGCTGATGGCGCAGGCCGCGTTCCACATCTGCAAGCCGAACGAGAAGCTGCGCTTCCAGTACACGACCTCTTCGTCCAACCTGCAAAAGAAATTGGGTGTCTCGTGATCCTTCGCCACGCGCATTTCCTCCTCACCCTGAGCCTGTCGAAGGGTGAGGCCGCCAAGGCGATACGGAAATGCGCTGCTCAGGATGAGGGAGTTTAAAAAATGAAGATTCATGCGATCGACCGCCAGGGCAAGGAATACACGCTGGAAGGCCGCGAGGGCTGGAGTGTGATGGAAATTCTGCGCGATGGCGGCCTGGATATCGCGGCGGAATGCGGTGGGGCCTGTGCCTGCGCCACCTGCCATGTCTATGTGAATGACGGCTGGTTCGAGAAGCTGCCGGCGCCATCGGAAGCGGAAATCGACATGCTGGACATGGCGCTGGCGGTCGAGCCCAATTCGCGGCTGTCGTGCCAGATCGTGTGCAGCGACGCCACCGACGGCATCAAGGTCACTGTCGCGCCTGAGTAGAACGGGGCGAGCGGCCCATCAGTAGCCGCCCAATTCTTTCCTCATCTCAAAGGCGATGGAGCCGTGCTGTCCCAGAAAGCTGCGGCCCGCATCCATCTTGTAAAGGCCGCGCAGATAGGTGACATCGATATCGGTCAGCGCGCTCGGCTTCAGATCGGCGTCGCAGTTGGCAGCCATCAGATTGTTGATGGTCGGCACGTCCTGGCAGGTGTCATATGATTGCCCCTGGGACAGCGCCAGCATGGCGATGTAATCGGCGAGCGGACCGATCTCCTGCCCGCCGATCTTGCGCGTATCCACGATGATGACGGCGGTGGTAAACTCGCTTTTCAGCCCGTCTCCCGTGCGCGACCCGCTCACATAAAGGCTGGGAAAGCCCCCGCCCATCACGCCATAGCCGAGAGCCCGGCTTGGCAGATCGGCCACGATGAAGCCGCGAAAATCTTCGGTCGCGGTGCTGTACCAGGCCTGAACCGGAAGGGTCATCGTGGCAATCTTTTGGCGTTGCGAGATATAATGAGCCCCGAGCAAGGCTGGCCGTTTGGTGCTCATGAAATCCAAGATCGCCTGCGGCTGCGGCGTGGCCAGCACCAGGATATTGGGGCGGCAGGGCCTGTCATCGGGGGCCCGCGGTGCGCCAGCCATCACCGCAAAGCGCAGGATGCGTTGGCTTATATACTGATCGAATCTGTCCGGCAGGCCGACTGTCAGGGGACAGATGCCTGTCTTCCAGCGGGCGATCTTGCCCAGCCAAGGCGTGGGCGTGGAATGGGCAATGATGAAATTGTCGAGCGCCCGTTCTGTGCGCAGCGCAGGCGCGGTGACGATCACATTCTCGACCGCGGTGCCGGGTTGGGGCTCTTCCGGCTTGGGCTGCTCTTGCGCGGAAGCGGTGAGAGAAAAGGCCAGCGCCGACGCCAGCAACAGGATGGGAAAGCCTTTCATGCCTGCGCTCTGCCCGTGACCATGACGCCTTGCCCCATATCCTACCCCCGCAGGCGAAGCCCGGACCAGGCGTCAGTAGCCGCCCAGCTCTTTCTTCATTTCAAAGGCGATGGAGCTGCGCTCTCCGCGATAGGACTGGCCCGCGTCCATTTTGTAGAGGCCGCGCAGATAGGTGGCGTCGATATCGGTCAGCGCCGCCGGCTTCATCTCGGCGGCGCAGCCGGAAGCCATGAGATTGTTGATGGTCGGCACATCCTGGCATGTGTCATAGGATTGGCCCTGCGACAGCGCCAGCATGGCGATATAGTCCGCCAGCGGACCGATCTGCTGGCCCGCGATCTTTCGCGTATCTACGAGGATAATCGCCGTGCTCAGTTCGCTCTTCAGCCCATCTCCGAGGCGCGAACCGCTTGCATGTGAACCGAGTATATATCCGCTGGCCGAGCCCGCAACGTAACTCGAGCTCATCACGCCATAACCAAGCTGCCCGCTCGGCAGGTCAGCCGAGATGAAGCCATAGAAATCCTCGGTCGCGGTGCTGTACCAGGCTTGAACCGGAAGGGTCATGGTGGCGATGCGTTTGCGCTGCGAAATATAGTGAGCCCCGAGCAGAGCCGGCCGCTTGGTGCTCATGAAATCCAGAAACGTCTGCGGCTGATCCGTCGCTATAACCAGTATGTTGGGCCGGCAGGTTTCACCTTTGTCCAGAGGTGCGCCGGTCATCATCGCCACCCGGATGATGCGTTGGCTGATGTAGAGATTCAGTTTGGATGAGAGGCCGACGGTCAGGGGACAGATGCCATTCTTCCAGCGCGCAATCTTGCCCAACCATTGCGTGGGCGTGGAATGGGCGATGATGAAATTGTCGAGCGCCTTTTCGGTGCGCAGCGCGGGCGCGGTGACAATCACGCTCTCGACGCCGACGCCAGGGCCGGGGCCGGGCTCCGCCGGCTTTGTCTCTTGCTGCGCCGAAGCGGTGAACGAAAAGGACAGGGCCGATGCCAGTAGCAGGACGATAAAGCGTTTCATGCCCGCGCTCCGAGATTTGCAAAAACCCGACGCTGCTGGACGGAGCCTATATCGGCAGGCCTGCCGGAAAAATCCCCATCCGCTCTCATTTTGTCCCGGGTGACCATGACAACCAGTTAAGGCATGATCGGCCATGGCCATGCCCACGATCATCAAGGGCCGCCATCAGGCCCACCCGGATAAGCCCTTGGCGCTGTTCCTGATTGGCATGCGCATTAACCGGCTGGCGGCCGTCAACCGGTGGTGGCCGGTGGCCATGGCCATGCCGCGTATACAGAAGGAGTTGGCCCAAAGGCCGGAGGCCGGGATGCTGTGGCAGCGGAATTTCCAGTCCGGCCGCTGTAGCCTGACGGTGCAATATTGGCGGAGCCTGGAGCAGCTGTTCGCCTATGCCCATGACCGCGAGGCCGAACATTTTCCCGCCTGGGCCGTCTTCAACCGGCGCGCCAAGGACAATGACGCGGTCGGCATCTGGCATGAGAGTTATGCGCTGACGCCGCAGGCTTGCGAGAACATCTATCGCGACATGCCGCCGTTCGGACTAGGCGGCGCCATCGGTGTCACACCTGCCGCCGCGCGGATGGGCGGTCTGAGAGATCCATTCTCGCCGAACTAAAGATTCGAACTGTGGATCGCCTCGACCATGGCAGCGGTCACCTGCTTGGTGGTGGCGGTGCCGCCGACGTCGGGCGTCAGAATGCCGGCCTGGGTGACGCGCTCCAGCGCCCGCATCAGCCGGGCCGCCGCGTCCTTCTCCCCCAGATGCTCCAGCATCTGGGCGCCGGTCCAGAAGGTGGCGACGGGATTGGCGATGCCCTTGCCGGTGATGTCGAAGGCCGAGCCATGGATCGGCTCGAACATGGAGGGAAAGCGCCCTTCGGGATTGATGTTGGCCGTGGGCGCGACACCCAGGCTGCCCGCCAGCGCGCCGGCCAGGTCCGACAGGATATCGGAATGCAGATTGGTGCCCACGATCGTGTCCAGGCTTTGCGGCTTCAACGTCATGCGCACGGTCATGGCGTCGACTAGCATCTTGTCCCAGGTCACGTCGGGAAATTCCTTCGAGACGTCGGCGGCAATCTCATCCCACAGCACCAGGCCGAAGCGCTGGGCGTTGGACTTGGTGACAACGGTCAGAAGCTTGCGCGGCCGTGCTTGGGCCAGCTTGAACGCAAAACGCATGATGCGGGTGACGCCCATGCGGGTGAAGACCGAGACTTCGGTCGCCACTTCCTCGGGCAAGCCCTTGTGCGTGCGCCCGCCGTTGCCGGCATATTCGCCTTCGGAATTCTCGCGCACGATCACCCAGTCCAGATCGGCGGGACCTGCATGGCGCAACGGCGATGTGATGCCCGGCAGGATGCGCGTGGGACGGACATTGGCATACTGGTCGAAGCCCTGGCAGATCGGCAGGCGCAGACCCCAGAGGGTCACATCGTCCGGAATGTCGGGGGCGCCGACCGCGCCGAAATAGATGGCATCGAATTTCCTGAGCTGATCCAGCCCGTCCGCCGGCATCATCACGCCATGGCGCTTGTAATGTTCCGAGCCCCAGTCGAAAAGCGTCACGTCCAGCGCGAAGCCCTCGCGCGCGGCGCAGGCC
>CAYQZM010000305.1:0-8223 GCA_964421935.1 uncultured Rhizobium sp. | reverse complement strand
GGCCCATGATGATGCCGGTGGCGCCCTTGGAGACATAGGAGTGATTGCGATAGGGCTCGCGGCGATGGATGTTGGACAGATGCACCTCGATCACCGGAAGGCCGCAGGCCTGGATCGAATCCAGGATGGCGATGGAGGTATGGCCATAGCCGGCGGGATTGATGATCACGGCGCTGCCCGCGGTGCGCGCTTCCTGCAGGTGATCGACGATCTCGCCCTCGCGATTGGACTGGCGGAAGACGATGGAAAGGCCATGGCCGGCGGCCTGTTCGGCGCACATCTCTTCGATCTGGGCCAGGGTGGTATAGCCATAGACCTCCGGCTCGCGATGCCCCAGGAGATTGAGATTCGGGCCGTTGAGGATGTATATGGGTAAGGTCTTGGTTTGTTTCGTCTTTTTTGCCATAGACTTTCCGCGCGGAAGAGTGATTTGAGCCTTATAATCGCATCGCTCCCGATACGGAAATGCTTAAACGGTTAGGTCTGACCCCATGGAAATCACCCTGAATGGCGAAACACGGCGCATCGAAGCGCCCGTCAATGTGCGCGGGCTGCTCGAGCAGTTGGGGCTGGACCCGGCCAAGATCGCGGTGGAGCGCAATCTCGAAATCGTGCCCCGTTCGACCTATGGGCAGGTGGCGCTGACCGACGGCGACCGGCTGGAGATCGTGCATTTCATCGGCGGCGGCAATGTGCCCGTCGAAGTCCCGCGCATGGATAAGCCCTTCGTGCTGGCGGGCAAGGAATACAAGTCGCGCCTGATCATCGGCACCGGCAAATACAAAACCTATGCCGACAATGCCGCGGCGCTGGCGGCGAGCGGGGCTGAGATCGTCACCGTGGCGGTGCGGCGGGTGAACCTGACCGATCGCAGTCAGCCTATGCTGGTGGATTTCATCGATCCCAGGAAGGTCACCTATCTTCCCAACACCGCCGGCTGCTTCACCGGCGAGGATGCGGTGCGCACCTTGCGCCTGGCGCGGGAAGCGGGCGGCTGGTCGCTGGTCAAGCTGGAAGTGCTGGGCGAAAAGAAGCTGCTCTATCCCGACATGATCGAGACCCTGCGCGCCACCGAGATGCTGAGCAAGGATGGCTTCCAGGTGATGGTCTATTGCAGCGACGATCCCCTGATGGCCAAGCGGCTGGAGGATGTCGGGGCGGTGGCGATCATGCCGCTGGCGGCCCCGATCGGCTCGGGCATGGGCATGCAGGCGACGGTGAACATCCGCATGATCATCGAGGATGCAAAAGTGCCGATTGTGGTCGATGCCGGCATCGGCACTGCCTCGGACGCGGCGGTGGCGATGGAGTTGGGTTGTGACGCGGTCCTGACCAACACCGCCATCGCCCATGCCAAGGACCCGGTGAAGATGGCCGCGGCGATGAAACTGGCGGTGGAGGCGGGCAGGCTGGCCTGGCTCGCCGGCCGCATGCCGAAGAAAGCCTATGCCGATCCATCGAGCCCACTGAGCGGACTCATCTGACAGTGGCCGGCTGGGGGGCGCATGTCCTTGGTTCAGCTTTTCACCCTGATCGGTGTCGCCGTCTTCGCGGCCAGCGGCGCATTGGCGGCTGTTCGCAGGTCGCTCGATCCGGTGGGTGTGCTGGTGCTGGCTATCGTGACCGCGACAGGCGGCGGCACCTTGCGCGATGTGCTGATGGATCGCCATCCGATCTTCTGGATTGCTTCGCCCTGGTATATCGGCGTGTCAGCCCTCGCGGCGCTGGCGACCTGGTTGTGGGTGCGGAAGTATCCGCCGCCGGACCGCGCCCTGCAGTATGCCGACGCGCTGGGTCTGGCCTTCTTCAGCATCGCGGGCGCGCAGATCGCCGAAGCGGGTGGCCTCAAGCCCTTCGCCGCCACCATCATGGGTGCCATCACCGGATGCGCAGGCGGTTTGATCCGCGATGTGCTGGTCGCCGAAGTGCCGCTGGTCTTCCGTCAGTCGGAGTTATACGTGACCGCCTGCGTTGCCGGCGTGGCGCTATATCTGGGCCTGAAAGGGTTGGGTCTGCCGGTGGAAGTGGCCAGTGTCGCGGGCATGGCGACTATCGCCGCCGTCCGGCTGGCCTCCATCCGCTGGGGCATCGTTTTGCCTGTCCTCAGGATGCCGGAGCGGTAAGCGACGCCGTGACTAACGCCTTGGCGTGCAATTCGGTCGTGTCAAAGACCGGCAGCGGGCTCGAAGTCTGATCGACCAGCATGCCGATCTCGGTGCAGCCCAGGATCACCGCTTCGGCGCCGCGGTTCGCCAGGCGCGCGATGGCATCGATGAATATCTGTCTCGACATATCGCGGACGATGCCCAGGCACAGTTCGTCATAAATGATGGCATTCAACGCCGGCACATCCGTCTCCGGCACCAAAACCTGCAGCCCGCGCGCCTTCAACCGGTCCTTGTAGAACGGCATCTCCATGGTGAAGCGAGTGCCCAGCAGGCCCACCTGCATTATGCCGTTTTCTTTCAGCGCGGTCGCCGTCGGTTCGGCGATATGAAGGAAGGGGACATTGAGGTCTTGTTCGATCCGACCGGCAACAATATGCATGGTATTGCTGGCAAGACCGATGACACCGGCGCCGGCCGCCGCCAGTTTCTGCGCCGCCGCCGCCAGCACTTCGCCGGCCTCGGCCCATTTCCCTGCCTTCTGCAATTCTTCGATGAGCGCGAAATCCAGCGAATGCAGAAGCACCGGCGCGGAATGCAGGCCGCCCAGCCGCCGCGCCGTTTCCTGATTGAGAATGCGATAGTAGAGAGCTGTCGATTCCCAGCTCATGCCACCGATCAGGCCGATGGTCTTCACTAACCTCTAGCTTTCCATTTCTTTCGCCAGCGTCTCGTCATCGACCGCGCCGGGATGGAATTTGCCGTTGAGGACAAAGGTCGGCGTGCCGTCTACGCCCACCTTGTGCGCTAGCGCGATGCTGGAGCTGAGTGACTTCTCGATCGCCGGATCGGCCATGTCGGCCTTCAGCTTGGCCAGATCCATGCCGGCCTTGGTGGCTTCCGCGGTGATGATGTCATCGGTGATTTCCCCTTCCTGGCCCAAAAGGGCGAAGTGGAAATCGATGTAATGGGCCGGCTGGCGCCGCGCCGCCAGCGAGGCCCGTGCCGCCAGCACCGCGCTTTCACCATGCAGGCTCTTGATGGGGAATTCGATGAAGGAGAAGCGAACCTTGTCCTTGTTCGCTTCATAGAATTTCTTCACCGCGGGCAGGGAGGCGCGGCAGAAGGGGCAGTCATAGTCGTAGAATTCCACCAAGGTTTTCTTGGCATTGGCGGGGCCGGTGACGAAGGCGACGGCAGGATCGAAAAAGGCGGCGTGGCCGACTTTCTTCATGGCGGCAGCCTGGGCCGCGGCCTGGCGCTGATCGTCCAAGGCTTGCGCCCGTGCCATCATGGCGGGCACCAGTTCGGGATGCTCCAGCAGATAGGCCTGCATCTGCCGGTCGTTGACCGGCACCAGGCCGTTCTGGGCCATGGTCAGCATCGCTGCCACGCCCAGGGCGGCGCCGCCGATGGCGCCCGCCAGAACGATCATCCAGGGGCGCACGCTTGTTCCTTTATTTGCGCGGTCGTGGCGCCAAGAATGTCGTTGGCGCGCTGCCAGTCGGGGCCGCCCTGGGGCAGCTTGCCGCGCGCGCGGGTGGCAAACACCAGCGCTTTTTTGCAGTCGCCGGCATTGTACCAGAGCTCGGCGGTGGCCAGGTTCGCCATCGGCTCATTGTTCAGCATGCTGTAGGCCTGCGCCGTCTCGTACCAGGTGAAGACGTCATCGTCCTCCACCAAGACCGCCGCCTTCAGATTGGCCAGTGCGGGCGCGGCCATCGCGGGCTGTTCGGTGGCGAGCTGCGAGGTGGCCAGCGCCAGGCGCAGCTGCGGCGCGCGCGGCCGCAGATTGACCGACTTCTGGTAATCGGGAATGGCCTGGCCGGGTTTGGCCATGCTCATATAGATCTGGCCGCGCGCCTCGTAGAAATACGGATTATTGGGTTCTTCCGCGATCAGGCTGTTGATCGCGGCCAGTGCCTTCTGAAGATTGGGCTGGCGCAGATAGGCCATGGCGCGCGCATAGCGGGCGGGCTCGGAATTGTCCGTTTCCGGATAGCGGGTCAGCGCGTCCTTCACCGGCAGCACGAAGCCCGCAAGCTTGGCCTGCACCATCTGGAAGGTATGCAGCGCTTCCGGCGAGTCCTGGACTTCGCGATAGGGCGAGGATTGCACCATGTCGTTCAGGTCGAAGACGCGGTCCTGGCCGGTGGGATGGTCGACGGCGAACTTGTCGACCTTGTACGCGCTGCGTGCTTCTTCGTCCGCGAAGCGCTGGAAGGTGTGATACATGCCCATCGGCGACTGGTGGGTCGCCAAGAGAAGCTTGGCGGCGATCTGATCGGCGGTGGATTCCTGCACCCGGGTGAAGGCCGCCATCTGGCCCATGGCATAGGCCTGGCCGACACCCATGATGGCCATGCCGAGCTCGCCCGCGCCCGCGATCATCGCGCCCAGACCTGCCACCAGCGACAGCAGCATGGGGATCATCGCCTTCTTCATGCCATAGGCGCCGCGCGACAGATGGCCGGCCGAGATATGGCCGGTCTCGTGCGCCATCACCCCGATCATCTCGTTGGGTGTTCTGAGCCACAGCAGGATGCCGGAGAAGATGAAAATGTTCTCGCCGCCATCGCCATAGGAGGCGAAGGCATTGATCGGCCCTTGCACCAGCCAGACCTTGGGCGAGGGATCAAGGCCCGCCGCGCGGGCCAGCGGCGCTTCATAGCTGCGCAGCATTTCCTCGGTTTCGGTGTCGCGCAGAAGCCGGATCTCGTCCTGGGCATAGGCGGGAATGCCATAGGCCAGAAGGGCGGCGCCCACGCCGGCGGCAAAGCAGAGTTTGCGCAAAAGAGGATGTTTCCGCGACAAGCCTTTAACTCCGTTGCCCCGCCCAAGCCCCTTGGCCTCGAACCTATGGGGTCGCCCGGACGAGGTCAAACGGGGCCATGTTGGCGAACGGGCCCCGGTGGGGCATAAGGAGCCCTGCCAGCGGTTTCTTCAGGATTAAGACAGTTTCATGCGCCTGCCACGCCGACTTGCCCTTTTTGCCGCGCCGCTTCTGCTCATGGGTGGCTGCCAGACCATGTCCAGCCTGGGCGACCATGCCGCCGCCACGGTGGGGCTGGGCGATGACACCCCCAAGACCTACACCGCCAGCGAAGAGAGCAAGCCTGAGCGCAGCGGCATCGCGGTGGCCGATGAGCCCCTGGCGGCCCGGGCGGGAGCGTCGGCGCTGGCCTCGAGTGGCAGCGCCGTGGATGCGGTCACCACCATGTTTTTCGCGCTGACTGCGACCTATCCGGTGGCGGCGGGCTTGGGTTCAGGCGGCATCTGCCTGGTGCGCGATGCGAGCGGGCAGGTGACCGAGTTCGCTTTCCTGACCAAGGCTCCCAGAGCGGGCGGCGCTTACGCGCTGCCCGGCGCGGTGGCGGGCTTCGCCACCATGCAGAAACTTTATGGCGCCCTGCCGTGGCAGCGCGTGGTCTCGCCGGGCGAAGCCCTGGCCGCGACCGGCTTTCCCATCTCCCAGGCGCTGGCGGCACGGCTGGTCCCGGCGCAGAACATCCTGCGCCTGGATGCCTCTCTGTCGGCGGAGTTCCTGGACCAGAACGGCGCGCCGCATGCGGCGGGAACGGTGGTGAAGAATCCCGCGCTGGGCCTGACCTTGACGCAAGTGCGCCTGAACCAGGCCGACGGCTTTTACAAAGGCGATGTGGCGGCGCGCATCCTGGCTTATTCCGCGGCCCAGGGCGGGGGCCTCAGCGCGGCTGAGTTGGCGGCCGCTGCGCCGCTGCAGGGGCCAGCGCGCTCGCGCAGCACCGGCGGTTTCATCACCTGGTTGCCCGGTGCGCGCACCGGTGCGGGCGCTTTCTCGGGCGGGATGATGGACAATCTCTCACGCGATCTGCGCGCCTCCCGCGATCCCGGCATCGCCATGAGCCAGGCGGTGCGCCAGACCCTGGCGAGCTTTGGCGTGGGACCGCTGCCCCGTGATCTGGGCTCGACCGGATTCGCCGCGGTGGATGCCAATGGCCAGGCCGCGTCCTGCGCCATCACCATGAACGGACCTTTCGGGTCGGGCCGTACCGCCGCCGGCACTGGCGTGGTGCTGGCACAAACGCCGTCCAGTACGGCCGGGTTGGCCAGCGCCTTTCTTACACCGGTGATCGCGACCAGCGGCGGGCAGGTGGGCCTTGCCGGCGTCGGCGCGGGCGGGCCCCAAGGCACGGCGGCCGCGCTTTATGCGGTGCTGGAAGCAGCTGGTGGACGCCCGCTCGGCAAGCGCGGCGATCTGCGCAGCACCGGCAACACGCCGTTCGATACGGTGAACATGATCTCCTGCGATCAGGATGCCTGCGCGGCGCTGACCGATCCCGGCGCCCATGGCGCTGGTGTGGCGGCAGAAGTGGCCGCGCAGTGATTGTGCATGGTGCCTGTCATTGCGGTGCCATCGCCTATGAGGCCGAGGTCGATCCCGCGCGTGCCACGATCTGTCACTGTATCGATTGCCAGAAACTTTCCGGAGCGGCGTTTCTCGCTTCGGTTCCGGCCCGGGTGGAAGATTTCCGTCTGCTCAGAGGAACGCCGAAGGCCTATGTGAAGATCGCCGAAAGCGGCAACCGGCGCGCCCAGGTCTTTTGTGCCGATTGCGGCTCGCCGCTCTATTCCGCCGACGCGGCGGGCGCCAAAGCTTATATGTTGCGTATCGGCGCGATGGCGGAGCGTGCGCACCTGCCGCCGCAGCGCGAGATCTGGTGTGAATCGGCGCTTCCCTGGACGCGTGAGCTGCTGCCGCTGCCGAAAGTCGAAAAGCAGAGCTAACGCGCCTCGCTCGCTTCGCTCCCGAGGGGCAAGCTTTTCTAAGCTTGCGCCCATACGCTGTCGCTATGGGCCGCCAAGAAAAGCTAAGCCAGCGGCGGGCCCGCGCTCACTCGCCGGAAAAGGTCCGTTGCCACCAGCCTTTTTTCTTGGGCTTGCCATCGTCCTGCGGCGTGGTGTCGATCTCATCGTTCTGCGACAGCATGGGCGCGCGCATTGGCGTTGTTTGCTCAGACGGCGTGGTGTCGGGAATGTCGTCGCGCAGCGACCAGACCGGCGTCGATGGCGCGCCCGGCACATGTGTGTCACTGGTGGGAGTCGTATCGATCTCGTCCGGCAGGCTGCCGAAGCGGTCGGCTTCGTTGGCAAAGCCGGTCTGGTGATGCTCCATGCCTTCGGTTTGCGGAGCGGTGTCGCCATGGGCGCCCCGGTCGCGTCCGCCACGGCGGCCACGGCGGCGGCGCCGGCGGCGGCGAGAACCATCGCCATTTTCACCAAAGGACTGGTCGTCCTGCTGGGGGCTTTGCGGCTGGGCCTGGGCGTCTTCCGATTGGGCTGTTTCGGCAATCTGTGCCGCTTCCGAACTGGCGCTGATGCCGGCATCGGCCGCCGCCTCGCTGCGTTCGCCGCGTTCGCGGTCACGGCCACGGCCGCGCCCACCACGCCGGCGCCGGCGCCGCCCCCGGCCTTCGCGCTGGCCGCCTTCCGGCCGCTCTTCGCTCTCGCCGGATTCTTCGCTTTCGGACGCGGTTTCTTCGGTCTCTTCGGCTTCGACTTCTTCTTCTTCGGTTTCTTCTTCGTATTCCGGTTCCGGCTCGTCGGAGGGGACAAAGCCGGCTTCGATGCCGACGGCGTGCTGCCGCGGCCGCTCGCCGGGATCACGGCTCTTGGTGCGCTCGATCTCGAAGGAGCCGGCGGCCAGGCCTTCGGTGGGATCGAAGGTGATGACCATGCCGTGCTCGGTCTCGATGCGGGTGAGCTCGCCGCGCTTCTGGTTGAGGATGTAAAGCGCCACTTCCCCCGACACCTTCACGATGACGGCGGCGGCGCGGCTCTTTTCGCCTTCCTCTTCCAGCCCGCGCAGCACGCGCAGGGCGGTGGATTCGGTGGAGCGCACCAGGCCGGTGCCGGCGCAGTGCGGGCAGGTGACGGTCGAGCCGGCGATCACACCCGCGCGCAGGCGCTGGCGCGACATTTCCAGGAGGCCGAACTGGGAGATCTTGCCGATCTGCACCCGGGCGCGGTCGTTCTTGACCGCATCGCGCAGCCGCCGTTCCACCTCGCGGTCGTTGCGGCTGTCTTCCATGTCGATGAAGTCGATCACGATCAGGCCGGCCAGGTCGCGCAGGCGCAG
>CAYQZM010000304.1:0-31784 GCA_964421935.1 uncultured Rhizobium sp. | reverse complement strand
AAAATCCATCCCGCACGACGAAACGCTGGCCTGGATACGCTTCCTCAATCCAGGAATGCTCGATCAGGGGAATGTCTGGCAGTTCGACCGAGCGATCAAAGAGATGCCCCCGAAAGGCGCCGTAGTGGAAATCGGGTCTTTCTGCGGCCTATCGCTGAATCACATCACGCATCTGATGGAAAAACATTCCCGGCGCAACCCGGTCTTCTCGGTGGATGCCTGGAATTTCGAAGGTTTTTCTTTGTCCGAAAAGGTCTTCGCTGGGACACATATCGAATCGGGGCCTTACCGGGAGCTGGTGATGGAAACGTTCACCAGAAATCTCCGCCTGTTTTCCGGGACCCGCCTACCGCATCATATCAGGCTGGATTCGGATCACTTCTTTGATGCCTGGCAAAACGGGCGGGAGCTGCCGGATCATTTTGGGCGCAGCGTCCGCCTTGGGGGACCGATCGCCTTTGCCTATATCGATGGCGACCACAGCTACGAACAGTCCAGGCGCGATTTCGAAAATGTCGACCGGCATCTGGTCCCCGGCGGGTTTATCGTATTTGACGACTCCGCGGACTGGACGGACTGGGGCTCACATCGCGCCGCGAAGGAGGCGGCAAGGTCGCCCAATTACGAATTGATCAGCCGGTCACCAAATTATTGCGTTCGCAAGACCCGATAAAGGCGTAGGGCCCGGCAAACCGCCGAGCCTGATCCTGCTTTTTCGGCCGTTTTGTGGGAAATTGACGGTTTGGGCGGCAAAGTGTAATCCCTGCGGGCTTCGGAGCGTAGCGCAGCCTGGTAGCGCATCTGCTTTGGGAGCAGAGGGTCGCGTGTTCGAATCACGCCGCTCCGACCATTCGTTTCCCCGCGCTCGGCGTGGAAACGAATGCCAGGCAGTCCCGCTCAGGCCCGCTGCTCGCAGCGGGTAGGGAGCGGCGGTAGCAAAGAGAGGCTTATATGCGCGCGCGCATCTACAGACCGGCCAAGAACGCCATGCAGTCGGGCAGGGCCCGCACCAAGCAGTGGCTGCTGGAATATGAGCCGGAAAAGCCCCGCACCATCGACCCCCTGATGGGCTGGACCTCGTCCGCCGACATGCGCCAGCAGATCGCGCTGGAGTTCGACACGGCGGAGGAGGCGGTGGCCTATGCCAAGGCCAATGACATTCCCTATCAGCTGTTCGAGCCGCATGTGCCCACGCCCAAGCCCAAGGCTTATTCGGACAATTTCCGCTTCGACCGCAAGGTACCCTGGTCACACTGAGCCCCGCGCCATTGATCATCCCCAACGAGGCGGTCTCGCGCTGCTCTTGCCTGCTCGGCCGGGAGTGACAGGAGGGCCGCATCAGTGGTGAGAATCGCCAAGATTTCAGTCTAGACTGGCGCCACGACCCCGTAGCTCAGATGGATAGAGCATCGGATTTCTAATCCGGCGGTCGCAGGTTCGAATCCTGCCGGGGTCGCCAATGTGTTTAGCCGCGAACTCGGCGGTGCGGACGATGTGCGGAGCGGATCTGGTTCCATGTCCCTACGCTTGGTCATTCAACGGGATTGCCTGAAAGGCAAACTGGAAGTGCCGCAAATGCGAGAGGTGCCCGAGCGACAGTTTTCCGGCCACTTTGGCGAGAAATTGATAAAACCGAGTCCGGCGGTCATTCGTCAGGCGGTGATCATAGTGTATGCCTTGCACTTTTATGACGTGGTAGCCCGCTTCTTCCAACACCCGGCGAAAGCTCTTTGTGGTGAAGAATGCAAGGTGGGTTCTGTCCAAAATCCCCGCATCGGCATAGCGCCAGTCATTCTCGAAAACGGCGCGGAGCAGGGTGTCGTAAAAACATACATTGGGAAGCGACCCAATCAGCGTTCCGTTCGGCGACAAGAGCATTTTCACTTCGGCCAGGAATGCCCGGTGATCGGCGATATGTTCGATTACATCGTTGCAAATGATGACGTCGAAATACTGATGCGGTAGTTGGCCCTTCACGGCATCAAAGGTGCCGTGCAAAACACGCGTAAGTTTCTCGCTGGCTTCGAAGCCGGCATCCGTTGGTTCAACGCCCCACTTCTCGTCGCATCCGACAATGGACGCGATAAATCCACCGGTCCCGCACCCTATTTCCAGAACCCGCCGCCGAGTCTGCGGGACGAAGCGCAGCATCTCAGGTCGCGGGTTCTCATAATACGCCCTGTCCATTGGCGTCCCCTCCGCAGTCAGGCCAGATCGTATTTCGGATCGCCCCGGTGGCCAATCTTAGCCTAGTTCTACCAGCGTTTCCGCTGGACAACCCTAGAATTAAGGCAAGGACCGCGTGGGCGCCTTCCTCGGTGGGACGGCACTGGCCGCATGTCAGGGGCGGAAACGCTGTCCGGGAGCCTCCTGCAGACCTGCAGCGCTTTGATGGGGCCCCTGTGGGCTCTGGGCCTACGGCCGGTCGCATCGGCAGCCTTTAGGCTGCTTCCACCGCGTCCAGCCGATGTTCACGAATAAGCTGGCGGCCTCATGGCTGTCTATTGAGAAGAGAGAAGCTATGACCCTGGACAAAAGCGGAGACATCAGAAGGCGTGCTAATGGCATCAGAGCCGTTCATGGCGACCTTGGCCCATTTGAACCCTGCTCGCTCGCATGAGAAAAGAAAGAGCCGTTCAATGGCATGGGCCAGCGTGCCATCTATCCAGCACGGTTCCTTCGGAAAATCAGCAAAGCGCAATCTCAGACTTACAAGCGGCTCAAGAGCTGCGCCCCTCGCCCAAAACATCGACCCGGTAGGAAAGTCCAGAAAGTCGGTTTCGCTTAAATCGATATCCATTTGCCATCCCAGTCGCCTTGCGGTTCTGAAGTTTGCGCCCCAGCCAAATCCGCCGAGCTTTTTGCGCAATCTGTGGAAATGCGCCGGCACAATCATTCCAATGTCAGGGCATTGCCGGAATATCTCAAGGATGCTGCCGACGATTGCCGGCGACCCCGCCAGGCATTGAAGCAGGTAAACGCGCCAATCATCGCCAAAATCAAAATGGCCGCTTTTCTTCGCGTGCAGGCAAAGCACGAGAGGATACCTCTGATAGACATCGGCAAAGGTTATCAGCTTGGGGGCAATGTCGCGGCCTCGGTTCTCTACCACCCGAATTGTCACGCGACCGTAATTCCATGGAATGGCGTTACGGATCTCGTTAGCTTTTTCTTCGCTATCGGTTGAAATGAATAGGTCTGCGTACAGACCAGAAGCCTCCAACGCGGAGAATATTTGGCTCGCCATTTCAACATAATAGAGATGGCACATAACCGCGACGCGTTCGCGCTGCTTAGCCGCCGCATAAGCGAAGGGCACAGCCATACTGCGTTCATCACTGGCGGACCTCATGCGGCCCTGCGGGCTAGATTGCTTCAGCCCGATTTTCTTTAAAGCGCGCGGTGCAACATCGTCCGTGAGAAATGTGCAGGCGCGACTGAATGTTTTAGCGGTCATCATAAGAAGCCCCAGGCGGCAATGCGAACGTCATATTCCCCAATGGGTCATTACGACCATCATCGAGATAGAAGTAAGAATAAATGCATGTGCATTTGGGAAAGACCCTAATCGCCCTTAAGTGGCCACTGCGACATCGATCGCTATCGGCGCGAGCATAATGACCGTCGAGTAGCGGCGTACTGGATCTCTTCCATGGCTAACTGTAACTCCAACGAACGATCGTTTGGAGTATGATGAACAGCAGAAATGCCCCGGCGATCAGCCACGCCATCCGTTTCGATATGCACTCCATCAGAGACAAAAGATCCTAAGTTCGCTGTAGGTCATGCGGCGATAGGCAGGACGCCCAGCGACCATCCGATACATGCACGGACAGCCGGTTACGGTCTCGCCGTTCTCGTCGATTACTGTTTCGCTTTTGCCGAGGTCGTAAGGCTGCCAATCCGGCACCACCTCGCGTCTCCGAAATCTTGGAATCTCAAAGCACGCGAATGCGCGCAATAGCCCCGCTGCCGACATTCAAGCCTCCCCAGGCCAGAGGAACCTTACGCCGATTCCGGAATATGCAAATCCAGAAATCCGACGCGGCGTCAGCCAGCGGCAACATGAAAATCCACTTATAAGCTAAGCGCATTGGTCCAAGGTCGACCTGATGATCTTATAGGTTGTTACACTCCATAGCGGTGCCGCGGTATTGGCGGAAATTAGCTATTGCTCCTGGGCTCATAGCTTTGGAAATCTGCACCGATAAGATTGGCATCCTGGTGCAGCGGATCGGCGGCAAGGCGAGGCTTCACTCTCCTCACGGTTGTGCCATGGCTCATAAACAGCCATTGAGATTTTCTCTTCAGCAGTGCCGCGATGAACCATCCCGCGCGCATGCTGATTTGAACCGTGTAGGCAAGTTTAGCTGTGGGCCGACATGCCGCGTTGGGCGACAGCCCGAATGTTCGCGCACAAGCGCTCGTCCCTTCTTTCTCTCTTCCGGAGTTCGTAGTTACCGAACTTCCCGACAACAGCAAAATCGCTCTCGATTGCGCGCTCGAAATATACTTTCTCCGGCGGTTGCGGATTCGCCATGGAGGGGAAAACAGCGTGGAAGGTCGCGTTCGTCCAGCTGCGGTCAATTACAACCCAATCGGCGCGCCTAATTGTTTGCACGCATGCGCCAGCATACTGGGCCGCAGTCGTGTGCTGCGGAAGAAAAACATCCAAGCGAGCGACGTGTTCATGGCCAGTCAGGAACGGCAACATGGGGTCGTACGGATAAAACAGAAAGCGCTGGTTGGATCCGATTGTTGCAATACGCTGCAGCAGCCCAAGTTCTCCATCGGGCGGCACAATTCGAACTTTTCCAGCGGCAGTCTGGATCTGGGGGGCTCTGACTGTGGCTTTGACGGTCCGGTAGTAACCTAGCAACGAAGCCAAGGTTACGCCGAGGAACGCAACCATGATCGCCTGGGTTCGCCATCGGCTCTGTGGCATTTCTACGAAGCTGATTGATACGAGCGGAAGTATGAGAGGAACCGCAAATAAGAGGTGGCCGGCGTCGGGACGCGGAAAACACCCAAGAAAGCCGGCCATCCCAAATGCCAAGGCCGCCCTGAATTTGTGATCCCGCAGGATTCGCGCCCGCCCTTGGATGATGGCCCATGTCGCGAGTACGGCGGCGACGGGGAACACCAAGGTCGTCGCAAAATACTGCACGCCTGTGCCAGACCCAAACGGTACGGGCTCAATGCTGCCAATGTACCGGGTTGCAGCGAAGACTATGATGTCCTGATAGGCGGCAACAAAAGATCCATTGGCTACCACGTAAAGCAACACGAGCGCTGCAATCGAGGCGCCGCCCCCGACATATTTCCAGGTATCGATTTTGTCCCCCCGAACCAAAATCGTAAGGAAGGCAGCCAAGACCACCAAGGCTCCGCGGCCGCTTGTGGTTAGGGCGCTGGCTCCTGCGGCAAGGCCGCAAAAGAAGGGATGTATGCGCTGACTTCGGCCGGGCAGCAGGCTGAGAAAGGCGATCATGGAAAAGAGCGTTGTGAACCAGTGATGGTCTATCGCTGTCCAGTGGCCCTGAGACGATATTGCCCAAATGAAAGTAAGCGCGGCCGATACCGGCCTTGATTCAGATGTCCGCAAGCAGATCAGACAGGTGAAAAAGGAGATTCCGGCGATAAGCAATACGACGAGGACGCGGGCGCCGGCCAAAGAAGGGCCCGCGAGCATCAACCAAAGCTGCGTAACCAAAAAAGCAATAGGGGGATGGTATTCAAAAAAATCCTTGTAGAGCGTCTTGCCATTATTGAGGAGCAACGCTCCATGGATGAAAATTCCCTCGTCACCGAGCCAATAAATCGAACGCAGAAATGGAAGACACAGTACCGCGCATATAACTCCGATGACTGCGGCATCCGCGACAGAGCCGGACCTTGCAGGTTTCTCTTTCTCGCGAAGATTCACAAGGTGAACTTCATAAGATACAAATTGCGGGCCTGACTCTTTGATCTATCTAAGGCGGCAGTCCAAGCTGGCGGACCGAGGGTGATTGCCCTCCGTCAGACCCACCAGGCTAGCCAAATTAGGCTCCTCTTTGACGGAATCAAGCGCGGGCGGCAGCTCTCTCAATGGAAACCTGGCATCAGTCAAAAGAAGAGTGGTGCGCCTGACCGATTGTCAGGTAGCGCAACTACACCCGGCAACACCGTTCCACTGGGGCGGCACTCTCGTTGATACGGATGGCCTATCCTGCCAAAGAGCATGGTGATTGTATCGGCTGCGAATTTTGGGGCGGATAGAACATAAAGGTGTCGCCGCCAACAAATTTCGCTGGCAAGCCGGCGGTACCTGCCGCTAGGGATTGTGGCAAATGTCGTTTCGTGCCCAGCTATGGAGAAAATTGGGACGGGTGACTTGAAGCGGTGGCGTCGGAAATCAGGCATTGATTGGCGGCAGAGTACGACCTTTCCTAAGCGCACGACACCGCTCATGGTCCCGGCGGTCGTTGGGCTTTTAATCGGCATTGGCGGCTCTATTGCCCTAACCGATTTCTGGCCGAGAACGTCGCTGCGATTTTTTCAGCCCACCGTTTCCGCGCCCACTTCCGTCTCATCAAGCCAATACAAATTATGTTTCACCGGACGCGGCCAAAACTGCGTCGTGGATGGCGACACCATCTGGAAGGATGGAGTGAAAATCCGCGTTGCCGACATCGATGCGCCCGAAACACATCCGCCGCGCTGCGCTTTTGAGGCGGACCTCGGACGGAAGGCAACACTGCGGCTGCAGGAGCTTCTAAACCAGGGCCCCGTGGATCTCGCCGCTATCGATCGCGATGAAGACATTTACGGGCGCAAATTGCGTGTTCTTAGCCGAAACGGGCAGTCGCTTGGCGTCCAGCTCGTGCAGGAAGGGTTGGCACGGCCATGGACTGGTTCGCGCAACCCCTGGTGCTAAGCAGTACCACCGCGGAGCAGGGGCCTATGCCGATCCAAAACGTCTGCCGGATTGACTAGCGCGTAAATCTTATGGGTGCCGGTGAAGCATTCCCCATTCCACGCCCGCTTCACGATATCGCCAATGTCCCAAAGGGATTGCCGTCAGCACTTTGGCGGAAGCCACCTTGGCAATAGTTGGCAACAGTGGCCCTCCAATTCGGGGCTGAAAATTTTGCGGGCGTCCCCCGGCTATTCCGGAACCTTCCCGGGCTTTCGCTGTTTATACGGCGCCGGAATAATGGCGCCATGCGCTAACGATGAATAACGGTCGGCCTCGAGGGATGCCACGATGCGAGTAATCCCTGCTGGAATTGTTGGGCTTTTCCTCGTGTCACCGGCGGCGGCGCTGCCGACTTTCCAGCCAGGCTATGACCTCAAATGCGCGGGAAACATGTCCGGGCTGGATGGTGCCGATGCGCCAGCGCAGGCGTCGCCTTTTACAATGACGCTTCATGTCGACCTAAATCACAAGTTGTTCTGCCAAAATGGCTGCGAAACCCGGGAGAAAATCTCCAAGGTACTCCCCAGCAACATCATATTCCGGGCGGTCAATGCACCTTTGCCAAATCGCCTTTGGGTGGCCGACACCGGACAGTTCTCCTACACATGGGCGGAGGCAGCCGCACAGGGTGACAAGCGTTCGATGCGCTCCGCCCAAGGCTTCTGCACCAAAGTGGTGACCGGTTCCTCCCTTGACAGGGAAGGCGTCAAGCAGAAGTTATCCGTCCGGGCGTCCAAGCCTCCCATCGGACAAAAGCTCGTCGACCGGCCTCGGTCAGGGGAACTCAGCGCCGGGGAAATCAGAGCCCTCATCGCCATTCAGAATCATCGGCCGGTCCCTGGTTCGATGCACACCAGGCTCTGGCTCAAAGGCCTGGCGCAGTTCGACGACGATCTGTGGGTCGTAACGGACAAGGGCGAGGCATTCCTAGCCGGCGCCAGACGCTGATGAGCGCCCATCTGAACTGATCTCCGCCAAAAGCCGGATTGGATCCGGGCGGATGCTTGGCGCATCGGGCCACCCGAACCAAACCCAACTCCCCGGGGTCTTTCCATTCGGCGCCAAAACAGGTCTTATTGTCGGTGAGAGTGGGCACGGAGGTCCAGATGAAACATTTGTTCAGCGGGCTTTGCCTGGCTTCAGTGGCGTTACTCACGACACCGGCTTACGCCCTGTGCGTGTCGGAACAGGATATTCGCGACACCAAGCCTTCCGACGACGGCAAGCAGATAACCTTGAAGATGCGAGATGGGCGTGTGCTGGTGAACCACCTGCAGGGCATTTGCCGGGACATGCGCTTCACGGGCTTCACCTGGGTTCTGCATGGCAGCCACGATATCTGCGAAAATCAGACCGTTCTGCATGTCCTGCAGTCGGGCCAAACCTGCATCCTTGGTCGTTTTGAGGAGGTGAAGGTCAAGCCTGTGCCTAAAACGCCTTAGCCGGATCGCCCGGCGGTCCATTCGGTTGCCCTTCCTTGCCGACCTGCCGCGGTCGTCGTCAATTCTCCGGCTGTGGCAGGTCCACGCAATCGCGGCGACCTTCCTCCAGACATTTCTCCCTCTGGAGATTGTTGTGCAGCACATGGACCAGCCACACGATCAGAACCAGCACGACCAGCGCGGCGAGTATGCCGATGATGTTCTTGCGCTGACGTTCGTCCGGCGGTGGTTCGGTCATGGAATGATCATTCCGTGAATCGCTCCGGCACGCAAAGCCGCCCGGTCTCACTGGCCTGGGCGATGGCGACCGTGGCGGCCAAGGTGCGCGCGCCGTCCGAGACCGAAATAATCGGCGCCTCGTTCAGCCGGATCAGCCGCTGGAAGTGGGCGAGTTGCGCTTTGTAGGGATCGTGATAGCGCTCGGGCAGGACCTCGCCAGTGATGGGCTTGTCCCAGCCGATCGCATCAGGCGCCGCAGCACGCCAGAGCTTCAACACCGGAAGCTCCAGGCTGCCTTCGGTCCCGGTCAGGCGATAGGCGCTTTGGCCCGCATAGGGAAAAAGCGGATTTTCCCGGCTGCCCTGCTCGATGGTCCAGGGCGAGAAAGCCGCATCGGTCAGGGTCAATGTGCCCAGCGCGCCATTGTCGAAGCGCAAGAGGGCGGCGGCGCTGTCCTCTATCGCATGTGCGCGCATCGCCGTGCTCTTGATGCCGCCCACGGTGGCGATCTCGCCGCAGAGATGGCGCAGCAAATCAATCTCATGGATGGCGTTGATCAAGAGCGGGCCGCCGCCGGGCTGGATACGCCAGGCGGTTTGAAAATATTCATCAGGCTTGCGCGTGGCCCAGAGCACCGAAGCTGCCACCAGCCGGCCGATCCTGCCGCCCTGGATCACGGCCCTGGCGTCCTCAACGGCGGCGAGATAGCGGCGATGATGGCCCACCAGGGTCCTGACGCCGCTCTTCGCCACCAGGCGCACCAGGGCCGCCGCCTCGGCGATGGTGGCTGTGACAGGCTTTTCCATCAGAAAATGAATGCCCCGTTCGCAGCACAATGCGCCATGCGCGAGATGCAGGCCGTTGGGCGTGGCGATGATCACGGCTTCTGGCCTGACCCGGTCCAGCATTCGGCTTTCGTCTGTGAACCAGGCCGCGCCCCTGAGATCGAACTGCCCCGGATCAGCCACGGGATCGGCGACCGCGAGCAGGTCTGCAGCTTCGGGCATGGCCAGGATGGTCTCAATATGCCGCCGTCCGATCAGGCCCGCGCCCAGCACGGCGATGCGCAAGGCTTTCATGGCGCCGCTTCCTGTCTTTCGGTAAGGCGCCGTGCCGCGGCGAGCAGGCGGCGCGCATGCCGCAGCGGCTCTTCTCCCGGCGGCCCCGCGATTTCTGCTTCGCAAAAGTCGCCACTAGGAAATGGCACCTCGATGCTGACCGGACAGCCGGCCGGCATCGCCTCCAGCAGCGCGCGCAACGGAAAGCCGCCTTCGCCCGGCGGCAGGCGCCGGGTGCGGGCTTCGGTGATCAGGGCTTCGTGGCCGGCCGGGCCTTGGCGGGGGCCGTCGCAGAGCTGGGCATAGCCGATGCTGCCGGCCGGCGCGGCGCGGAGGTCGGCCACGGTATCGCCGGCGCGCATCCAGTGCAGCGCATCGACCAGCACCTGAAGATTGGGCTGGCCCGCCGTCTTTATGATCGCCAGCGCAGCGCGCAGCGACTTCACGCTGGAGAAAGCCATATATTCCAGGTCCACCGTCAGGCCGAAGGGAACGGCCAGTTCCGCCAGCCGGGACAACTTGCTGATGCAGACGCCTGTATTGTCGCAATTACACACGGCCTTGATGCGGCGCGCACCCAGCAGAGCGGCGGCTTCGATCAGCGGCAGATGCGCTTCGGGTTGCATGCGTTCGTTGATGCGGATGATCTCGACATCCCAGACCTTCAGGCCTGTATCCCGCAGCAGCGGCAACAGCGCGCGGCATACCTGCACCCGCTCGTCATCGCCATAAACCCGGTCCGTCGGCGTGGCCGGCGAAAGACGAAGGTCCACCAGGTCGAAGCCGGCATCGGCGGCTATCGTCACCAATTGGTCCGGCGGGCAGGCGATCAGGCTCAGATGGGCCAGCGACAGGGCGCGGCGCGCCGGCATCCCGACTTCCGATGACACGGATTGCGACATGGCCCTGGCAGTCTCTCCGCCGGCCGATCATGCCCGTGCGGAACCTGTCTGGAAAGCCGGCTAGACGCGATTGGGCTGAAGCTTTGCCCCGGCCGTCCGGGCGCGGACCATCAGGGTGAAGGCCAGGCCATGGGTGATCATCAGCAGGGGCACGAACAGGATCGGAATGGCGTAGGTCGCGCCCAACTGTCCCGCCAATTCGGGCAGGCCAACTTGGGTCCCGTGATAATAGTCGACCAGGATGTCGGCCGCGCCTGCCAGATTGAAGGCGGTGGTGAAGAACCAGAAAGCCGGACGGATCCGGAAGCTGACAACCGCCAGCATGGCCAGGATGCCGGTGACGAAGTCGCCATAGGCGGCAAAGGTGGCAAAGGCGGGGGGCAGGCCGGCGCCCACCACGCCCGGAACCAGGAAAGCCAGCCCGAAAAAACGGAAGCTATGCAGCACGGCGATCGCGCGCTGCACCTCGACCGGATCCACCGCCTTGAGCCTGGGCAGGACATAGAGCGTGAGGAAAAACAGCCAGGGCACATAGCCCAGGATCAGATGCATCTGGAAGATATGGGCCGGGGCCATCGCCGTTTCCTGCTCGCGCTGCGATGCCTGAGATAGCGCGGCTTCCCGCCTTCAGCTATCCGCGATAATGTGCATGCCCTATGAAGCAGAACTATACAATCCGGCAGGGTATGCTGGACGGGGTGGAGGCCTTCCTGGCCGTCGCCCAGCACCGCAACTTCCGCCGTGCCGCCGCCGAACTCGGCGTGACCCCCTCGGCGATGAGCCAGGCGGTGCGGGCGCTGGAAGCCCGCATCGGCGCGCCCCTGTTTCTGCGCACCACACGCAGTGTGGGCCTGACCGAAGCCGGGGAGCGTTTTTTTCCCGCGCCCGCCCCGCCTATGAGGAACTGGTTGCTGCGCGCGAAAGCGCACGCGGCCTGGGGCAGGGGCCGGCCGGCCTGTTACGTCTGACCGTGCCGCGGGCGGTGGTGCAGGTCCTTCTTCAGCCGCTGGTCGCCTCATTCGTCCGCGCCTATCCGGATGTTGCGGTGGAAATCTCGGCCAGCGAGGCGTTGGTGGATCTGGCCGCGAAAGGCTTCGACGCCGGCATCCGCATCGGCCAGTTCATTGCCGCCGACATGGTGGCGGTGCGGCTGACGCCGCCCTTTCCGCTGATCCTGGTGGGCAGCCCGCGTTATCTGCGGAAGAAAAAACCACCGGAGCGCATCGAGGACCTGAAGGATCACGCCTGTCTGCGTCTGCGCCGCGCGGGCGGTGCGATCGCGCCCTGGAGCTTTGTCAGCGGCAACAAGCAGGTCGAGATGATGCTGTCCGGCCCCCTGATTGCAAACGACTTTCCGATCCTCCTGGATGGGGCGCTGCAGGGCCTGGGGCTCGCCCAGGTGCCGGCGCCGATCGCGGCCGCGCACATCAAGGCGGGAAAGCTGGTTGCCATGCTGGAACGGTTCGCCCCCACGGCACCCGGGGTGTTCCTCTACTATCCGCATCGCCATCAAGCCTTGCCCAAGCTCAAGGCGTTCGTTGAGCATGTGAAGAACCGGCGGCGCCACGTGCCGGTCACCTAGCCGTCACGTCGCCGATCCAGTTCAGATAGCCGGTAAAGCCGGCGCTGAAGGGGAGTGCCACGATTTCCGGCACGGTATAGGTGTGAACCTGCTTGATCCGCGCCATGGCCTTGTCGAACAAAGCGGTACGCGTCTTGATCAGGAGCAGGGTCTCCGGCTCGTTCTGGGTAGCACCCTGCCAGACATAGAAGCTCTCGATGGGCAGAAGCTGAACGCAGGCTGCCAGCTTTTCGTCGATCAGCAGTTTGGCGATCTTCGCGGCTTCATCTTTGGTCGGCGTGGTGGTCAGCATCACGCCGTAATCGGCGGCCCCCGCCTCAAGTGGCGAAGCGGCGGGCGCGCCAAAAGTCACTTTGCCGCCTCGAGGCGCGGCTTGGAGGCGGCGGCGCGGCGGGCAAAGGTGATGATGTGCTGCACCGTCTCTTTCAGGCCCGTGGTGACGATGTCGCATTCGGTCGCCTCGATGCCGTCGAGATAGCGGGAATTGTCACCGGCCAGGCCCCAGAACAGCGCCATCACCGGCACGCCAGGCATGTGTTTGCGCAGGCGCCGCACCTGATAGCGCGCATTCTTGAAGGTGCCGGGTTCCAGATAGGAGACACAGGTGAGCTGCACGCCTTCGCAATCGAGCCCGCGGATATTGGTGGCGGAGGTCTCGTCCGACGACACCACCCGCGCCTCGATGCCGTATTTGCCCAGCATGTCCACCAGCAGCAGTGCGCCGGCTTCGTCCAGTGGCCCACGCCCGGCCACGCACAAGACCGGCTCGCGCGCGGCATTGCGCCAGCCCGGCGGCAGTTCGTTGAGCGTTTTCTCATCCTCCTTGCGTTCGGCCAGATTGGCGATCAGCCCCTTGATGGCGTCGCGGATGCGCCCCTGGCGCACCGGATCCAGCACGCCGCGATTGACGTCGGCCTGCGCCAGCATCAAGGCGCGTGCCGCCACCTCATCGTAATAGGCGGAGAGGGAGCTGTGCCGCAGGAAGCCTTCGGCTTCCGCCGCGGCTTCGTCGGGATCTTCGGCCAGCATGCGCAGATAAAGGCTTTCCTCGAACGACAGGGCCGGGGTGTCGCCCAGCATCACGTCCAGGAATTTCAGGCTCTCGACATGGCGGGAAAAGACCACAAAGCACATGGTCAACGGCGTGGAGAGCAGAAGCCCCACCGGCCCCCACAGCCAGGTCCAGAACACGGCCGCCACCACCACGGCCACGGCCGAAAGCCCCATGCTGCGGCCATAGAGGAAGGGCTCGATCGCCTGGCCGATCACAGCCTCGACACTGCCATAGAGCACGATCACCCAGATCATCTTGGCCCAGCCCGGGTCTACCGCCAATGCCAGGCCGAACGGGAACAGGAAGGCCATTGGCACCCCGACATAGGGCACAAAGCGCAGCAATGCGGACATCAGCGCCCACAGACCCGCATTGGGAATGCCGATCAGCCAGAGCCCCGAGCCAATGATCAGGCCGAAACATGTGTTGGTGCAGGTCTGCAGGAAGAGATAGCGGGCAAGGCGGCTGGCTGCCTCATCCAGCGCCACCGTGGTGCGCTGCATGTCGCTCGACCCGGCCAGGCGCACAAAGCGATCGCGCAGGTCATCCTTCTGCAGAAGGATGAAGCCGACAAAGACCAGCACCAGCGCGATCAGGCCCAACGGCTCCAGCAGCGGTCCCAGCACGGTCTGGGCGACCGCCCAGGGCGCCACGGAGGTGCGGGTGACAACCACCGGAATGGGCTTGATCTGATTGGGCTCGGTGGTGGTGATATCGTCGGCGCGATTGCCGCCGGTCACCTGCTCCGCCAGATTGTTCAAGGTGTGGTTCAGGCGGTTGAGCGTGTCGTTATGGACCGCCGAGCCCACCACCGATTGGATCTTGTGGGTCAGGTTGGCCTGATAGTGGGGTAGGTCCGCCGCCAGCTTGGCGAGCTGCGAGCCCATGAAAGCGGCCAGCGAGGAGAAGATCACCACCGCGAACAACAGGCTGATCAGGACAGGGGCGACGTTGCCCAGCCGCACTTTCTTGAGCAGGCCCACCAGTGGGGCCAGCGCGAACGAGATCAAGACCGCCAGCGCCAGGGGCATCAGCACCGGCCGGCCGAAATAGATGCCGGAGACCACCACCGCGGCGATCACTGCGGCCATGAATTTGGGCGTCAGCGTGTCAGGCTTGGCGGGGGCAGGGCGTGAAGTGGCTTGGTTCAGGTCGGCCATGGCGAGTCCGGACCAGTATAACCTTTGGCAAGCCGTTCGGCTTCAGCCTAAGCGCCTGAAAAAGCAGCTTGGCGCGCCGGTGTGGCATGCCGGACCCATCTGGTCGACCTTCAGGAGCAGGGTGTCGCCGTCGCAGTCGACATAGGCTTCCACCAGCCGCTGATGGTTGCCGCTGGTTTCACCTTTGCGCCAAGCCTTCTGGCGCGAGCGCGACCAATAGGTGACATGGCCGGTGGCGAGGGTCTCGCGCAACGTGTCCTTGTTCATCCAGGCCATCATCAGGATTTCGCCCGTCTCCTTGCTCTGGGCGATGGCCGGGACCAGGCCGTTCTGGTCGAATTTGACCGCCGAAAGAAAGGCGGTCTGGGAGAGCAGGTCGGTCACGGTTTAAGCCTTTCGAACCCCTTTTCGAGGTCGGCAATCAGGTCGTCAGGGTCTTCCAGCCCGGCATGGATGCGCAGGACCGGCCCTTCCGCCTGGAAGGGGCGGACGGTCCGCCGGATATGGGCCGGAACGATCAGGCTTTCAAACCCGCCCCAGGAATAGCCGATCCCGAAATGCTGCAATCCGTCGACAAAGGCGGCCAGCCGGGCTTCAGAAACCGGTTTCAGAATCACCCCGAAGAGCCCGCAGCTCCCGGAAAAATCCCGTTTCCAAAGGTCGTGGCCGGGGTCACCCGGCAGGCCGGGATGCAGGATGCGGGCAACCTCCGGCCGGGTCTGCAGCCAGCGGGCCAGGGCCAGTCCGGTCTCCTGATGGCGGGCCAGCCGGACGGCCAGGGTGCGCAGGCCCCTGAGACCCAGGAAACAGTCATCGCCGCTGGCGTAGAGCCCCAAATCGCCATGGGTCTGATGCAGCCGGCCGGCATGGCTCTGGTTGGCGGCGACATAGCCGAGCATCACATCGGCATGGCCGCCGATATATTTGGTGGCCGCCTGGATGGAGAGGTCGACGCCGTGGCTGAGCGGCTGGAAGAACAAAGGCGTTGCCCAGGTATTGTCCATCAGCACAGACGCACCATGGGCGTGCGCGGCCTTCACGATGGCCGGTATGTCCTGCACCTCGAAGGTCAGTGAACCGGGGCTTTCGCAGAACACCGCCTTGGTGTTGGGCTTGAGATACGCCGCGATGTCATCGTCCGGGGCGTAATAGCTTGTCTGGACGCCGAAGCGCTTCAGGGTGCGGTCGCAGAAGGTGCGGGTGGGCTCATAGCAGCTGTCCACCATCAGGAGATGATCGCCGGCGCTGCACACCGACAGGATCGCCAGGCCAATGGCCTGGACGCCGGAGGTGACGGAGACGGTGCGGGCCGCGCCTTCGAGGCTGGAGATCGCATCTTCGAAGCTTTGGGTGGAAGGCGTGCCCCGCCGGCCATAGGTATAAGGCTGGCTGTTGGCCTTGATCGCCGCCAGGTCCGGGTAAAGGATGGTGGAGGCGCGATAGACCGGCGTGTTGACCACGCCGAAATGGGTATCGCTCATCCGGCCTTGGGAGACGATCCTGGTTTCGGGCTTGTCGTCTTCGGCTGACACTAAAGTCTTTCCTCTAGCAGGGGCCTGAGCGGCTTTTCCATGGCCCAGATGATAAGCCCCGCGATCGCGGACACGGCCGCGATCATCAGGAAGAAAGCGGGTTTGCTCATCGCCGTCCAGTAGGTTCCGAGATATCCCTGCAACAGGCCACCGCCCAGGAAATTGGGCAGGAAATTCACCGCCATCATCAGGGACGCGATCTTGAGCGGCGCGACCTTGGAATAGAGCGACAGCGAAATGGGCGAAAGATAGAGCTCGCCCAAAGTGACCAGGGCGGAATAGAGGACCAGCCAGAACCAGCTCGCTTTCGCGCCGCCCGCGTACCAGGCGGCGAAGGCCAGGACCAGGCAAGAGGCGGTCTGCAGAAAGCTGCCATAGATCATCTTGGTCATCGAATTGGGTTCGCGGTGCTTTTGGGCCTGTGCCGCCCAGAGCGCGATCAGGAAAGGCGTGAAGCTGAAAATCATCAAGGGGTTGAAGGATTGAAACCAGGTCGCGGGCATCTGCCAACTCACCAGGCCCGGAATCAAGGTGCGATCGGTGTTGTCCATGGCCCAGAGCGCGATGGTGTTGCCTTGCTGCTCATAACAGGCCCACCACAGCGTAACCGGCACTACCAGCAGGATCAGCGCGCCGATCGATTTCCATTCGGCGCCCGTCAACGGCTTTCTTTCCTGCTTGTGGGCTTCGGCGCGATGCTCGGCCGGCAAACCGCGCCAGCCATAGAGATAATTGATCAGTGCGGCCACCATGCCCAGGCCGGCGATGGCAAAGCCATAGCGCCAGCCATAGGTTTCACCTAATGTGCCCGCGATCAGCGGCGACAGGAAGGCGCCCAGATTGGTGCCGACATAAAAAACCGAATAAGCGCGATCGCGGCGGCTGTCGCCGGGCGCATAAAGCATGCCGACCTGGGTCGTGGTATTGGTCTTGAAAAAGCCGGTGCCGAAAATCATCAGAAGCAGGGAAGGAAAGAGCAAGGCCTCCGATATCATCATGAACTGGCCGGCGCCCATCAGCAGAATGCCGATGATCACCGTTTTTCGCTGGCCCAGATGATTGTCCGCGACCCAGCCGCCCACAAGAGGCGTGGCATAGACCAGGCCCGTATAGGTGCCATAGATCAGCGAACTCAGTTGTTGCACATTGAGCGGCCCGCTCATCCACTCGTAGAACGCCTTGATCTGCGGATAGAAAAGGACGTGCTCGACATGGCCTGGCAGCAACACTTCCATGGTGAGGTAATAGATGAGGAGCGCGCGCATCCCGTAATAGGTGAAACGCTCCCACATCTCGGTGGCGGCGAGCGTGGTGAGCCCGCGCGGATGACCGAAAAGATCGCGGCTCATGATGCCGCCCGGCGGCCGAGCCAACCGTAAAGAAGCAGGATCAAACCGGCAAAGCCGATAACCGCCACCGCGGTCGCCGGAAAGGAGGCGCCGACCACCGCCAATGGCGCATCCTTGTTGAAAGCGACGATCAGGCCGGCATTGAGCACGCCGAACAGGCTCTCGCCCACGATCATGCCGGAGGCGATCAACACGCCCAGACGCTCGGCACGTTCGCTGCGTACGCTGCGGTTATAGACCCAGCCGATAATCGCCCCCACCACCACGGGAAGGGTGGCCTCCATGGGAAGATAGATGCCAAGGCCAACAGCCAACGGCGGCAGGCGAAGCAGTCCGCCCAGGCGCAGAACCTCGTCGAGGAGAACGATGCCGGCGCCCACGCCGGCGCCGATTTCGATCATGCTCCAGTTGAGCTTGCCGCCGATAACGCCTTGCGCCAAGGCCGCCATCAGATTGGCTTGTGGCGCCGCCAGCGGCTGGGATGCAATGCTGTGCAGATTGGGCGCGCCCGAAAAGCCGTAAGCCTCGGCCAGAAGATTGAGCACGATGGGCACCGTAACGGTCGCGGCGGCGACGCCGGCAAGTAATGCCACCTGCTGGCGCCAGGGAGCGGCGCCCACCAACTGGCCGGTCTTCAAGTCCTGAAGATTGTTGTTGGAGCTGCAGGCCACCGCGAACAGGATGCTGGTGATGAAGAGGGCGATCGCCACCATGGGCTTTGTCCCATGACCGGCAAAAAGCAGCACTAGGCACAAAGCGGTGCCAGTCACCGCCAGGATGCCCACGCCGGAAATGGGACTGTTGGAGGAGCCGATCAGGCCCGCCATATAACCGCAGATGGCGGACACGAAGAAGCCGCCGGCCAGAACCAGGGGAATCGAAAGCAGTGCGATCCAGGGCGCCGGTCCGGTCAACCCCGCTTCACCGGAAAAGCGCCATACCAGCCAGGTGCTGAGCGCCGTCGACGCCAGGCCAATCGCAAGGATGGCGCGGAAAGACATGTCGCGGTCGGTTTGGTCGAGCAGATTGGTCGCGCCGCCACGCGTCCGCATCGTGGCTTTGAGGCCGCCGACGATGGGTCCCATCGTGCGCAGCAAAGACCAGACGGCGGCCACCGCCATGGCGCCAGCGCCGATGAAACGCACATCATTGCGCCAGATGCCGGTCACAAAGCCCGCCAGGTCGCCTTGCATCGGCGTCATCGCGCTGATGATGGGCACGGCGCCCGCCCAGGCGATCAGGATCCCAACGAACATGGCAAGGCCAACGGAAATCCCCACCAGATGACCGGCGCCCGCCAGTGCCAGCGAAAAAGAAAATGTGTAACCGGATGACGCCGCGGCGCCGATCCTGAAGACGCCTTGCACGTCGTAGGCGGCCAGGCGCATCGCGGCCGCAATGGAAAGGCCGGCGGAAGCGATCGCGCCGTAAACCACCGCCAGCAAGCCCTCGCGCGCTTCGGGGTTTTCGGCCCGCATGTCCGCACCCACTTTGAGCACTTCGGCGGCCGCGACACCTTCCGGATAAGGAAGGTCGGATTGGGTGACCAGGGCGCGGCGCAGCGGGATGGTGAACAGCACGCCCAGCACCCCGCCCGCCGCACACACCAGAAAGGAGGTCCAGAACGGGAAACCCGTCCACCAACCGACGATCACCAGGCTGGGCAGGATGAAAATGACGGAGGCGAGCGCGCCGGCCGCCGAGCAGACGGTCTGGACAATGTTGTTCTCGCGAATGTTGGAGCCGGAGAAGAGACCCAGAAAAGCCATCGAGATCACCGCCGCCGGGATCGAAGTGGCGATGGTGATGCCGACCTTCAGGCCGAGATACATATTGGCGGCGGTGAAGATGAAAGTCAGGGCTACGCCCAGCGCCACGCCACGCAGGGTCAGTTCTTTGCCGGGATCACTGCCAGGAGTCATCCCGGGAGATTGCCCGCGATCTCAAGGCAGTTCAACAAAACGCTCCTGGCGGTTGTAGGAGCGTAGGCGCGGTCCGTAGCGCCAGCGTACGGACGAGCGACATCAAAAGGGGCATCATGGCAGCTCAACGAAGCGTTCCTGGCGATCGTAAGGCCGAAAGCCCATGCGCTGGTAAAGGGGCAGGGCGCGGGGATGATCCAGGGTGCAGGTGTTGATGGTCAGCCGCTGGATCGGCTCCAACCAGGCATTGATGCAGGTATGATAGAGAAAGAAATACCCCAGCCGCTTGCCGATGGCTTCCGGCATCAATCCGAAATAGGCGATGTTGGCCGCGCCGGACTTGCGCAGATCCAGTTCTGCCATGCCGGCGGGCGAACCCTCGATGTAAAGCACATAGAGCCGGTTGAGCGGATCCTGGATCACCTCGGCCAGACCATCATGCGACAGACGCTTGCGATCCACCCAATAATAGTCCGCGCCGATCGTGTCGTAGAGATAGCGGTAGAAATGGGTGGCGGGCTTTTCGCAGCGAAGCAGCGCGACTTTGCCCCGTGGCTGGGGCGGCGGCAGGACAACGGGCTTGGCGCGCATTTCCAGGAACGTCACCGTCATGGGGATGCGGCGCTTGCCCGTTCCTTTGGCGCTCATGGGCCGCGCACCACCGGCGCTTCGGGCCGCCCGCCCCATTCGGTCCAGGAGCCGTCGTAAAGCGCCACATCGCGCTTGCCGATCTCCGCCAAAGCCAGCATCAGGACGGCGGCCGACAGGCCGGAGCCGCAGGTGGTGACGACCGGCTTGTTCAGATCGACCCGGGAAAAGGCGGACCTGATTTCGGCGGGCGGCTTCAAGGTGCCATCCGTGGCAATCAGCGTGCGGTAATGCACATTGATGGCGCCCGGCATGTGACCGCCGCGCAGGCCCGCGCGCGGCTCCGGCTCCTCGGCGGTGAAGCGCGAAGCACTGCGGGCATCCACAAGTTGCGCCCGTCCATCCTTGACGATGCCCATCACCGCATCGAAGTCACGCACCATGTCCGGTCTGGGGATGGCGGTGAAGAATTTGGCTTTGGGCTGGGCGGCTCCGCTTTCCACCGGACGCCCCTCGCGTTTCCATTTGGGAAAGCCACCGTCCAGGACTTTCACAGTCTTGTGGCCCATGGCTTTCAGCGCCCACCATACCCGCGGCGCCGAGAACAGTCCGGTGCCGTCATAGACCACCACCGTCTCGCCGTCGCCGATGCCCAGCGCGCCCACCGCTTTCGAGAATTCGCCTGGCATGGGCATCATATGGGGCAGGCCGCTCGCATGGTCGGCAATACCGTCAATGTCGAAGAAGACTGCGCCGGGGATATGCGCCTGCTCGAACTCCCGCGCCGGCTCGCGCTTGTCTTCGGGCATGTACCAGGAGGCATCCACCACCCGCACGCCATTCAGATGCGCGGCGAGCCATTCGGTGGAAACCAGTTCGCTCATTCAGCCAAAAACCTATTCATAAGGCACCTTGATGGCCTCTCGCTTCTGCGTCAGCCAGGGTGGTGTCGGCAGGCCCTTTTCCTTCAGGAAGGCCGGATTGAACAGCTTGGACTGATAGCGGTTGCCGTAATCGGCGAGAATGGTGACGATGGTGTGCCCCGGCCCCAGGTCCTTTGCCATGCGGATGGCGCCGGCAACGTTGATACCGGTCGAACCGCCCATGCACAGGCCTTCATGCTCCAACAGGTCGAAAATGATGGGCAGGGCTTCCTCGTCGGGGATCTCATAGGCATCGTCGATCGGCGCGCCTTCCAGGTTGCCGGTGACCCGGCTCTGGCCGATGCCTTCGGTGATGGAGGAGCCGTGCATCTTCAGCTCGCCGGTCTTGATCCAGCTATAGATGGCCGCGCCCAGCGGATCGGCCGCGGCGATGCGAATATTCTTGTTACGCTCTTTTAATGCGATCGCGACACCCGCCAAGGTGCCACCGGTGCCGACGGCGCAAGTGAATCCATCGATCTTGCCACCGGTCTGTTCCCACATCTCCGGTCCCGTGCCTTCGATATGGGCCAGGCGATTGGCGACATTGTCGAACTGGTTGGCCCAGACGGCGCCGTTCTTTTCGGTCTTGGCAAGCTGTTCGGCGAGCCGCCCCGACAGGCGCACATAATTGTTGGGATCGCGATAGGGCACCGCCGGCACCTCGATCAGGTCGGCGCCCAGAAGGCGTAGCGCGTCTTTCTTCTCCTGGCTCTGGGTGTCGGGGATCACGATCACAGTCTTGAAGTCCATGGCGTTGGCGACGGTGGCCAGGCCGATGCCAGTATTGCCGGCGGTGCCTTCCACGATGGTGCCGCCGGGCCGCAAAACACCGCGCCGGATCGCATCCTGGATGATGAAGAGGGCGGCGCGGTCCTTGACCGACTGGCCGGGATTGAGGAATTCCGCCTTGCCCAGGATTTCGCAACCCGTGGCTTCGGAAGCGTGGCGCAGCCGGACCAGGGGCGTGTTGCCGATGGCGGCGATGACGTCTTTCTTGATGGGCGCGTCTGGGGGGGGATTTGGCATCCCCGGAACCTAGAGGTCGAAAGTCACCGCTTCAAGGCTTTGAAAGATCTGAGCGCCCGCTCGCGGCCCGCAGCCAAATCCACGATGGGCGCGGGGTAATCGGCGGGCGGCTGAGGCGCCTCCCACGGGCTGTGGATATGTTTGTCCGGGACCATCTTCAGTTCCGGAACATAGCGGCGGACATAGGCACCGTCCGGATCGAACTTTTTTCCCTGCAGCACCGGATTGAAGACGCGGAAGAATGGGGCCGCATCGGCGCCGCAGCCGGCCACCCATTGCCAGTTGGCGGCATTGTTGCCCAGGTCCGCATCCACCAACGTGTCCCAGAACCAGCGCTCGCCTTGTCGCCAATGGATGCCAAGGTGTTTGATCAGGAAGCTGGCCACGATCATGCGCACCCGATTGTGCATCCAGCCCGTCTGCCAGAGCTGGCGCATGCCCGCATCCACGATGGGAATGCCCGTCCGGCCCTTGGTCCAGGCATGAAAATCTTTGTCACTGCGCCGCCATTTGAATGTCTCGAAACGCTTGTCCAGCGGCTCGGATGGCAGTTGGGGATGATGGAACAGAAGCTGGATGCAGAATTCGCGCCAACCCAGCTCCTTCAGGAATGTCTCGTGACCTGTACCATGGCCATGGGTGCGCACCGCGTGCCAGATCTGGCGCGGCGAGAGCTCACCCCAATGCAGATGCGGCGACAGGCGTGAAGTGCCATGCCGCGCGGGGATATCGCGGGCATGGGCATAATCCTTCACGTCGTCAAGAAAATCGTAGAGCGCGCGATGCGCCGCTTTCTCGCCCGGCGTCCAGTCGAAATCTTTCGCCCAGTCGGGATAGCGCGGCAATAGCTTCCAGCTTTCCAGTCTCTCGCTGTTGGCTTTTGCAAGGCGCATTCGCCTCGGTGCGGCATGGGGCCGGTCCACGTCCATGCCGCGCATCGTCTTCCAGAACGGCGTGAAGACCTGGAACGGCTTGCCGCTTCTGTTTTTGACCTCCCAGGGCTCATGCAGCAGCGCGGCGTTGAATGTCTCCGCCACGACGCCCGCTTTGCCCAATTCCTCCGCCAGCCTGCGATCGCGTTCCAGCGCAAAGGGCTCATAGCAGCGATTCCAGACCACGCCCTGGGCCTTTGTGTCCTTTGCCAGAGCCTTGATGATCTTGGCGGCATCGCCCCTGCGCAGCACCAGATGGCGCCTGAGTGATTTGTTCAGGCCCGCCAGGGAATGATGCAGCCACCAGCGCGAGGCGCCACCCCAACGCCAATTGCCAGGTGTTTCATCATCCAGCACGAAGAGCGGAAGGATGGGCGCACCGCTTGCAGCCGCGGCCCGCAGCGCGGGATTGTCAGCCAGACGCAAATCCTGCCGGAACCAGACGATGATGGGGCTCATGCGCTGACTACGCACGGCGCCTGTTTCTGGATCATCTCCTGGCAAGGATCACTTTTTGGCAAGCCGGGCGCATTCCTCATGGCGAAAGCAGGTCGTCAGATGGTCATTGACCATGCCGACGGCCTGGGCGAAGGCGTAAGAGATCACCGGCCCGCAGAAATTGAAGCCGCGCTGCTTGAGGTCCTTCGACAGGGCCTCGCTCATCGCTGTCTGGGCTGGCACCTTGTCGCGGCTCTTGAAGTGATTGACCTGCGGCCTGCCGCCCACATGTTTCCAGATCAGGTCGTGAAAGCCGCCGGGTTCTTTTTCCTCGATCTCCAGCCACAGCCGCGCGCCCTTGACCGCGGCCTCGATCTTGGCACGGCTGCGGATGATGCCTTCATTCTTCAGAAGCCGGTCCAGATCGCGGCTGCCATAGCGGGCGATCTTGTGCGGATCGAAATTGTGGAACGCTTTGCGGAAATTCTCCCGCTTGCGCAGGATCGTGATCCAGGAAAGGCCGGCCTGGAATCCGTCCAGGATCAGTTTTTCATAGAGCGCCCGGCTATCATATTCAGGCACGCCCCATTCCTTGTCGTGATAGGCGAGATAGAGCTGATCCTCGCCCGGCCACCAGCAGCGGATTTTCTCAGTCCCCATGCGGCTCTTTTAACGGCCGCGCAGGCGAGGCGCTAGGCGCTGCCCGACGCTCGTTTCATGGTCGCGCGGGCGATGCTCCGGCGAGCCATGCAGGCCTGGTCAGTGCCACCGGAATCTCACCGGCCACAATGTCGCCACTGCCTTCTTCCAGACGGTCCAACCGCACCAAGGCGAAGCCCTGATGGCCGTGGGAAGATAACAATTCGCCAATGTCCGCATCGCCCCGCCGGATCGGAGTACCCGCCATCGGCAGCATGGCTTCTGCCGCTACGCCGAGGATGCGCTTCCTGGCCGTAGCGCGATGCTTCATGCGCGAGGTCAGCTCCTGGCCGACATAGCAGCCCTTGGTGAAGGAGACGGCGTTCAATTCTTCCAGGCCGGCATCCAGGGCGAATATCTTTTCATGGCCGAAATCATCGCCTTCCGGCACGCTCAGCTTCAGGCGCTGTTCATGGTAGCCGCGCGGGCCGGTCAGGTTGGCGGGCATTTCGGCGATGGCCCCGATGCTGCGAATGCCCAGATCCGGCGAGCGTGGATCGACAAAACTGACCGCGCGCTCCACATAAGGGGTCGGGCGATTGTCGGGATGGCCCTTGAGATTCAGAAAGACTCCCAGCTGTGGCCGTGCCTCGATCTCCACTTTGGCGCGCAGTTTGTACATCTTCAATTTCTTGAGCAGTGAGTCGGCGCCATCCCGCGCCACGTCCAGAAGCAGGGCGCCATCGCCTTCGGTCACAAAGAAATCGAACAGAATTTTGCCCTGGGGTGAGAGCAAGGCGGTGTACAGCCCGCTGCCTGGCGCCAGCCCCGCGGCGACATCATTTGTCACCAAACCCTGCAGGAAAGGCCGGGCTTCCGGGCCGGAAATGGCGATGACGGCGCGATCGTCCAGGAATGCGGCTTCCATGCCCTCCACTTAAGTGGCCACCGTGCGGTTGCCAAGGGCGGGAGGCTGGGCTAACTGCCTTATCCCATGAAGGAAAGTTTCGATCTTCTGGTCCGGGGCGGACTGGTCGCGACCCCCAATGGCATTGCCCCCGCCGACGTCGGGGTTATTGGTGGACGCATTGCCGCCATAGGCTCTTTTCCAGACGCCAAGGCGGCAGAGGTGTTCGAGGCCAAGGGCCTGCATGTGCTGCCCGGTGTCATGGACACTCAGGTTCATTTCCGCGAACCCGGCAATGCGCACAAGGAAGACCTGGAGACGGGAAGCCTGGCCGCCATCCTGGGGGGAGTGACGGCGGTGTTCGAAATGCCGAACACCAATCCGCCCACCACCACCCGCGCCGCCATCGAGGACAAGCTCGCGCGCGCCAAGGGCCGGATGTATTGCGACCACGCCTTCTATGCCGGCGCCACGCCGCAGAATATCGGCGCCCTGGCGGAGCTGGAAAGGTTGCCCGGTGTCTGCGGCATCAAGGCCTTTCTGGGCTCATCCACCGGCACGCTGCTGCTGGCGAAGCCCGAAGATATTCTGGCGGCGCTGAAGGCAGGCACGCGCCGGGTGGCGGTCCATTCCGAAGACGAAGACCGCATGATCGCGCGAAAGCATCTGGCCGAACGGGGCAAGCCCGAAACCCATCCGGTCTGGCGCGACACGGAATCGGCGCGCATGTCCACCGAGCGGGTGTTGCGGCTGGCGCGCCAGGCCGGCCGGCGCCTGCATGTGCTGCATGTCACCACCGGCGATGAGATTCCGCTGCTGGCCGACGCCAAGGACATCGCCACCGCCGAGACCACGCCGCAGCATCTCACGCTTTCGGCACCGGAATGCTATGAGCGGATCGGCACCTACGCCCAGATGAATCCGCCCATCCGCGACGAGAGCCATCGTCTGGCCCTGTGGCAGGCGGTGCGCGAAGGGGTGATCGACGTGATCGGCTCCGACCACGCGCCGCATACCCGCGAGGAAAAAGACAAGACCTATCCGGATACGCCTTCGGGCATGCCAGGCGTGCAGACCCTGGCCACCATCCTTCTGGATCATGTCAACAAGGGCAATCTCACCCTGGAACGGTTCATCGATCTCACCGCCTCGGGTCCGCAGCGCATCTTCGGCATCGCCGGCAAGGGCCGCATCGCCCGCGGCTATGACGCCGATTTCACCATCGTCGATCTGGGCCTGACCCGCACCATCGAGAACAAATGGATCGCCTCGCGCTGCGGCTGGACGCCGTTTGACGGCATGAAGACCAAGGGCTGGCCGGTGGCCACCATCCTGCGCGGCACCGTCGTGATGCGCGACTTCGCGGCGACCGGCACCGCCCGCGGCGCGCCGCTTCGCTTCGTGGACACACTGGAACCGGCATGACCTATCTCTATCTCATCCTTTCGGGGGTGGTGATGGGACTGATTGCGGCGGTGCCGATCGGTCCGGTGAACCTGATCTGCATACGGCGCAGTTTCGCCTTTGGGCCGCTGAACGGCTTTGTCTCCGGCCTGGGCGCGGCCCTGGGCGACGGCATCTTCGCTGCCATCACCGGTTTCGGCCTGACCTGGATCGCCCAGCTGATCGAGGGCTATGCCACCATCATCGAGCTTCTGGGCGGGGCGCTGCTGGTCTGGTTCGGCTGGCGGATCTTCATCGCCCCGCCGATGGTCCGCTGTGTGGAAGAGGGTAACGGGGAGGGTACCAACCTGATGCGGGCCATGGCCTCCACCTTCGTCCTGACGATCACCAATCCGGTTACCCTTTTGTCCTTCGGCGTCATGTTCGCGGGCCTGGGCGGCCTGGCGGGCCATTCCGGCAGTTTCAGTGACGCCAGCTTCGTGGTCGGCGGGGTGGTGGCCGGCTCGACCGGCTGGTGGCTGGCCCTGACCACTGTGGTCGGCCTGTTTCACGCCAAGGTTGACGAAAGTGTCATGCGGATCATCAACCGGATCTGCGGCCTGCTGGTCATGGGCTGCGGGCTTGCGGTTCTGATCCATCTGGCCCTGAAATTCGCGTGACTGCCGGGCAGCCTGCCGGCAAAGGGTCGCAAGGTTCCCGGCACTTCCCGCCTTGGGCTGGGGAGCCGGGGCGCGCTAGAATATGGGCCAGGCGGGGTACCTGGCCGGAAAGGCCTTCGGAGACGGAAGATGAAGCGTAGAACCGCTATTTTCTCGTTTGGCGGCGTAATGCTGTCGAGCTTGCTGCCCGCTGTGGCCGCCAATGCCGTGACTGCCAGTACCGCGGCTACCGCCGCGGCCACCAGCGATCCCCTCAGCATCGAGAACAATCAGAAATTCCTCGCGGATTATGCCAAGCAGAAGGGCGTCATCGTGCGCCCCAGCGGGCTGATGTTCCGCATCATCCAGAACGGCTATGGCAAGCGGCCCCAGCCGACGGACTCTGTGAAGGTCTATTACACCGGCAAGCTGATCAACGGCGTGATCTTCGACGGCACCTCGCCGGGCCTGCCTGCCACCATGAAGCTCAGCGACGTGATCCGCGGCTGGGTCGAGGCGCTGCAGTTGATGCGCGAGGGCGATCACTGGCAACTGGTGATCCCGCCCAGCCTGGGCTATGGCGAGCGCGGCTCGCCGGATGGTGGGAAATTGATCCCGCCCAGCCAGGACCTGATCTTCGATCTCAAGCTGATCACGACGACGCCCGCGCCCAAGAGAGGCGAGAAGGGCTACATCCCCGATCCCGGTGACAAGGACGAAGAGCAATAGCTTGGGTTTCCTGCGCCGCCTGAGCCGGGTCTGGAGCCAGCGCCACCTTGGCGGGGGACGGCTGCGCATCGCCGTGGCGCTGGTCATGGTGGTCAGCGCCAGCGCGCTGTTCTGGACCAGCCGCGATTACACCGTTACGGCGCCGGAATGGGACGGGCAGGTGCGAGGCATCGCCTACAACCCCAGCCATATGTATTCCATGCGCGAGAACATGGTGATCTCGCCGGAACGGATTGCCGCCGATCTGGCCCAGCTTTCCAAGATCACCAGCCATATCCGGACCTATACGGTGGATGGCGGCATGGACAAGGTGCCCGACATCGCCCGGCACTACGGCATGACCGTGTCCATGGGCATCTGGATCAGCGCCGATCTGGACAAGAACGAGCAGCAGATTGCGCTGGGCGTGAAGACGGCGCTGGCCAACCGGCGCACCGTCGACCGGGTGATCGTGGGCAATGAGACCCAGACCTTCGGCACCGTCTCGCCCGACCAGCTCAATGATTATATCCGCCGGGTGCGGATGGCGCTGCCCGCCCGCATCAAGGTCACCACCGCCGAGCCCTGGTCCACCTGGATGATGACGCCGGAGATCGGCCAGTATGTGGATGTGATCTTCGTCCATCTCCTGCCCTATTGGGAGAATGTGGATATCCGCGGCGCCCTGAAATCGTCGGAAGGTTTCTACAATCACGTCCAGGCGGAATTTCCCGACAAGCAGATCATTGTCGGAGAGGCGGGCTGGCCTTCCGAGGGCCGGACCCGCGGCCGCGCCGAGGCCTCCACCGCCAATGAAGGCTATTTCCTGCGTGCCTTTGTGCAGTTCGCGATGGAGAAGGGCTGGGACTATTACCTGTTCGAGGCATTCGACCAACCCTGGAAGGACGCCAATGAAGGGGTGGCCGGCCGCTATTGGGGCCTGTTCGATGCCGACGGCAAGCCGAAATTCGCCTTCACCGGACTGATCCGTACCTTCCCGGAATGGCGCACCTACGCCCTGATGGCCGCGGTGCTGAGCCTGCTTCTGGGCCTTCTGGTGCTGGGCCGGATGCCGCGCATGCGCCAGTCCGGTTATCTGATGATGGGCGGGATGATCGTGCTGGTCTCCACCGGCCTGCTCGCGCTGATCGATGCCACCGCCCTGGAATATGTCGATCCCACCGACGTGGTGGCGATGATCGCCATGTCGCCTCTGGTGCTGCTGGCCTGCGCCGTGATCCTGACCGAAGGCATCGAGATGGCCGCCAGTCTTTGGCGGGTGGAGCGGCGGGTGATCCGCGTCGGCATTCCCGAGACCGCGCCGCGCGTCTCCATCCATGTGCCGACCTATAATGAGCCACCCCAGATGGTGATCGAGACACTGGATGCGCTGGCGCGTCTGGACTACGACAATTTCGAAGTCATCGTCCTGGACAACAACACGCCCGATCCCGAAACCTGGGCGCCGGTCGAAGCGCATTGCCGCAAGCTGGGCTCCGACTTCCGTTTCTTCCATTTCGATGGCGTCAAGGGCTTCAAGGGTGGTGCGCTGAACAAGGCGCTGGCGCTGACCGATCCGGCGGCGACCTATATCGCGGTGATCGACAGCGACTATCAGGTCCAGCCTTTCTGGCTGCGCCGCGTCATTCCTTACTTTGCGTCACCGGGCATCGCCCTGGTGCAGGGGCCGCAGGATTACCGCGACTCCCACCAGAATCTCTTCAAGGCCATGGCCTACGAGGAATATCGCGGCTTCTTCCATATCGGCATGGTGGAGCGCAACGAGCATAACGCCATCATCCAGCACGGCACCATGACCATCGTCCGCAAGGACGCGCTGGAAGAAGTGGATGGCTGGAGCGAATGGTGCATCACCGAAGACACCGAGCTGGGCCTGAAGCTGTTCGAGGCCGGCCATGAAGCCGCCTATGTCCGCTACAGCATGGGCTCGGGCCTGATGCCCGACACGCTGGAGGCCTTCATGACCCAGCGCTATCGCTGGGTCTATGGCGCCATGCAGATGCTCAAGCGCCATGCCAGGGCGATCTTCGCCGGCGGTTCGGCCCTGTCGCTGCCGCAGCGCTACCAGTTCCTCTCCGGCTGGCTGCCCTGGATCAGTGACGGGCTGGGCATGCTGGTGACCCTGATGGCCATTGTCTGGACCATTCTGATGTGGGTCCTGCCCAGCTATGTGGACGTGCCCATGCCGGCGCTGTCGGCCGCCGCCATGGCCCTCTTCGCCACCAAGCTGATCAAGACCTTGCTGCTCTATCCGCCCAAGGTGGGCTCGGGCGTGCGCGGTGCCATCGTCGCCTCCATCGCGGGCCTGTCGTTGACCCATACGGTGGGCAAGGCGGTGTGGAGCGGACTTCTCACTTCCAACAAGCCGTTCCTGCGCACGCCCAAATGCTCCGATCCCGCCGATTTCGGTCAGGTCCTGCGGGTGGTATGGCAAGAGGCCGTGCTGCTTGCGCTGCTGCTGGTCGGGATGATCTCCATGGGCTTTGACCGCGGCTTCCTCGATCCGGCGGTAACTTTGTGGATGGTCATGCTGGGGGTGCAGAGCCTGCCGTATCTTTCGACCATGGTGACCGCCCGCATCTCGGCCCGCTCCAACCGGACGCGGGGCGCCGCCGTGCCCGTCGAGGCGCCCAGCCTGTCGGAAGCGGCCTAACACAGCGGTAACCTCACCCTTCGACAGGCTCAGGGTGAGGATTTCAGCAAATTTCCTCATGCTGAGCCTGTCGAAGCATGAGGAGACGGGCACTGGCAGCGGCCGGATTTGCCCCTATATTACGGTCCGGCCCTGGAGTTCGCCGTCCATGATGACGTTCCTGCTCGCCTGGTTTGTGCTGTACTGGCTGCCTACCATCGTGGCCATCGCCCGGCACACGCCTTCGGCCTTCGGGGTGGCGGCCCTGAACTTCTTCCTGGGCTGGACCGGCATCGGTTGGGTGCTGGCCCTGATCTGGGCCTTGGCGGCCAACCCCAATCCACATGTGATCGTGATCGAGAACGGGCGCGTCGTCCGCTAGATCGGCCCCTGGCCATGCGCCCCAACAAGCTGCTCTACGTGGACAGCATGCGGGGCTGGGCGATCCTGATGGTCATAGCCTGCCACCAGGCCCAGGCATTCCATCATCTGACCAGGCCCATCAAGCTGTTTGCGTCTTACGGCCAAACAGGCGTGTTCCTGTTCTTCGTGGCGTCGGCTTTTACCCTGAGCAACTCCGCGACCATGCGTTTGGAAGAGGCCCATCCCGTCCGCAGTTTTTTCATCCGGCGCTATTTTCGCATAGCGCCGCTCTACTATCTTGGCATCGGCTTCTATGCGGCCCTTGCGGCTCTTCTGCCCCAATATACCGCCGGATGGCTCTCAGATATATCGCCGCTGAGCCTCGTGACCAACCTGGCGTTCGTCCATGGCCTGGTGCCCGATGCATTCGGCGGCGCGGTACCGGGAGGCTGGTCCATCAGCACGGAATGGATGTTCTATGTCCTGTTTCCGGTGTTGTTCGCGGTTTGCAGGAAAGCCGTCTCGGCCTGGGGCTGGCGGGTCCTGATTGTGCCTGTGCTGTTGATGTCCGTCATCTCCTTCGCCACGGTCTTCAAGATGACGGCCGGGATTGAAAACGAGACCTTTTATTTCTGGTATTGCTCGCTGCTCACCCAGCTCCCGGTCTTCCTGCTGGGCATCACGCTGTTCATGGCGGTGCAATCCGGCAGCCTGCCCCCCAACCTCAAATGGGATGTGCCGCTGTTCGTGATCACCAGCGCGGCCGCGCTATGGATGCTGGAGGCGCGGTGGATGCTGTTGTTGCCGCTATCGTCGGCCGCGTCGTTCATATTCTTGTTCAATATCTTGCGCTCAACCAGTGTGCGTTACGGCATAGTCGAGGCAATTGGCCGTGTCTCCTATTCCATGTATGTATTCCACGCCTTCTTTGCCGTGATGGTTACGCGGATGGCACTCCATGCCTTGTCCGTACCGGCGGGCTGGGAAGATGCCGCCTTTTTCACTTTTCTGGGGGGCACGATTGTCGCCACCTATGCCGTCGCCCGCCTGAGCGAGATGCTGATTGAGCGGCGATTCATCGCGCTGGGGCAGTCGTTGATCAAAGCGCAGCACGATTTGCAGCCGGCCACGTCTTGATGCCCTAAAGCCGCAGCACCGGCGGCACGGTCTTGCCGGGATTGAGGATGTTTTTCGGGTCGAACGCGGCCTTCAGCGCCCGCATCGCATCCAGTTCCTCGTGCGATTTGTAGCGGGGCAGGGACGCCACTTTCATGGCGCCGATGCCATGCTCGGCGCTGATCGAGCCGTCAAAATCCTTCACAAGGTCATGCACGCATTGCTGCACCTCGTCCCATTGGGCAAGGAACGCCTTTGCGTCACC
>CAYQZM010000303.1:0-17165 GCA_964421935.1 uncultured Rhizobium sp. | reverse complement strand
AATGGACCGATCTCACCTATCAGCAGATTCTGTCGGGCGACACGGCGCTGCTGGTGTTCCCCATCTGCGTGCTCTTGGTGTTCCTGGTGCTGGCGGCCCAGTATGAAAGCCTGTTCCTGCCGCTCGCCATCATCCTGATTGTGCCGATGTGCCTGTTCTCCGCCATCACAGGCGTGTGGCTGACGGGTGGCGACAACAACATCTTCACCCAGATCGGCCTGTTCGTGCTGATCGGCCTGGCCTGCAAGAACGCCATCCTGATCGTGGAATTCGCCCGCGAGCTGGAAATCCAGGGCGAAGAAACCATCCGGGCCGCGATTCATGCCGCCCGGCTGCGGCTGCGGCCCATCCTGATGACCAGCTTCGCCTTCATCATGGGCGTGGTGCCGCTGGTGCTTTCCTCCGGTGCCGGCGCCGAGATGCGTCACGCCATGGGCATCGCCGTCTTCTTCGGCATGCTGGGCGTGACGTTCTTCGGGCTGTTCCTCACCCCCGTCTTCTATGTCCTGCTCCGCGCGCTGGAGAAGCGCGTCACCCATACCGAAAAGGTGCACCACCATGTCTGACATGACGTTGTCCGATCTGGGTTCCGATCTTGCATTGCTGCTCACCCTGCTGTTCGGACTCGCCGCGGCGCTGAACCTGGCGGGGCCGAACTTTGTGTTGCGGCTTTACCGGCGTTGGGATTACCCGCGCGGCTTCCACTATGTTGCGGGCGCCCTGCAGGGGTTTACCGCCCTGTTTCTGGCTGTCCCGCAGACCCGCATCTGGGGTGGCATTCTGGGCGCCGCGGTCCTTTTCGTCGCTGTCGTATCGCTGCTGCACCACCGCAAATATGCCTATGCCGTGCCGGCCATCGTCCTGATGCTGGCGCTTGCGCCGGCCATGGCCTGACAACCACCGGCAGCACAGCCGGCCTTGAGCTTATACGAAGCGGCTCCTGACCGTGGCTTTGTTGATATCCGGCAGCTTCGCACATCCGGCCGCGGCAGCCACCTGAACCAGCTCATGCTGCAGGATCTCGATCAGGCGCTGCGCACCGGCGGTGCCGAAGGCAGCCAAGCCCCATCGCGTCGTCCGTCCCAGCATGACGGCATTCGCCCCCAGCGCGAGCGCCTTGAAGATGTCGGCGCCGCGACGGATGCCGCTGTCGAATATGACGGGAATCCGGCCATTCACGGCCGCCACGATCTCCGGCAGGACTTCCAGGGTCGAGGGACCATAATCCATCGAGCGCCCGCCATGATTGGACACGATGATCGCATCCGCGCCGTGCTCGATCGCCAGCCTGGCGTCTTCCGGCTCCAGAATTCCTTTGAGCAGCAGCGGACCTTTGACCATCTTCCGCACTTCGTCGATATATTGCCAGGTATACCATAGGCGGAAGCCGTTGATCCGGTACCGTGACGAACCCGTGGATGCTGCACCGGTGCCCGCGCCGCGGCCGACGGTACCACCAACGCGGCCGCCGAGATTGCGGTCCTGCTGCGTGCGTTCATAGTAAGATGCCTGCTGATCGATGGTGACGATGATGCCATTACAACCGGCATTCTGGAACGTATCCATCGACTTCTGGGTGTTGGCCAGGTTCTCCAGCGGATAAAACTGGGCCCACAAGGTGCCGCCAGGTGCGGCCGGTACGACCTTGGCATGCGGTGTGCTGGTGTTGACGCTCAGGATCATCAGCGTGTTCGAAGCCGCCGTCGCTGCCTTGAACATTCCGATCTCTCCATCCGGGTGCAACGGCACCATTGCCGCTGTCGGCGCGACGATGATCGGGAATTTCATCTTCACGCCCAGCAGCTCGGACGACAGATCGACTTGCGATGCCGGGATGGCGGCGTGTGATGGCAGGATGTCGACCCAGTCATAGGCCTGGCGATTGCGCCGGAGCGTGAACTCCGACCCGTCGCCGTGCGCGGTATAATCATAGATCGGCAAGGTCACGTTGCCAAAGAAGACGGGCTCGAAATCGAAGGCAGTCTGCATCTCCGCCAGGCTCAAGAAACGGTGATGCTCGCTGAGAGGTCTGGGGTCAGGCTGCGCCATGGCTGTGGCAACGGGCGAAGCCGCCATGAGCCCCGCCAAACGGGCCATCGCCGCCCGCCGGGCGGGATTGGTCAGCCAGGATCGCTCGATATCAGCCATGCTTGCTCCCCGCCCTACACAAAGTGGGTCTTGACCCTGGTCTTGTTGATATCCGACAGCCGGGCGCATCCGGCGGCGGCGGCCGCTTGAACGAGCTCGGTCTGCAAGATTTCGATCACGCGCTGGGCGCCGGCGGTGCCGTAGGCCGCAAGGCCCCACCGCGCCGTACGTCCGATCTGGACGGCGTTGGCCCCCAAAGCCAGCGCCTTGAAGATGTCGGCGCCACGGCGGATGCCGCTGTCGAATAGGACGGGAATCCGGCCGTTCACGGCCGCCACAATCTCCGGCAGGACTTCCAGGGTCGAGGGACCATAATCCATCGAGCGTCCGCCATGATTGGACACGGTGATCCCATCCGCGCCGTGCTCGATCGCCAGCCTGGCATCTTCGGGATCCAGAATTCCTTTCACCAGCAGCTTGCCTTTGACCATCTTCCGCAGCGCGTCGATATATTGCCATGAGTACCACAGGCGCCTGCCGCTGACCCGGTATCGTACCGAGCCTGTGACGGCTGGACCGCCTGCAGCCGCCGTTGCTGCGGCCGTAGCGGCACGGGCTGCAGCGGCGTTACCACCACCACCGCCACCAGCGACCGCACCGACACGCCCGCCAAAATGACGGTCCAGCTCGTCACGCTCGTAAAAAGACGCCTGCTGGTCGACGGTGACCATGATGTTGATCAGGCCGAGAGACTGATAGTTATCCATCGCGCGCTGGGTAACGGCCAGATCCTCCGTTGGGTAAAACTGCTCCCACAAGGTGCCGCCGGGCGCGGAGGTGACGACCTTCGCCACCGGTATGGTGCTGCCGGAGGCGATGATCATCAAGGTGTTCGAAGCTGCGGTCGCGCCCCGGAACATCCCGATCTCTCCATCCGGATGCAGTTGGCCTTGACCGGTTGACGGCCCAACGATGATCGGGAATTTCATCTTCACGCCGAGCAACTCGGATGAAAGATCCACCTGCGACGCCGGAACAGCGGTAGGTGATGGCAGGATATCGACCCAGTCGAAGGCCTGGCGATTGCGGCGGAGCGTGAACTCCGACCCGTCGCCATGCGCCGTATAATCATATGTCTTGATCGGCACATTGCCGAAGAAGACGGGCTCGAAGTCGAAGGCCGTCTGCATCTCCGCCAGGCTCAACGCGCGGCGAACCTGGCTCAGGGGCCTGGGGTCGGGCTGCGCCCAGGCCGCGGCCAAGGGCGAAGCCGCCATGAATCCTGTCAGACGGACCAATGCCGTTCGCCGCGCAGGACTTGTGAGCCAGGATCGCCCGATATCAGGCATGCTTGCTCTTCACCGCCGGAAGGGCCGCGTGAACACGCACCAGGCTGGAGCTGACTGCCGCCAGTGATGGACGGCCACACATGCACATGTATCTCGCCAGCTCCGTCTGCAGCATTTCGACAACGCCCTGCACGCCGTCGGCGCCGTAGGCAGCCAGGCCCCACATCACGGGCCGGCCGATCAACACGCCTTTCGCGCCAAAGCCAAGGGCTTTGAGAATGTCGGTGCCCCGGCGGAAACTGCCGTCGACCAGCACGGGCACCCGATCGCCGACCGCCTCAACCACCGGCGATATGAGAAGCAAGGTGCCCGGGAGCCCCACGGCACTGCCACCGCGATAGTTCGAGACCACCACGCCCTTGGCACCATGGGCGACAGCCTCCTTCGCGTCTTGCGGACGCGTGATGCCTTTCACGATCACGGGCAAAGATGTGTCCTTGACGACCGCATCCACGACGGCCCAATCGATGCCCGCCGAGGCCGGCGTGGCGGGACCGTTGGCTGACGTGCCCGCGTTGACCGTCACGATCACCGCCTTGGCCTTCGCCGCACCCGCCCCGGCCAGCACGTCCTTCATCTTGGGACTGTTGGCATAGACTTGCAGCCATAACGGAGTCGTGGCGGCCTGAGCGATGGTCGCCAAAGGCACGCTGCTGTCGCTGCTGATGACCATCGCAGCCTTGGCCGCGGAGGCGCCGCGCGCCATTGCAACTTCGCCGTCCGGATGGAAGCGCTTCTGATCGGCGATCGGGCCGACGATTATCGGCGTGAAGTGCTCATCGCCGAACAATGTGCTGGTCAGATCCAGATCCCGCGTGGGGATGTTCATTCGCGGACGCAAGGTGATGCGATCAGTGACAGTCCGGTCGCTGCCCAAGATCGGGGCGACTTTTGCCGGTCCCAGCACCAGACGTGCCTGGGTTTCATACTCCAGAACATTCACCAGATCTCCGCGCGGTACCTCGACCGGCGGCGGCAACGGTTCGCGAAGCGGCGCCGCACTTTGTGCCGGCGCGCCAAGCGCAGGGATCGTGGCGCCCGCCATGCCGGCCGCGACGCTTGACCCCATCACCCCCAAAGCCCGGCGGCGCGACGTCATGCTTGCCGGGGAGCCGGTCTCTTCGGCCAAACTCGTATTTGCGTTTGGCGTCTCGTCATCTGGCACGACCATCCAAGCCCCCGTCTATCGCCTGCAACCAACACCCATGTGCGATCGCGGGCGGCAAGAGCCGCAAGAGCAGTGGATGCGTAGTCCGATGCCGTCCCGCGTCAGCAGGCAACATACAGCCCGAAGAGCGCGGCCGCCATAACCGTTTCCCGCCCAGACCCGCGGCCTGTCTTCTCACCTAATAGCCTCTCCAGCCGTAATAGGGCGGCGGCACAATTTCCGGCAGGAACTCCGGCTTCACACCCACCTGCCGGAACACTGCTTCGGCAATCGGTGTGATCTGGCTTGGGTCCGGGTCGAGCAGCACATACTGCAGGCGCCCCTGCTCCTTCGGATAATGGGCCAGCGCGCCGACGCGTTTGAGCAGTGTACGCCACTGCGCTTCGAAATCCGGCGCGGCCGGGATATTGGGCGGAAGCACGACCTTCATCAGCAGCCGCATCGCCTCACCCATCCATCCGGCCAAGGAAGGTACGGGTGAGCGCCTCGACTTCCTTGGGATCGTCCAGAACCTCGCGCAATTCCGCCAGCAATTCGGGCAGGCGGTTGGCATCCCGCGCGGCGGGATCGCCGCCACCCGCGCCGGTGACGATGCCGCGCCACCGCGGCGAAGCGATCAACCGCTCCTGCAGCCCCGTCCACAACAGGTCCAGCCACATGGCCGGGCTATAGGACAGATTGAGCGACCAGCTCGGTTCGCCCGCCCCGGTGTGATGCACCGTGCCGCGCGGCACGTACAGCAAGGTGCCGGGCTGGAGCTCCACCGCCTGTTCCGGCGGCCGCTGCGCCTTGGCCAGCAGGGGCGTGAGCGCGGGCGTGATGGCGGTCGAACCCAGCGTGTAGCTGTCGGGCGTGGCGGGCACCATCGGCGTCTCGCCCACCTGCCAGCGCTTGGCGCCTGTGAGCTGGATGGTGAAATTCTCGTTCTTGTCGAAATGCGGCACCGCCCCGCCCCCAGCAGGCGTGAAGAACAGGCTGGCGATCACCTTACGGTGTGGCGCACCGAGAAAATCGGCCAGGGCGTCGGTCAGCGCCGGCAATGGGACATTGACGAAGTAAAGCGTGGCGCCGATGGCCTGAAATTGCGTCGCGTTCGTGGGATTAATCGGAAAGACGCTGTGCGTCACGAACTCATTGGCCAGCCAGGCCTGAGACCCTTCCCGCGCCAAACCCGCCAGCCGCGCCGGATCAAGCGGACCGATGATCTGGTGGATGAAGGCCAGATCGTCCGCCGCCAGGGGCAGCAGCGCCATGCGCGTCTGCCAGTGCTCGGCGAAGAACCGTTCCGCACCAAGCGGCGCCAGCAGGCGGCGTATGTCCAGGCCGTCAGTCATGACGGCAGGGTCACACAGATATTGCGGTTCTCATAGCCGGTACTTGACGCCTCTACATGCTGACGCGGACACCCAGGCGGATTTCCCGACCCAGCAGGTCGTAGGCCGTGACCGAGTGGATGGGACCGCCGTTCGACTGGACGCCGTCCTGCGTGCCCGGCTTCATCTGCGGCGGGATATCCAAAATGTTGTCGATCGCGGTATAAATCTGCAGCGTGTCGGTCACGTCATAGGACGCGCGCATGTCCAGATAAGCGGTCGGATCGACGTTGAAGACGCTGTCCGGGACCGTCCATCGGCTCGCCATGGTCGCCATATTGCCGGTGTTCCACGTGTTGTTGAGAATGGCGCTACCCAACCAGCGCACCTGGGCCGTGACGGAGTATGGGCCGGTCTTGTAGGTCGAGGAGAGCGTGGCCTTCCATTTCGGCGCGCCCGCGGTTTGCGGCGGGGCGCCGGCGCCCAGCACACCCGCATAGTCATCGATGGGCGAGCCGGGCGAAGCGATGGTGATCTCGTCCGTATAGTTGGCGCCCAGGTTGGTGCTCCACTCCCCGCCCCACAATTCCGTGCTGTAGCTGGCCGAAATGTCCATGCCCGAAGTCCGGATCGCGTTGATATTGATCGGAACGCGGTTGATGATGCTCAGCGCCCCGCCCGCCCCGCCGAAGACCAGTGCCGAGCACAGCGGATCGTTGATGTTCGCCGTGCAGGTGCTGAGGATCAGGTTCTGGCTGACGGTGTTGATCTGGCCCGTCATGCTGATGTTGTACCAGTCCACCGAGAAGCTGGTTCCGGGGAGAAATGTCGGCGTCAGGATGACGCCACCCGTGATAGTGCGTGCGACCTCGGGCGCCAGGGTGGGATTGCCCAGCACATTGTTGATGATGGACACCTGCTTGCCGGTCCTGGGGTCGATGGTGCTGCCGGTATTGACGTTGGCCGGCGCGAACAGGTCCTGGACCGTTGGGGCGCGAATATCCACCGACCAGGAAGCGCGCAGCCTGATGTCGTCATTGAGTTGGCTGATTGCGCCCAGCTTCCAGGTCTCGACCAGGCCGGAAGTGGAATAGTCCGTCATGCGGCCTGCGGCGTTGAGGTCCAAGGACTGCACGAAATTGTCCTTCAGCACCGGGGCGTTGATTTCCAGGAAGCCCTCCCGGACATTGATGTTCGCCGCGGGGAAGTTGGCGTAATTGGCCACCGCATAGCCGCCCTGATCGCCCGTCGTGGTGCCGCGGTTCCTGCCGTCTTCCTTGCGGTAATGAAAGCCGAACGAGACGGCGATATCACCGGCGGGCAGGCCCCAGGGCAGCTTGCCTTGCATGGACGCCTCGAACACGTCCATGTTCATGGTCATGTTCTCGAAGTCCTGGTTGTTGCCGGTCGCATAGCGGATGCCGGCCGCGCTGGCCACCCCCTCGCCGATCGGATCCAGGGGCACGCAACCTGGCGCCGCCGTCACTTTGCCGACCACGAAGGGTGGCTGGCCCGGCAGTGAGGAGCGGCAGACCACGCTGCCCAGGGCAAAATTGGAGGTACCGCGATTGGCAGCGGTGACGACGACCGCGTCCTGAGCCGCTTGCATGTTGGCGAGGACCGCCACGCCGTTGGTGCGCACCCAGAAGCGCGTCTGGGAATGAGAGTAGTATGTGTTCCAAAGCCAGTCGTCGCCCAGCGTACCGTCCAGGGTGAAGACGGCACGCATCAACTGGCGGCGATTGTAGGTCGTGGCCGGCGCCAGCGCGCCGGCGGCCATGGTGGTGTAATTATCCTTGTTGACGATATTGTTGTTGAAATTGTTGGCGTTCAAGGTGCCCATGGTGAAGGACGGTATACCGCCGGCGACCATGGCAGCAGAGACGGAGGGCGGGAGGAAGGCGTTGTCCGCCTTGATCGTCAGGGCGGTGTTCTGGTTCGACTGGGCATCGCCCTTGCCGGTGAAATAACCGTAGTTCACCTGTATGGAGGCCTTGATCGTATCGGTCAGCTTGTAAGACCCATCCGCGAACACGGCATAGGTGGTGTTGGGATTGCCCAGGGTCTGCCACGGTGCTTCGCCGTCGCGGTCGGTCAGGCTGCCGCCATTGGAAAGCGCAGTGCCCGTGAGGTTGCCGAAATCCACCTGCTGCACCTGACCGCCGCCGACAAAGCGGATGCCGCGCAAGGCATTGGCGGGCGCCAGCGCGGTGACACCGCCCACGCCGACCGTGCCGGTGCCGGCCGGGCTCGCGGTGATCAAGCCGCCGATGGTCGAATTCGCCAGGCCGACATGGTCGGCGAGAACAAACTGGGTGTTATTGGGGCCTGCGGTGGCGGCGGTGAAGGCCGGGTTCGAGACCAGATAGGTGCCGCGATACCATTTCTGTTCGATCAGCAGGGCTGTATCGGGACGATAGTTGTACTCAGCCGCAAACTCGATATGCCCGCGGTCCCCGTCGAAGTTCGCGCCCCAGAAGGCGTTGCCGGAAAGAGAGCGTACCCCGCTCGAGGTATCGCCGCCCTGGATCCGGCCCTTGAAGCCGGTAAATGTCTTGTCGATCACGAAATTGACCACGCCGGCAACCGCGTCGGAACCCCAGGCAGCGGAGGCGCCGCCTGTTACCACGTCCACGCGCTGGACGACGGCGCTGGGCAGAGTCGTGATGTCCACGCCACCGGTCAGGTTGGAATTCACCACACGCTGGCCGTCGAACAGGACCAGGGTGCGGTTGATGCCGAGATTGCGCAGGTTCAGCAGGTTCGCGCCCGCTGTGCCCGGCGAGGCTGCGCCTTGCGAGACACCGAAGGAAGCGGGAGGGGCATAGACCTGGGGGAGCTGGCGCACATCGTCAGTGATGTTGGCGTAGGCGTTGCTGTCCAGCTTTTCCAGATCTACCACCGTTACAGGTGTAGGAGCCTCGTAACCACTGATCGTGATGCGAGAGCCGCTGACCACGACCGATTCCACGTTATTTTCGGCGGGAGCCGGTTGCTGTGCCTGCGCGCCAGGACTGAACAGGGTGAACATGGCTGTTGCCGAGCAGCCAAGCATAAGCTTCTGCACAAGGTTATTCATGCATTCCCCCTAAGTTCTGCTGTTTTGTTGTTCTGTTATTCCCCCGAAGAGCGATAGAGACAGCGCGCGCTCAATACTGAAGTACTCTTGGCGTGTGATTAAACAAAGTCAATATATGCAAGGCGATCTGCACCGGAGAGTGCTTCCGCCGCAACAAGGTTCGCCAGTATCGCGCCGTCGACGTGCTGCGGTGCAGAACATATTCGAAGCAGTTGACCAGGAAAGGCACAAGCTTGGCCGGCCTTGATAGTCGAAGCTTGCTCACCGAGGCGGTACGGCTGCACCAGGCCGGACAGCTGGAACAGGCTGCCGCTCTCTACCGCAAGGTCTTGACCATCCATCCGAATAGCGCGGATGCGTTGCACCTGCTGGGCATGATTGCCTTGCAACAAGGCCAGGCTCAAACCGCCAAGGAGCTTATCGCCAAGGCCATTGCCATCGACCACGGCCAGGCGCCCTATCATTCCCATCATGCTCTCGCCCTGCAGTCCCTGGGCGACATGGAGGGTGCGGTGGCCGGTTATCACCGGGCTCTGGCTTTGAACCCGGACGATCCCGGCACCTACAATAATATGGGCAACGCGCTGGCGGCTCTGGACAGACCAGAAAATGCAGTGGCCGCGTTCCGCCGCGCCCTCGTTCTCCAACCCAACAACGCAACGGCGCACAACAATCTGGGCCATGTGCAAAGATGCATGGGACGGTGGGACGATGCCGAAGCGAGTTTTCGCAAAGCCACTGCGCTTCAGCCCGACTTTTCCAGTGCCTTCGTCAACCTGGGCAATCTCTATCGCGACAAGGATGATCTGCACGAAGCCGAACGCAGCTACCGTCACGCCCTTACCCTGGCACCACGCGAAACAGCCGCTCTCTGTGGCCTGGGTCTGACCCTGTGGCAACTGGGCCACCACGACGAAGCCCTGGCCAGTTACCAGGCAGTGCTGGCGATCGACCCGGATCACCCCGAAACGTTGATCAACCTGGGGATTGCGCGGATGGAGGACGGTGCGCTGGGAGAAGCAGAAATGCTTTACGCCCACGCCTTGGCCGCCCGGCCTCGGGATCCCGATATTCTCAATCATCTCGCATCGGTGCGACTGGCGCGGAGCGATGGCGCCGGCGCCGCGGAGATGATCCGCCGTTCGCTGGCGATCCAGGAAACGCCCAGGGCCGGGAAACTGTTTGTCGAACTGGCGCGGCGCTTTACTTGTGGCGGCGATGCCGGCATGCGCGGCCTCATGGTGCGGGCCCTCACCGAACCCTGGGGCAAGCCCGGTGCGCTCGCCAGCGCCGCCGCCAGGCTAATCCGGTCCGACCCTGTCATCGGCCCGCTGGTGATGACCGCCGAAGCGGCACGGCCGCTCGATGGCGGAGGTCAGCTTTCCCTCGCCCAGTTGCTGGGAGATGCGGGGTTCACGCCGCTGGCAGACGATCCGCTTCTCCTCGCGCTTCTGACCTCAGCGCCTAACACCGACATCGCCCTGGAACGCTTTCTGACTCTGCTTCGCGGCGCCATGCTTCGGGAGCTGGCGAAGAGCACCGAGACGCGAGCGCTGACTTTTGCCGCCGCGTTGGCGCAGCAATGCTTCATCAATGACTATGTCTTTCCGCCTGGCAAAGACGAACTTGCGACGGTGCGCGTGCTGGCGCAGACGACGGACATAGGGCCTATGCAGCTTCTGCTGGTCGCGGCTTATGTCCCCCTTCACAGCCTGGTCCATGCGGAAAAATTCCTGGACCTGTCATGGCCGGCGCCGGTAGAAGCGGTGTTGACCCAACAGCTGCGCGAGCCGCTCCAGGAGCAGCGCCTGCGGGCGGATATCCCGCGCCTGACCGGAATCGAAAATCCAGTCTCGCGCAAGGTGCAAAATCAATATCAGGAAAATCCTTATCCGCGCTGGGTACGCCCCATGCCGGAGACGCCAAGCACCATTGGACATTTCCTGAGCAGCAAATTTCCGCATTCCCGTTTCGAACGGACCGTGGGACGCGCGCGCAAGGATATATTGATCGCGGGTTGCGGCACCGGCCAAGGCTCCATCGCGATGGCGCGAAGATTCCGCGACGCCGAGATACTCGCAGTCGACCTCAGCCTGGCCAGCCTTGGTTATGCCCGGCGCAAGTCGGAGGAGTTAGGCCTCTCGATCACCTACGTCCAGGGAGACATTCTTGAGCTGGAAGAAACAGAACGCCGGTTCGATCTGATCGAAAGCGTGGGCGTCCTACATCATCTGGCCGATCCTTTCGCCGGCTGGCGCGCGCTGCTGTCTTTGCTGCGGCCGGGCGGCTTCATGCTGTTGGGCCTTTATAGCGAGACGGCGCGCCAACCGGTGCTGACCGCGCGCGCGCATATTGCCGAACAAGGATTGAGTGACAGCGCCGAGGCCATCCGCCGCTTTCGCCAGGACCTGATCCAGAACGGCGATCCACATACTTACGCCTCTGTTCTGGAATCGGAAGATTTTTTCAGCCTCAGCGGCTGCCGCGACCTGCTTTTCCATGTTCAGGAGCAGCACACGAATCTGGGCGAGATCGCCCGTTTCATCCAGGGCCAAAATTTGCGCCTTCTCGGCTTCGATCTGGACGACGCGGTGCTGGCCACATACCGCCAGCGCTTCCCGCAGGATCAGGCCGCCACCGACCTGTCCTGCTGGGAGGCATTCGAGGCCGATCATCCAGGTCTGTTCGGCGGCATGTATGTCTTCTGGGTCCAGAAACCGGCAGGCAAAACAGGCATCTGATGCTTGTATTCGGATCGGGCGCTTTTACAGTCCACCAGGTAGTTCATGCGGGGGAGAAATTGATGATCAACATCACGCCCATCTTCATCAATTTCCTGGCCGTGGATTCTCTCAGGCTGAACAATGACAGGATCGAGAAATTCTGTCTGGAAAGAAAGAAGAAGAGCGTCGGGCGCGTGATCTCCAATGGCGGCGGCTGGCAGAGCGACAATCTCGATCCCGCCCCGCCGGAACTGGCCGAGCTGTTCGCGGAAATCCAGAAAAGGCTGGACGATGTGCATCGCGCCTTCGAGTTCAGCCCATCCACACGCGAAGTGATCACGGAAGCCTGGATCAACATCAATCAGAAGGGTCACTTCAACTATTCCCACGACCATCCCGGCAGCCTGTTTTCCGGCGTCTATTATGTGAAAGGCGGAGCGGACAAGGGCGAGCTCGAATTGAAGACTCCCATCGCCGCGCACACCTACACGATCTCGGGCGACATAGTCGGCAGCTTCAACGCCTTCACCGGCCACGCCATGGTGATCCCGCCGGTGACCGGCGATCTGCTGATTTTCCCTTCATGGCTGTTGCATCGGGTGAATATGAGCCAGTCGGAAGAGGAGCGGATCAGCATTGCATTCAACGCAAGAGCCGCCAGACGGACTTGACGCTGGGTGGCATCGCGGCCTGCAGCCTTCGGCTAAATTCCGCAAATCCATGGTCATCCGCCGCTTTGGGAACCCCTGGATGCATTGACAAAGTGTCAGATTTTGCCCTTGTCTTGGCAGCGCTGCCACGCAAGCATGGCAATGAAAATAATGACAATCCGAGGGGGTCATGCGTAAAGCCTGCCTAAAAACTGGCGCGATTGTTACCGCTATCGCATTCTCGATTACCGGTGTGGCGTTGGCGGAGCCGCTTTCACCGGGCAAGCCGGCTGGCGTGCATACGGCCCAAATGATGGGTGACAAGGAATGGCTCGTGTTCGGCGGTATCGCTGTGGTGGCAGCGGCCGTGCTTATCTCCCAAGCCGGAAGCGGTGAGCATCAGCCGGTGGTGACGCCCCCCATAACCGTGACCAGCACATCATAGCCCGTCCCGAGGCGTCATTTCCGCGCTGCGGGCATTGGGAAAACGATGCGCACCCCGCGATGCGCAGCAACAGCGGGCCTTGGTTGAACGGGCGAGCCTGATCTCGTTAGGCTTGGACGAGAGTTCAGTCGATGGTTCCCATCGCGACACGGCAAACAAGATGGCCGAATCCCCAATATTGATGGAAGGCGGCAGCGTGACGTGGCGCGGTCTGTTCACGCCGGCACAGATCGATGGTCTGGAGCGCCATTGCGATGGCCTGCCGCTGGAGCCGGCGCGGCTCACGGGCTCAGGCAATGGCGCCATCCGCACGACTGCGGTTGCCTGGGTCCACCGCAATGCCCAGACCGAAGACCTGTACTTCCGGATGGAAGCGATCGTGCTGCGGCTGAATGCCGATCTTTTTCACTTTGAGCTCACCGGTCTCACGACCATCCAATATGCCGTCTATCGCCAAGAAGAAGCCGGCTATTTCGACTGGCACAACGACTATGGGCGCTATCGGGACGATCCCGGCCAGGAACCGCGCAAGATAACCCTGAGTCTGCAAATGTCCGACGGGGCCTCGTACGACGGTTGCGACCTGGAAGTGCGCGCCGCCCATCCGGTTGACGTCGCGGCGCGCGAGCGCGGCACCTTGATGGCGTTCCGCGCCAACGCTCTTCATCGCGTCACACCGATCACGCGCGGTGTGCGCAAGTCGCTGGTGATCTGGGCGGCGGGTCCGGAATTCCGCTGAGCGCCATTTCACAACTGGACCAGGCGCATTGGCTGGGAAAGGCGTGACTGCTGTTATAGGGTGGAAGAATGACCACACGCGTGCCTTTCACGGCCATTCAGCAGGTCCTCGCCACGGCGACAACCGCCCTGCAGGGCGGCAATCTGATGGCCGCCGAGATCGCGTTGGCTCCCTTTTTCAACCGGCAGCTGCCGGCCAGTCCCGACCTGCTGAACATTGCGGGCACCCTGCGGATGACGCAAGGCCGCATGGCCGAAGCAGCCGCTTTGTTTGACTCGGCGGTGAAGGCAGCCCCACGCGAGACCACATTCGCGTTCAATCTGGGTCTCACGCTCTCCCGCCTCGGCCGGAATGAAGAGGCAGAGACGGCCCTGCGCGCGGCGTTGAAGAACAAGCCCGATTTTGTGCCGGCGCTTTTCGAATTGGGGGCGCTGCTGCACCGGACAGCAAGGCTGGAGGACGCGGAGAAAAATTTTCGCCGGGTGTTGAGGCTGTCCGCGGAGAATGCCCACGCCTATCTGGCTCTGGCCGCGACTTTGGTGGACGCCGGCCGTCCGGATGAAGCCGAAATCGCGGCGCGCCGGGGACTGGACATCACGGCGGACAAGCGCCTCAAGGCGCAATTGTATTTGCAGCTGGCGCAAGCGCTGCGCCGGCAGCGCAAGGACGCCGAGGCGTTGACGGCGCTGGACAGCGCCGAAGCCAGCGATGCAGCCCTTCCCGGCCTGGTACGCCATCGCGCCGAAGCACTCCAGAACCTGAACCGGTTTGACGAGGCTTTGGCTCTCTTCGAAGAGGAGATTGCCCGCACGCCGGCGGACCCTGCCCTGCACCTGGACTATAACGCACTGCTGTATCAGCTGGACCGCAAGGACGCGTTCCTGAAATCCTTTGATCGGGCGCCGCCCAGCCGCGAACTTCTGCTGGGAAAGGCGTTCCTTCTGGCCCGGGAAAACCGTCATGCCGAAGCGCATGCCATCTATGAGAGCCTGAAGGCGCGCGATCCCAGCGACCGGCTCGCCGCCATCGGCGCCGCCCAGGTGATGACCAGCATGGGATGCCACGGCGAGGCGCTGGCCCTGTTCGAATCCGTGCTGGCGCGTCACCGCGACGATGCGAGGCTATTCAGTCTTGCCGCAGAGCCCGCGCTTCTGGGCAACGATCCGCAGAAGGCGGCCTGGCTGTGCGAACAGGGGCTGGCGCAAACCCCAGGCAGCGGCCCTTGCCTGGCGATGCTGAGCATCGCCTCGCGCATGATGGGAGACGGGCGGGACGAGGCGCTGAACCGTTATGACAGCCTGGTACGAAGCTTCGACCTCGAACCGCCCGAGGGCTTTTCAGATATGGCGGATTTCAACGCCGAATTGAATGCGACGCTGGACGGGCTTCATCCCAAAAGCCGGGAATTCATCGACCAGAGCCTGCGCGGCGGCACCCAGACCCCCGGCCATTTGTTCCCCGCCGGTTTGCCCCTGGTGACCAGGCTGAAAGCGCGGATCGACGAAGCGGTGGCGCGTTATATCGCCGAGTTGGACGAAGACATATCGCACCCCTTTCTGTCGCGGCGTGGCCGGGACTTCCGCTATGCCGGCTCCTGGTCGTCCCGGCTGCGCGACAGCGGCTTTCATGTCAACCATTACCATCCTGATGGCTGGATCAGCTCCTGTTATTACGTGGCTGTGCCGGAGGCGGTGCAGGACGAAACGGCAAGACAAGGTTGGATCAAGTTCGGCGAGCCCGCTTTTGACGTCGTCCTGAACAGCCCTGTCCGCCGCGCCATCCAACCCGCCCCCGGAAGGCTGGTGTTGTTTCCCTCCTACACATGGCACGGCACCGTGCCCTTCCACGACAAGGCGGCGCGCACCACCATTGCCTTCGACGTGGTGCCGGTGCGCTAGCATCGTTTGCGCCGGCGCGGCGGTCGAAAAAGAAAACGGGCGCCGCTTTGGCGGCGCCGGTCCAGGAAAAACAGGTATCGCGGGTCCTAGAAGTTGCCCTTCAGACCGATGGTGAAATACCGGCCCATGTCGTTGTAACCAAAGCCGGGACCGGTAGAACCAGGTACGGGATAGAACAGGCCCGGATTGGAGGCGTTGCTCGGCGCCAGCGGCGCCCGCGTATTGCCGATATTCTGAACGGTGAAATAAAGCGACGACGACCCACCCCACATGTCGAAGCGGCGGTCGATGGTGACGTCCATCGCGTCGTAGCTGGAAATACGGGGCGCCAGATAGACCTGGTTGACGAAGCCGGTGGCCTTCTTCACGCCCGACAGCCACTGGTTCTGAATATCCAGGCCCCAATCGCCCACCGTATAGCTTATCATGCTGGTCATGCGGACCTTGGGCTGCGAGGTCCAGCTATAGGGCGTGCCGGGAAGATTCTGGGTCTCCAGCACCGGCTGATAGGTGGTCAGATGCCGCAAGGTCACCGATCCGGGGATGGCGCTCCAAACATCGGCCCAGTCAAAAGAGTAGTCGGCTTCGAAGTTCCAGCCTTCCATCTGGATGTTGGCACTGTTGAGAGGCGAGCTCAGGATCTGGGTCGGAAAGTTCGACGAGCCCTGCGCGGCATAGCCGGGCTGGCCAGGCGCGACCGGCCGGGTGGCGAGCAGACAATAAGGCGAACCATAGCTCGGCGCGCTGGTGATGCAGAGATTCTGCACCGTCGTCTGCTGGTAGCTGATGTTGGTGATCGCGTTGGACATATGGGTCACGTAATAGTCCAGCGAGGCGGTCAAGCCGGGAATGACATCCGGGGTCACCACCAAGCCCAGCGTATAGGTATGAGCGACTTCCGGCGTCAGACCAGCGTTGCCCTTGGTGACAAGCTGGGTGCCGCTGTTGAAGTTGGTCAACAGATCGTTGAAACCGGTCGAGGTGATCGAGGTCGGCGCGAACAGGTCGTTCAGGTTGGGCGCGCGAATATCGAACGACATGGTGCCCCGCAGGCGGAACGTATCGTTGATGCGGTCGTTGACGCCGATCTTCCAGGTCTCGGCCGAGCCGGAGATGGAATAATCGGTGTAACGGCCGGCGATGTCGGCGTTCAGGTCCTGGGCCAGCGGAACGTCCTTGAGTAGAGGCACGTTCACCTCCAGCGCGGTTTCCCACACATTGTCGTTCACGCTGACAGGCGCATTGGTGTTCTGGGTATAGAGCGAGGGCGCCGCGCCGCCATTTTGCGTGCACATGCGCAAGCCCGTGCAATTGACGAAGTCGGTCGGATTCGCATTGCTCTGCAGGTCATAAGTCCGCCAGCGCATTTCCGCCGACAGCGCGCCGGTGATTTCGCCGGCCGGCAGCCCGAAGCCAAGACCACCGGAAATGCTGCCGCCGACATTGTCCAGCTCCTGGGTCAGGATCCACTGCGTGTCCTGTTTCACATAATTCCAGGCCGCCTGGGTAATGCCTTGGGACGGATTGAACACGTTCATCGGCACGCAACCCGGATAAAGGGAAGCGAATTGCGGCTGCGTCACGTCCCAGCACTGGATCGTGCCGCCAACATTCACGCCATTGATCGTGGTTCCGGCCGGCGCGATGACCGCGTCTTGCGCCGCCATATATCTGGCGTTGTTGGTGTTCTGAGGATCGTTCACATCCGTCCGG
>CAYQZM010000302.1:0-12310 GCA_964421935.1 uncultured Rhizobium sp. | reverse complement strand
GTAGCAGCCGCCAGGGCGATCCTGTCGAGGACGAGGCAAGTCCGGCACTCGCACGTACGCCGCGCTGCAATATGGCCGTCACCGGGCCCGCGCCAAATGCCCAATAGGCAAGAAGGAGCGGCATGCAACCGCCGACGATGGTCCAGACCGTGAAGGAGAGAGGCCGTTCCCGGGCCTTCGACAGCCACAGCGGAAATAAGATGATGCCGAAGAGCTTGAAGATGACACCGAACGACAATACAAAGCCGACAAACAGATCTTTTAGGGTCGATCTCCGATCCGGATTGAGCAGGAGCGCAGCTCCAAATAACAACAGCGCCGTCTGGATCTGTTTGTCCTCGGACACGAAGGGAATGGACATGCTCAGAATGGGATAGAAGACCGCGAGGCATATGACGGCAGCCTGGCGCCTGGCATCCAAAATACCGCCCTTCAGAGTCTCCAGCAGGGCCCACAGCCCCAGGAGAATGGCAATATCTCCGGCAATAAAGAGCTCCCGCCAGGTTCGGCGCGACCCGTTCGCGATCTTCTCCAGCAGGGCATAAAGGGCTGTCGAACCGGGCAGATTGTCCGACAGATAGTGATTCCATGTGTCCTGGCTGACAGTCACGAAATCCGTCGGCGAAAGCGCCATCCCCAAACGCAACTGACGGCGCGTTTCGACATGATCGGAATAGTCGTAGGGATTTACACCCGCGAGGACGGCCTTGCCGACGACCTGATAAATCCGGATATCGGGGAAATCCGCCCAACCCGGAGTCTTTTCGATAAACAAGTGGCGGCTAAAAAAAATAGCTGTCGCGGTCAATATTATAAACAAACAAGCGAAGCCGCGCCCACGTGTCATACGAACTGTTCGATTCATTCCTGCTACAATATTATGCTATCTCTTCCGGTAAAAAGAGGCAACTTTGTCTCCGGCCGATACCGCTCGATCATCCCGCGGAGGTAATTCGCAAATGCAAGACCCGATAACGCGTCGGAGAATCGCGATCGGCGCCATGGTGCTTTGTGCTTACAGTTCGTTGGTAATATTCGCAATCGCCCCATTTTCTGAAGCAATTGGCTGGCTGCCCGAAGGCTTTTTGACTCGAAAGGGAATGGCGGCCCCGTTCGTCCTGGCGGCAGGTGCATTTCTGATTGCATTCTTTCTGGCGCGCAGGATACCGAAAGAGAACTTGCTATCTCTTCTTCGTCCATTTACCTCAGCGCTTATCCTGGTCTTCAGCATAATTTCGGTCACCCAGAGCCTGGACCTCGCCAGTGAGTCCATGTGGCTGCGACACCGTGCGTATTTCGCATTGCTCGGCTTGTCCGGGGTAGTATTGGTGATTGTGTCTATCGCGATGTTGGAGAAATTTCCGAAACAGCGGAATTGATAGGGATCGCCTGACGGATCTGTCTCGATCGCGGCGCCCGCCGACAGCAATATGTTCATGCGCTCCGCAAAGCTGCCGCAAGTTTGGTGCCCGCGCCCGCTCGCGAGCGGTCGCAAAAAGCAAGACAACAGCGAGGGAGATATTCGTGTCGATACGGACATGTGATCCATCCGCGCCTGCCTTCCATGCTAAACACGGAGTACTAGCGAATAAACTGGCTGCAAATACGTGGGAAATATATCGAAGCGCTCGCCGGATTTCGCGCGGTGGCGCTTGTCCACCATATCCGCTTGAGCGGTCTTTCCTGAGGAAACGGAACTAGGTTCTGGACTCATGATTGCGGGTCCATATGCGGGTTGAGACGAGTGCGATAGCGGCGAGGAAGTTGCGCGCCAGCTTGTCGAAGCGGGTGGCGATACGCCGGAAGTGCTTGAGCTTGCAGAAGAAGCGTTCGACCAGGTTGCGCTGTCGATAGATGCGCCGGTTGACGGAGCGCTGGACGAGCCGCTGGCTTGTTGATGGGATGTGGGCCTTTGCTCCGCTGGCCCTGATGAGTTCCAGCAGCGCGTCGGCGTCATAGCCCCGGTTGGCCACGATGTGGCGGCATCTAAGGCCTGCCAACAGATGGGGAGCTGCCCGCAGATCATGGGCCTGGCCCGCCGTCAGCATCAGCCTTAACGGCAGGCCATTCTCATCGACAAGGACGTTGATCTTGGTGCTCAGTCCGCCACGAGAACGGCCAATGGCGTGATCTTCGCCCCTTTTTTACCGCCCGCGGCGTGCTGGTGAGCACGGATGATCGAACTGTCTATGAAGGCCATGGAATGGGGTGACTTCGCAGCCAGGGCCTCGAAAATCCCCACCCAGACGCCGGCCTTGGCCCAGCGGTTGTAGCGGTTGTAGACCGTGGTGTAGGGGCCGTAGCGTTCCGGCAGATCCCGCCAGAGCGAGCCGGTCCGCAGCACATAAAAGATGCCGTTCAGAACACGCCGGTCACTGACCCGCGCAACCCCGCACGGCTTGTTCGGCAGCAACGGCGCAATCAACGCCCATTCCTTATCGCTCAGGTCAAACCGCGCCATCACCACCCCTCCCTAACCGGAAGGGTCAGTGAATCACTCTTCGACCCTCAGCGGAATCCCTTTGTGGGTACAGAACCTAGCCGTCCTTTTTATCTGCGCCTTCCCGTAGACAATTCAGAGCAACAAATTTCTTCATCCGCCCGAAGCCATCTCGCAGATTAAGCGCAAAAATTCCTACATCCCTATTTGCACCGGGCAACATGCAAACCGTCCAAAATACAAAAAAATAAATCGTATGCAGGACCGCGAATGGAACAGTGATGTCCAATCCCATGGCGGCCCTATCAAATCCAGGCGTCGTCTCGCCGCTGTACCCGACAAACAGAAGAAGATTGATGTTTAAGATCACACCTACAAAAGCCGCGTGCATACGAAAGGATGCATCATGCAGCGCCAATAAAAATAGCAACACCGCTGCGATGACGAGGTGGTTTTCGTGAGTGCCGGTATTGAACGTAAAATAGCACATAAAACCGCACGCGCTATATAGTAGCAATTCATTGAAGGTTCTTTTCCGCAAGGCGAAGAGACCAAGGGTGAGACCGTAAAACACATAAAACACCTTCTGCACAACTAATAGGCGCGCATCGTTGGTCCAGATCAACCACGTGAGCTTCCCGTGCAATCCGCCTAGCCACTCCGGATGAACTCGCTCTAGATAGAACGTCAGAAGCCAATTGAAATTCAGCGCATCTCCACTCAAAAACTGTTGATGGGTTGCCGCTTCGAACGCACTGTACAGCGGCCCCCAACCGTATTCCGCCACCACCGCGAGGCAAACCAAAATGCCCGGCCAAATTCTCAAACCGGCCCTTTTAACGGCCAGCTCGTCACGCTCACCGACCAAGTGATAAATTGCAACGAATGGAAGAACGATCAGGGGCTGCCACTTGGTCAAAGCGGAAATAGCAAAGAGAGCGGATGAAACCTCGTAACGGCGCGCTTGCAACGCCCAGAGCGCGCCTACTAGGGTCGCCACAAACAGTATATCCAGATAACCAAGTGCGACGCTGTTTAAGGCCAACAACGGCACCATAAACAATGCGCCGACTTCGCTTTTCTTCCACAAGAAGATCAGCACACTGGTGGAAAGCAGCGCCGCAAAGACAGCGACCTTCAAAGTCCAGAACTCATTCAGTCCGAAAGGATATGTTCCAAAGTGGAAGATCCAGAGTATCGCGGTTCCCAACGGCGGGTTGTCTTCGCCATTTGCAATGAATCCATTTCTCAGCCCGAGATTTACGGCATTTGTCAGCCAGGTCTCAAAAATACGGGGATCGTGCGTTCCCTTAGAGCCAAGTAGTGCGAATAGGAACAGTACCAGGAGGAGTCCCAAAGCGATCGTGCCGAGGGTTTGGCGCGTACCGGATAGCTTTGACCCAACCACGGCCAACCGTGCGGCTTTACCGACACCGGGCTTCGCATTCCGCTGTGACATGCCGCTCCTACTATCACCGATGAAAAACAATAGATGGATAATGAAAAACAGCCGCGATTAAGGGATGTGCCCGCCCCATTTGATTGGTGACATCCGTATAATCCCCATGACGATTTATCGTCTTCGTGAGCGAAGCTCAATTGTCTATGCGGACGTCAGATTTGAGGGCTTACGGACGGCTACAAAAGTGGGAAATGCAAAGCAACACATCGCAAACGGATGAACACGGGGTCTGCAACACGCCTTAGGGTCCAATCTCTGCACCAGCACGTGGCCGCTATAGATCGTGTTATCTGTTTTTCTGATGGTTTTCCGCTCGCGAGAGGTCGCAAAAAGCAAAAGCGAACGACAGAACATATTGTGCCGATGCGGACACGGGATGCATCCACGCCGCGCGTTGTCAGCCAAGTGCCTGGAAAAATGGTGAGCCCGGATGGTATCGAACCATCGACCCTCTGATTAAAAGTCAGATGCTCTACCACTGAGCTACGGGCTCGCCGGGGGGAACATAGGGTCCTTTAGCGATAAGTCAAATCTCATATTTTCTCTATATTCCAGGGCGCTAGGCATGCATGGCGCGACATTGCCGCCTGCAGCCCGTGGCCGGCTATTCGGGGAATATTGCACCTTTTTGGCGTCGTGTTGGGGGCTTCGTCCCTTCGCGGCAAGAACGAAGGGAAAGCGAGCAGCGAAGTCGCTAATACGCATCTCCGCCACGCATCAATACCCAAAGCGTCTGCAGGACGATCACCATATCGTACCAGACGGTCCAGTTCTTGATGTACCACTCGTCATAGGAGACGCGCTCGGCAAAGGTCGTGTGGCTGCGACCGCTGATCTGCCACAGGCCGGTGATACCGGGACGCACGCGCTCGTAAAGGCTGATAACAGCGCCATAGTCGTCCAGTTCCCGCCGCAGCAGAGGCCTGGGCCCCACCAGACTCATCTGGCCCAGAAGCACGTTCAGAAGCTGAGGCAGCTCGTCCAGGCTTTTGCGACGCATCCAGGCGCCGATCCTGGTCACCCGCGGATCGTCCTGCAGCTTGAAATTGGATTCGCAATATTGCGCCAGCAGATCCGGATTTTCCTTGTGCCAGCGCGCCATCTGGTCCTCCGCGTCCACCACCATGGTGCGGAATTTCCAGCAGTTGAAGTCGCGGCCGCCCCGCCCCACCCGCATCTGGCAGAAAAACACCGGTCCGCGATCCTCTATCCAAATCAGGAAGGCGAACAGCGCGAACACGGGCGCCAGAACAATCGCCAGCAACATGGCACCGATCAGGTCCAGGCTGCGTTTGATGATCCGCTGGGGCAGACGCGCCAGGTTGTTGCGGACCTGCAGCAGAAGCAGATCCTTTCCAAAGAAATAATTGGTCGAAAGACCGTAAAGCGGCAGCCGACGCAGTGACGGCACGATGGCCACGGCGATGTCGGCGCCGACCAGCTGGTCAATCAAATCGTTGGGATTGGCATTGGTGCGGTCGTCGGGCACCAAAATGACTTGCCGGCATCCGGCCGCCACCAGCGCCGGCGCCAGTTGGTCATGCGGCACGATCAGCGGTGTCAGTCCCGAAAAGGCATCTGAGAGATGCGTGTCAGCGGTCTCGGGCACGACCCAGCGCACCTTCAGGCCCAGCGCCAGTTGTGTGCCCAGCACGGGAGCTACTTCCTGCGCCATCGGCGTGGTGCCGATGATGGCGGTGGGCAGATGCCACATGCCGATCTTGCCCAGGACCAGCCGCATGCCTTGGCGAGCCGTCGGCACCGCGAACAACATGGCGGTCCACACCAAGGCACTGGCCAGCGCGCCGCTCGGCGCCAGCAGCGAAACAGCCGCCGTGTATACCACGCCGCTGACCAGAAGCGCCTTGCTGGTCGAGCGGGCACCGTCCCAGAACAGCTGGCGCCGGCTATAGTCACCAACCAGATAGCGCGCGCCCACAAACACCACGGCGATGATCATGACCAGATCGATCAGGGTGTTAGGCTGGCCTAATGTCCGATTACGAAACAGCGCCAACGCCGGCGGCTGCGCAAAAATATGAAGCAACTCATCTGCGATCGCGAAACAGACCAGGTCCGCCGTGATCAATCCCAAAAGGATGGAAAGGCGCGACCAATAGGAGCCACCTCCCAGGCGCACGGGATAAGCGCGTGCTTGATCAAAAGATGCGGCTACCGTCATCAGTCCATTCGGGCTCCCCGAAGCACCCTAACAACTCGCATCTGCAAAATCACCCCTGGCCAGCCGCTTTTTTGCAGGGCCGGACTCGTCGAATCCCCATGCGGCACCAAGAGGTTAAGGACAAGATTCGCCTTTGCTAGTCGGGTTTTCACCGGCCTTGTAACGAAGCGCCAAAGCTTCCACCCGCGATTCGAAAATCGCCTGGCGGAGTTCCTGCATCAGATCCTGGTAAAATTTCAGATTGTGCCAGGTCAGCAGCATCGCGGCGATAATCTCTCCGGCCTTAACCACATGGTGCAGGTAGGCCCGCGAGGAACGAACACAGGCCGGACAATCACAGGCAGGGTCCAGCGGCCCTGCGTCCTCGGCGAACCGCGCATTGCGAAGGTTGAGCGTCCCCTCGGAGGTAAAAGCCTGGCCATTGCGGCCTGAACGGGTCGGCAGCACACAGTCGAACATGTCGATGCCGCGCAGCACGGCGCCCACGATGTCGGAAGGCTTGCCGACGCCCATCAGATAGCGAGGCCGGTCCTGGGGCAGATGCGGCACGGTCGCGTCCAGGGTTTCAAACATGGCGCTCTGCGGCTCGCCCACCGCCAGCCCGCCGACGGCATAGCCGTCGAAGCCGATCTCTTGCAGCGCTTCAGCCGAGCGCACCCGCAGATCGGCAAAGGTCCCGCCCTGCACGATGCCGAAGCAGGCCTTTCCGGCCCTCTCTTCATCTGTCTGTTCGCCAAAGGCATCTTTGGACCGTTTGGCCCATCGCATGGACAGCGCCATGGATTTCTCGATCGCCGCGTGCGTGGCCGGCAACGCCGGACATTCGTCGAACACCATCTGGATGTCGCTGCCCAGCAGCCGCTGGATTTCCATGGCACGTTCCGGCGACAGAAATTCCGCATGGCCATCAATGTGGGACTGAAATTTGACCCCGTCCTCGCTGATCTTGCGCAACGCCGACAGCGACATCACCTGGAAGCCGCCGCTATCGGTCAGGATCGGCCGTTGCCAGTCCATGAATTTGTGCAGGCCGCCCAGGCGCGCGATGCGCTCGGCGCCTGGGCGCAGCATCAGGTGGTAGGTATTGCCCAGAAGGATATCGGCGCCCGTTTCGCGCACGCTGTCCGGCATCATGGCCTTGACGGTGGCGGCCGTACCGACCGGCATGAAGGCCGGGGTGCGGATTTCGCCACGCGGAGTGTGGATCACGCCGGTGCGGGCCGCACCATCGCGGGCCAGAAGTTCGAAGCGGAAGCTGCTCATGGCCGGCGCATTAGCAGACAGGCATCGCCATAGGAATAGAAACGATATCCGGCCGCGATCGCCTCGCCATAGGCCCGCCGCATCACCTCCACCCCCATAAAGGCGGCCACCAGCATGAACAGGGTCGATCGCGGCAGATGGAAGTTGGTCAGCATCAGATCGGCCGCGCGAAACCTGTAGCCGGGGGTGATGAAGATATCAGTGTCGCCGTCGAAGGGCCTGATCACGCCATCCCCTCCGGCGGCGCTTTCCAGGGTGCGCAAGGACGTGCTGCCAACCGCCGCGATACGGCCGCCCTGGCCATGCACGGCGTTGAGGCGTGAGGCGGTCCTGGCATCCAGCACGGCGCGCTCGGCATGCATGCGATGCTTTGCGGTGTCGTCTGCCGTTACCGGCAGAAAAGTCCCCAGCCCGACATGCAAGGTGACGGCCTCGCGCGCGACATCCTTCCGGTCCAGGGCCGCAAACAAATCCGGCGTGAAGTGCAGGCCCGCGGTGGGCGCGGCCACCGATCCTTCGGCACGGGCAAACAGGGTCTGATAGTCCACCCGGTCCTTGTCGTCGGCCTTGCGCTTGCCGGCAATATAGGGCGGCAGCGGCATCTGGCCCTCAGCGGCGATGGCGGCATCCAGGGCTGCGCCTGACAGGGCAAAGCGGATTTCCGCCCCGCCATTTTCGCCGCGCGCGGCCACTTCGGCTTCCATGTCGCCGAAACGCAGCACATCGCCGACCGCTAGTTTGCGCGCCGGCCGCGCCAGCACGGAATAACGGTCAGGCCCAAGACGCCGGTGCAGCAGGACTTCGATCTTGGCGGGACCTGCTCGGCGCAAGCGTTGGCCGAACAGGCGCGCCGGGATCACCTTGGTGTCGTTCAGCAGCAGGACATCCCCTGCCCCGAGATACTCGGGCAGATCGCGGACATGTCTGTGCTCGAGCCGCCCGTCGGCATACACCACCAGCATGCGCGCGGTGTCGCGCGGACTGGCGGGCCGAAGCGCGATGAGGGCATCCGGCAATTCGAAATCGAACAGGCTGACATCCATGGCGAGCTGATAACAGATCTCTTTTTGCCGATCTATCGGGTGGCGCTTGCTCTTACGTTGCTAGCGAATATAAACCGCGGTATGGACAGCGCCTTGGGGTCATTCCGTACGCACAAAATGCCACCGGAGCCGCATTGGATATTGAAAGGGCTTTTCACGGCCGTATTGGGTGCGATCCCATGGATCGTACTGGGTTATATACTGAACGTCGTGATCCCCTTAATCGGCCTGATTGTATGTTGTGAGAGATTGGGCCACATCTATTATCAGGTCGCCTACTGGTTGCCGATCGTGGTTGCGGGCGTTGTGGTGGCAGTGGTGTTGTTGGCCTGGGCTAATGACCCAACATCCACAATAAGTCCCCGGGACCGCTGGAAGGACGCAGCCAAGGCAGCCGCCATCGTCATCGGTCTTTGTCTGTATATGTGGGCTCGCTCCTTCGGACTGGTCTAGCGAAGAGAGCCTGCCGCTGCCTGGCTTTCCGTTACGCGATCAATCTGCGATAAAGATGCCATGTCGCGTGGCCCAACACCGGGACCACCACCACTAGGCCGACAAAGGCCAGCACAGTGCCGGCCAGAAGCCCGGCCGCCACCACCAGACCCCAGAGCGCCATCGGCACGGGATTGGCCAGCACCGCCCGCACCGACGTGCCGATGGCGGTATCCAGGCCCGTGTCACGGTCCAGCAGCAGCGGGAAGGACACCACGCTGATCATCATGGCGACCAGCGCGAAGACAAAGCCCACGCTCATGCCCATCAGGATCATCTCCTGTCCGGGCGGGGTGAAGAGTACGGCGCGCGCGAACACCGACAGGCTGGGCGCGTGCGGCAGGGTGGGCGCCAAAGTGGACTGATAGATGATCCAGGCCGCCCCCAGCCAAAGCAGGAAGGTCGCGATCAGGATCGCGCCCATGGCGGCGATACCACCGATCGCCGGCGCCTTGATCACATCGAAGGCGTTCGACCAGCCGACCTCCGCGCCCTGTTCGCGCCGCCGGCTCATCTCGTAAAGGCCGACCGCAGCCAGCGGCCCGAGAATGGCGAAACCCGAGGCCAGCGGGAACAGCAGCGGCAACAGGTCGGATCCGAACGCGATCCGCGCCAGCACCAGCCCGATGACGGCATAGGTGGCGCAGAGGAAAAGCACGTCACTGCGATAGGCCTCAAAGTCGAAGAAACCCTGGCGCAGCGATTGCCAAATGTCAGATGTGCTGATCTTGCGGATCGCCGGGGCCGGCGAATGCGCCGTGTCCAGCATATGGTCCACGGAGCGGCCCACCGCCTGGGCGGCATGTGCGGCGGAGACGAACTGGGCCCCGCTCCATTCAATGGGATTACGGATGGTCGCCATACGGCATCTCCCGACATTGTGGGGCGCCTTGGCCTGGCGGCCGCCGGGGCGGTCGTCGGTCACGGCAACCCGTGCACCTCTACCAGACTGGGGAGGATAACCTGCGGCAGGATGACGCGGAAGACGAAACTCTATCCCGCAGCTGCGAGAACGGCCTGGACGACCCGGTCCTGGATGGGCGGCTCCAGATAGGGATGCATCGGCAAGCTCACCACATGGCCGCTCAGAGCCTCGCTGACGGGCGTGGGAGCCGACGGATAGGCTCGATAGGCCGGCTGGCGGGATAGCGGCACGGGGTAGTAGACCGCGGTCGGAACCCCCTTATCCTTCAGGGTTGCCTGGAAGGCCGCCCGGTCGGGAACCTGGATTGTATACTGGGCCCAGGTCGAGACCGCGCCGGGGATGACATAGGGCAGCTTGAGGCTGTTGGAAGCCGCAAAGGCCTGGTTGTAGCGGCCGGCCACGGCATTCCGCCTTTCGATCTCGTCGTCGAAGATCTTCAGCTTCTCGATCAGGATCGCGGCCTGGATGGTGTCGAGCCGCGAATTCAGCCCGACCACGACATGCTCATAGCGGTGAGTGCCCTGGCCATGCATGCGCAGGGACAAGAGTTTGTCCTTCAGGGCGTCGTCATTGGTGAAACAGGCGCCCCCATCGCCATAACAACCGAGCGGCTTGGCGGGAAAGAAGCTGGTGGCGGCAGCATCGCCGATCGCACCGGCCCGCTTGCCATCCAGCAATCCGCCAAAGCCCTGGGCCGTATCGCAGAGCAGCTTGAGGCCCTCGCGGCGGACGATGGGCTCCAGCAGACGATAGTCGGCCGGCTGACCGAACAGATCCACCGGCATCACGACTTTGGGCGTGAGCTTGCCGTCTTTCTTCACCAGGGCTATGGCGCTTTCCAGGCTCGCCGGATCCATGTTGAAGCTGTCGGCCAGCACATCGACGAACACCGGTGCGGCGCCGGCCAGCGCCACGACTTCGGCTGAGGCGGCAAAGGTGAAGGCGGGCACGAACACGGCATCACCCGGACCGACATCCCACGCGCGCAGGAGCAAGAGCAGCGCGTCGGTGCCGTTGGCGCAGCCGATGGCATGCTTGACGCCGGTCCATCGGGCGATGTCCTTCTCGAACGCGGCGACCTGCGGCCCCAGAATCCATTGACCACCCTCTACCGCCGCCTTGATGGCGGCGTTCAGCGGCTCGCCCAACCGGCGGCGCTGGGCCTGAAGATCAATGAAAGGAATGGGATCGGCCACGACAACTCCGCATGCGACAGGACAAAGGTTCTAGGCCGCGGCCCGGAACCTAAGCCACTCACCAATTGTTGCGCTTTGCTTATTCGCTTTCGATGCGCGCTTTCAGGATCTTGTCGGGCGCGCCGGAAATGGCGCCGTTATTGTGCTCGCCGCCCTTCTTGATCTTGTCGACATTGTCCATGCCTTCGACCACTTCGCCCCAGACGCTGTACTGGCGATCCAGCCAGGGCGCGTCGTCGAAGCAGATATAGAACTGGCTGTTGGCGCTGTCGGGATTCTGGGTGCGCGCTGCCGAGACCGTGCCCCGCTTGTGCTTCTCGTTGGAGAATTCCGCCTTCAAGTCCGGCAGGTCCGAGCCGCCCGAGCCGGTGCCGGTGGGATCGCCGCTCTGGGCCATGAAGCCGGGGATGACGCGGTGAAACACCACGCCGTCATAAAAACCGCTGCCGGCCAGTTCCTTGATGCGCGCCACATGGTTCGGCGCCAGATCGGGCCGGAGCTTGATCTTCACGGGACCGTCCTTGAGGTCGAGGACGAGATAATCGGTCATGCTTTCTTTTCCTTACAATGTTTGACGAGTGCCTCTGCGACAGCGGGCGTGGTGAAAGGGCTGATGTCTCCGCCCAGAACAGCGATTTCCTTGACCAGGCGCGAGGAGATGGCCTGATGGCGCGGATCGGCCATCAGGAAGACCGTCTCGATCTCGCTGGAAAGCCGCTGGTTCATCGCCACCATCTGGAATTCATATTCGAAGTCCGACACGGCACGCAGGCCGCGGATGATGACCTGGGCGCCAACCTCGGCAGCGAATTTGACCAGGAGGCTCGAAAAGGGCGTGACCGTGATGGTGGCATGGCCGGCGGCGACCTTTTCGGCCTCTGCCTTCACCATCTTGACCCGTTCTTCGAGCGTGAAGACGGGGTCCTTCGGCGCGTTGGTGGCGACGCCGATCACCAGATGGTCCACCAGCTTGACGGCACGCTTGATGATATCCAGGTGCCCGAGCGTAATGGGATCGAAGGTGCCCGGATAAAGGCCGGTCAGCTTGCTCATTCGCCGCCGCCGGCATCGGCGATGCGCTCCACCGACACCACCTTTTCGCCGTCATCGACCCGGAAGATGGTGACACCCTGCGCCGCGCGGCCCTGAATGGAAATACCGGATACCGCCACCCGGATGGTCTGGCCGGCATCGGAGATCAGCATCAGATCGTCGGATTCCTCGACCGGGAAGGAGGCGATCACGGCGCTGTTCTTCTTGCCCATGCCGATGGCGACGATGCCGGAACCGCCACGGCCGGTGACGCG
>CAYQZM010000301.1:0-3040 GCA_964421935.1 uncultured Rhizobium sp. | reverse complement strand
CTGGTCCTACGGCCCGTCGAAAGCCGCGCTGCACGCGCTGACCCGGCAGATGGGCAGCCGGCTGGTGAAGCGCAACATCATCGTCAACGGGATCGCCCCGGGCCCGTACCCGACGTGGATGCTGTCGACCGGGGTTGGCACCGGTGGCGACGTCGAGGGAACCGACTGGGCGGCCATCGGCAAGGGGGTCCCCAGGGGACGGGTCGGGACGCCCGAGGACATCGCCGGCCTGACCATCTTCCTGACCTCGCGCGCGGGCGCCTTCACCGTCGGTGACGTGATCACCAGCGACGGCGGGATCGTCGTCGCCTAGTCAAATGTTCGGAGCCTGAGACATGCCTTCCATCCCCGCGGCGCTTCGTGCGCTGGCGGCTGAAAAGCCCGACGCCCCGGCGGTCACCGACGTCAACGGCACGCTGTCCCGCCAGCAGCTGCTCGGCCGCGCCGACGCTCTCGCACACGAGCTGAAGGCGCGGGGAGTCGAGGTCGGCGACCTGGTGTCCATCGGCCTGCCCAGCGACGCGAGCTTCATCACCGCGATGGTGGCGACCTGGATCGTCGGCGCGACGCCGCAACCGGTCCCGGCCAACATGCCCCGCGCCGAGCTCGACGCGGTGCTCGAGCTCGCCCGGCCGGCGATCGCCATCGGCTTCGACGGCGGCGAGCTTGCGCCGTCGATGATGACGCTGCCGGAGCCGCCGATGCCGGCTCCGGATCCGCTCCCCGACGTCACCTCACCCAACCTCAAGGCACCCATGTCGGGCGGCTCGACCGGACGCCCGAAGCTGATCGTCGCCACCAATCCCGCCGAAGCCGACGGTCTCGTCCTCCTGGGCGCGGTGATGCGCATCCAGTCCGAGGACACCTCACTCATCACCGCGCCGATGCACCACAACGGACCCTTCCTGACTTCGACGGCGTCGCTGGTGATGGGCGGGCACGTCGTGCTGCCGGGACGGTTCGACGCGGAGAACACGCTGCGGCGGATCCAGGACCACGCTGTCGGGTGGGTCTACCTGGTCCCGACGATGATGTCGCGGATCTCGAAGCTTCCCGACGACGTGCGGAACCGCTACGCCGTCGACAGCCTGCACACCGTCATGCACATGGCGGCGCCCTGCCCGCCGTACCTCAAGCAGACCTGGATCGACTGGCTCGGGCCGGAGAAGATCATGGAGCTCTATGCCGGTACCGAGGCGCAGGCGGCGACCTTCATCAACGGCGTCGAATGGTTGGAGCACCGGGGTTCGGTCGGCAAGCCGCTGATCGGCCGGATGCAGATCTGCGACGCCGAAGGCAACGCGCTTCCCGCGGGCGAGGTCGGCGAGGTCTGGATGAAGTCCGACGCCGGACCGACCTACAAGTACGTCGGTGCGACCGCGCGGGCACGCGAGGGCGGCTGGGAGTCGCTCGGTGACCTCGGGTGGATGGACGAGGACGGCTACCTCTACCTCGCGGACCGGCTGACCGACATGGTTCTGGTCGGCGGCAGCAACGTCTATCCGGCCGAGGTCGAGGCGGCTCTCGACGAGCACCCGTCGGTGCTGTCCTCTTGCGTGATCGGCTTGCCCGACGACGACCTCGGGACCCGGTTGCATGCCTTGGTGCAGCTCAGCGCCGACATTGACGACGACGCACTCCGCGCCTGGTGTGCCGCGCGGTTGACCAAGTACAAGGTGCCGCGCACCTTTGAGCGGGTTCACGAGCCGTTGCGTGACGGCGCGGACAAGGTGCGCAGGTCCCAGCTCCGCCAGGAGCGCCTGCCCACCTGAGCTGGCCGTGGCCGATTTGTCGAAGTCGGCGGGCGTAACGATCATGTGCCGCGGGCATCGACTAGATGTGAGCACCACCACTTCCCACATCACGACCGATTCCTGCGAGGGCAAGCAGCGCTACACCACGTACGCCGAGGCTGATCGCCAGGCGTGGTACGCCATGGCGCGGCGCCGTCATGCCGACGACGACTTCATGCTCGCGGCGCACTTCTGCGCCCGGTGCGGAGGCTGGCACATCGGCAACCCCCGCAAGCAGGCCGCCGAGCGCTGGAGCTCTTCGCTCGCCTGAGGATCGGACGGCGCCGCCGTCACCATCGGGCGGCGCCGCGCTTCGGCTACGGCTTCGGCAGCGGCGGCGTATAGATGCTCGCCGGGGCCTCGCTGTTGCGTCGCCGCAGCAAGGTCACTGCGGCGACGGCGGCCAGTACGCCGAACAGGCCGAGCAGCAGGGGCTTCTTCCCGTGGGGCTTCGGCACTCGATCGGTGATCGCCGCGGCGTCGATCTTCTTCAGCGACGGGAGGTGCGACCTGATTCCATCCAGGTCCACCGACGGCAGGTGGGAACGCACCGCCTCGCGGGCATCCCCGGCCGACGGCATCGACCCCGCGGTCTCCCGCAACTCCGACAGCACGTTGCTCACCGCTTCAGCCATGGTCGTCTCCTTCGGCAGTCGAGCGCATTCGCGTTCCCTGCTCGCCTACCCCCTGATCAGGCGACTACGCACCACCGCTGCATACGACCGACGTCGCCGGGTAGCGGCTGGATATGACCAAGGAACTGGAAGGCAAGACAGTTGCATTCCTCATCGCCAACGAGGGCGCCGAGCAGGTCGAGCTCACCGAGCCGTGGAAGGCGGTCCAGCAGGCCGGGGGGACTCCCAAGCTCGTGGCGCCCGAGGAGGGCGACGCGCAGGCGTACAACCACCTCGACAAGGCAGACACCTTCACGGTCGATGTCGTGGCGCAGCATGCACGCTCGGCGGACTTCGACGCGCTGGTGCTTCCCGGCGGCGTAGCGAATCCGGATCAGCTGCGCACCCACCCCGAGGCGGTGGCGTTCGCCAAGTCGTTCTTCGACGCCGGCAAGCCGGTTGCTGTGATCTGCCATGGCCCGTGGACCCTGGTAGAGGCCGATGTCGTACGTGGGCGCATGCTCACGAGCTGGCCCAGCCTGCAGACCGACCTGCGCAACGCGGGTGCTGAGTGGGTGGACGAGGAAGTGGTCGTGTGCACTCGCGCGCCGAACACGCTGGTCTCCTCGCGCA
>CAYQZM010000300.1:0-2616 GCA_964421935.1 uncultured Rhizobium sp. | reverse complement strand
CGGAAGATCCCGATTGCGGGGGTGACTGGCACGCGCTAGCGTCGAACGCATGAAGCATGCGGATTCACCTCCCGAGCGCCGGCCGCAGACGGAAGTCGGTGCCAGCGCCACGCTGGTCAGCATTTTCCATGAGAGCTGCGCGCGCTTCGGCGACCGCCCGGCGTATCACAACCTCGGGGTGACACTGCGCTTCGCGGACCTCGAGCGGCTCTCCCGCCAGCTCGCCGCGTACTTCCTCGATGTCGGTCTCGCACCCGGAGAGCGGGTGGCCCTCATGATGCCGAACGTGCTCCAGTACCCGGTGGCGCTCTTCGCCACGCTGCGCGCGGGGCTCACGGTCGTCAACACCAATCCGCTCTACACGCCTCGCGAGCTGCGCCATCAGCTCATCGATTCCGGGGCGAGCGCCATCGTGATCCTGGAGAATTTCGCCCACGTGCTCGCGCAGGTGATCGGCGACACGTCCGTCCGGCAGGTCGTCGTCACGGGAGTCGCCGATCTCGCCTCGCTGCCGAAGCGCACGGCGGTCAACTTTCTCCTCAGGCACGTCAGGCACATGGTGCCGCGATTCGATCTTCCGCAGGCCGTGAGCCTGCGCCAGGCGCTGGCGCGCGGCGCGGCCGTGCGGTTCGAGCCGCCGGCGGTGAGCCCGGATGACCTGGCGTTCCTGCAATACACCGGCGGAACGACCGGTACGCCGAAGGGCGCCATGCTGACGCATGCCAACATGGTGGCGAACCTCACGCAGATCCGGATGTTCTGGGGAGGAGTGATCGAGAGCGGCCGGGAGGTGATGATCACGCCGCTGCCGCTTTATCACGTGTTCTGCCTCACCTGCAACTGCCTGTTGTTTCTCGATCAGGGAGGTCTCAATGTGCTCATCACCAATCCCAAGGATATCCCGGGCCTGGTGAGGGAGCTCGCCCGCTGGCCGTTCTCCATGATCACTGGGGTCAACACGCTGTACGCGGCGCTGCTTGCGCATCCGGGTTTCGCGCGGCTCGACTTCTCGCACCTGAAGCTGGGAGCGGCCGGCGGCGCGGCGCTGCATCCGAGCGTCGCGGAGCAATGGCGGCGAGTCACCGGCCGTCCGCTTCTCGAGGGCTACGGGCTCACGGAGGCCTCGCCGGTCGTTGCCTGCAATCCCCCCGAGCAGCCACGCATCGGGACGGTAGGCATGGCTCTGCCCGGCACCGAGATCAGCATCCGGGAGGGCGGCGTGGAGCTCGCGGCCGGTGAAGCGGGCGAGCTCTGGGTGCGCGGTCCGCAGGTGATGCGCGGTTACTGGCAGCGGCCGCAGGAGACGGCCGACGTCCTGACCGGTGACGGATGGCTGCGCACGGGCGATGTCGCCGTGCTCGAGCCTTCCGGGTACCTCCGCATCGTCGACCGCAAGAAGGACCTGATCAACGTGTCGGGATTCAAGGTGTTTCCGAACGAGGTGGAAAGCGTCGTCACTGAGCATTCGGCGGTGCTCGAGTGTGGCTGCATCGGCCTGCCCGACGTCCGCTCGGGACAGGCGGTCAAGATTTTCGTGGTGCTGCGTCCCGGGGCGAGCGTGTCGCCGGAAGAGCTGATCGAGCATTGTCGTGCGCGGCTCACGCCCTACAAAGTGCCGCGCCAAGTGGAGTTCAGGCAGTCGCTGCCCAAGACCCAGATCGGCAAGATCCTGCGCCGCGAGCTCGAGCAGGAGCGGACCGGGCGGGCCGCGTGACGGCCCTGCGGGTCAGCGGCCGATCAACATCCTGAGAGCCCGGCGCAGGCGCGCGCCATAGGGCGGCCGCAGTCCGATCAGACCGGCCAGGTCGAGGCGCGTCTGCCTGAATACCGCGCGCGCGTGACTGAACTGTCTGAAGCCCTGCTCGCCGTGATAGGCGCCCATGCCGCTCGCGCCTACGCCGCCGAATGGCAGCTCCTGCACGAGAAAGTGCGCGGCGATGTCGTTCACCGTCAGTCCGCCCGAGACGGTCCGGTCGAGCAGCTGCTGCACCTCGCCGCGATCGCCGCCGAAGTAATAGAGGGCAAGCGGCCGGGCACGCCGGCTCACGCTCGCGATCACATCCTCGAGCCGGTCATAGACGAGCAGCGGCAGAACGGGCGCGAAGATCTCCTCCGTCATGATGCGCATGTCGTCGGTCGGGTCGAGTATGAGCGTCGGCGCTACGCGCCGCTCGTCGTGCTGCGGCGGCTCTTCGCTCAATGCGACGGCTCGGCCTCCCTTCGCGACGGCATCAGTGAGCAGCTCGCGCGCGCGCGATGCGTGCCGGGTAGTGACGATGCTCGTGTAGTCGGGATTGACGGCCCATGACGGATACGTGCGCCTGAACCATGACTGCGCCAACTCGACGAATGGCTGCAGCAGCTCGCGCGGGACGTAGACATGATCGGGCGCGAGACAGACCTGGCCGGCATTCGCGAGCTTGCCGAGCATGATGCGATCCACGGCGCGCCCGAGATCGGCCGAGCGGCCGAGGATCACGGGACACTTTCCGCCCAGCTCCAGCGTGACGGGAACGAGATGCTCCGCCGCCGCGCTCATGACCTTGCGGCCGACCTCGGTCGATCCGGTGAACACCAGGTGATCGAACGGCAGCCGCGAGAAAGACGCCGCGACCT
>CAYQZM010000299.1:0-16663 GCA_964421935.1 uncultured Rhizobium sp. | reverse complement strand
CGCTTGGTCGGCTCAAATACCCCGCGAACCTCAATCCCTGGACCAAAAATATCCGCAATCGAGTTGCGGTACTCCTCCTGCGTCAACCGGCGCAAACTCGCGACCTCACTCGACGGTAAACTCGCCGCGTACGCAGGGGCGGCAACGACGATAGCGGTGGTCAGGGCGAGCAAGAACTTGTTACGCACGTATCCTCCCGAAGACTGTGCCGTCGCGCCCGTCTTCACGTTTGTATTCTGTATACACGCGGTTGCGCATATTATAAGTAAAGACAGGTGGCGACAATAAAAACGCCCAAAAACTCTACCCAAAACAGTGCAAAACCGGTTCGTGCTGAGCGCACGACGTCACTGCCATAACCTGCTTCTTGCGCTGCAATATGAGCACTCCTAACGGCGCGCTCTTGTTTGGAAAACCCGCTATTGCTTCTGCTAACGCGCCATTCCCTTGTAGAGGAATTTCTGCACGCGCCCGCCGCCTTCACCCACGTAGAGGTTGCCCTGGGCATCGCTTGCCATCACATGGATGTTGAAAAACTGTCCCGGATACGGCCCGGGATGACCGATTTCCGCCCCGGGAATCTGCTGCAGAGTCTGGCGGTCCAGCACCTGGACCCGCTCATTATGCCCGTCGGCGACATAGAGGAATCGCTGGGCCTTGTCGCCTGACAGCGCAACCGCAAAGGCGGTACCGAAATCGCCTTGCGGCGATGATCGCGACACCCAGCCTTCCTTGAGGAATTTCCCGTCTAGGGTGAAAGCCTGCACGCGATTGGCATTGCGGTCGGCGACATAGACGGTGCCATCGCGCGAAATGGTCATGCCATGCAGCAGGTTGAACTGCTGTAGCGGCGGATCATAGCGCCGGTCGCGCGGCGCACTGTCGTCGGGGACATGGCCATAGGCTCCCCACATGCGCTTGAATTTTCCGGTATCGGCATCGGCGACATAGACACGGCGATTGACATAGCCGTCGGAGACAAAGAGCTCATTGTCCTTGGCCCAGTAAACCGGCTGGGAGGGATGGCCGAGATTTTCCGTGTCCAGGCTTCCTTTGCTTTTGCCCGAATGGCCGATCTGCATCAGGAATTTGCCGTCATGGGTGAATTTCAGGCACTGGTCGTCATCGCGCCCGCTCTTGGCATCGCGGCCATTGCCGCAGACCCAGACATTGCCTTTCGTATCCACTGCAATGCCGTGCTCCTGCACCGGCCAGTCGAATTTGGCGAGGCTGCTCTCGCTCATGGCCAGGGGGCCGCCCCAGCCCTGGACAAAGGTGCCGTCGGCGGTGAGCTCCACCACCGCCGGCGCAGGCAGGCCGCTGGTCGGATTGGGCGGATTCATCAAGGTGAGGCGCAGCTGCGTCGGCCGGGAATAGACCCAGACATGGCCCTTGCTGTCCACCGTCACTCCGCCGGCGGGGCCGAACACGTAGCCGTGCGGCATCTGCCTGGGCCAGTTGCGATCCACCTCGAACACAGGATGCAGCGGCGCGCCCAAGGCGGGAGCCGCCGCCAACATTCCCAACAGAGCACCGCAAATGCCGATCAAATTGCGCATAGCGCCCCCCTCCTCTTCTTTTTGGTCGAAGATTAGGCAACATCGCCGGTCGCGGCCAGCGCCTTTGCGTTCACAATCGCACCGATTGCGAGTACCCCCCCCCAGCCAAGCGTCGTTTTGACGCCACCTTTTTGCCGGCCTGGCGCGTTCACTATAAGGCCGGATCGCGCTGGCGGTGCGAGGATAGATGGGTCAAAAAGGGGTTATGCGAGATCGCAGAATCAGCGGCAGGTTTTTTTCGGCGGTGATCATCGCTGAGCTGATCCTCATCGGCTTTGTCTCATGGATCGCGGCGGGCGTGCCGGGCCTACGCCGCGACGGTATGCCCCCGTCTGTCAGCATCGAATTCGCACCGGCCCATCAGCAGGCCGCTCCGGTGCGTGCCTACGCAATCTGAACTCTCAAGCCTTGCCGGCCGCACGGTCGCGCGCGTCACTACGGGCAATCTCGTCATACAGGCTGAAAATCTCTTCCGCGATCGCGGCCGCTTCTTTGGCGGTCAGCCTGCTGGGATCGATCGTCAGGTCGTCGTCGGCATCCGTGGGCGTGGCGGACAGCTTGGCCCGCATCGCCCTCAGCCGGTCATGCGCGAAGGCTGGCAGGTTCTGCCGCCCCAATGAGGCAAGATGGGTGCGAAACGCTTCGGCCACACGCTGAGGCAACGGCGCCGTGCTGGTGGCCATGGCGAGCATCGCCAGATAGAGCTTGCCCCATGCATAGCCGAATTCAGTCCGCATGATCCTTAGGGCGAATAGCTCTGCTGGGCCGCACCGCTCGCCGAACAATAGCCACCGGCTTTGACACCGGTCAGGTCCGTCTGGCCGTTGACATAAGCGGTGCGATTGACGTGACCGTCCCAGCCCGCCACGGTCGAGGCGACGCTGGAATAAAGAACCTGGCCGCCGGCGACCGAGGCGTTGGTACGGCCCGTTGCGATGATGCAATAGACCACCTCACCCGAGGAAGGACCGGCATTGGCCACCGCGGCGCTGATGGCGTAGTTGAAATGGCCATCCTTGGGCAACTGGATCTGCGGGATGATGGTGGAGATTTCTTTCGTGCCGATCAGGTCCGGCGTGGCGCTGGTGCCATCGATCTGACCCTGAAGCGCCGTTGCGGTCTGGAGCTGCGACTGGGCATAGCCGGAAATCGCGCTGGTGATGTTGGCTGCGTCCTGCGCCACCTCGGCCGTCGAACTGGTGCGGATATAGGAGAAGACGCGCGGAATGCCGATGGCGGCAAGGATGCCGATGATCGTCACCACCACCATCAGTTCGACTAGAGTAAATCCCTTCTGATTCCGTTTGCGCATGAAGATCGCCCTGCCTGTATTCGCGGAAGGACAATAAGGCTTAAACTTTAATCGCTGCTTAGCGGCGGTTCCCGAAAGGTCGGAAAACCCGTTATTTTCAGGGCCTTTGGCACTCTTTCGTACCAGCCGGCGCGGCCTTTTGTTAATCCGCACCCGGAAAGTTCTGGGCATGGCTAACGCGCGGTTACTTTAATCGCTTGGCAACAGGGCCCCTCTACCATGGCCCATCATGCGCGCCCCTTTCCGCCGGCCCGGCCGCCAGAGCGGCTTTACCCTGATCGAACTGATGATCGTGGTGACGATCATCGGCATTCTGGCGACTATCGCGGTGCCGATCTATCGCTCTTATGTCCAGCAGGCCCATCTGGCCGAGGCCAAGCCCTATCTTCTGGACATCGCCTCCAAGGAGCGCAGCTACAAGGTGCGCAACGGCCTTTATTGCTGCTCCGGCGGCAATCTGAGCGAGGCGACGCTCTCTTCGGGCCTGAACGTCAATCTGAACGACACCGGCAATTTCTGCTTTGTGGTGATCTGCCGCGATTCCACCCTCTGTTCCTCCACCAACGGCACCAACTTCATTTCCACCTCCCAGGCCGGCGATCCCACCGTCGAGTTCGAGGTCTGGGCCATCCTGCGCGCCACCAGTACCACCACGGTAAGTGGGCCGCAGGGCACGACCTGCACCATGCCTTCGACCAAGCCCACGCCCACCGGTTGGGTGCAATCAGCCTCCTCGGGCCAGACGGGCCGCGAAGGGCGGGCGGTGATCTATCGCTATCCACCGCCGCCCAATCGGCGCGACAGCGCCGCGGGCACGGATTCCATCATCTTCAACTGGCTGGAAGGCATCAGCGAAAGTCATGCGCTGCAGTGACCGCCTGAAAAGCCAGCGCGGCTTCAGCCTGATGGAGGTGATGGCGGCCGCGATAGTCCTGTCCATCTTCGTCACCGCTCTTGGCGCCATCTGGATTATGGGGGACCGCCGGGTAAACGCCTTGGTGGTGCGGCAGAAAGCGATTTTTGTTGCGAATATGGAGATGGAAAGACTGACGACGCTTTACGGCACCACCATGTTTGGGGGCTTGGGTCCGGTCAGCACAACCGGCTACACCGAGACAGCGGCCTTTCCTTCCACCCGCCTGATCTATCCCATCAGCCTGTCTCCCACCTATATTCCCGGGACGCAGGATTACACCACGACATCGGCCACCACCTTCGCCTCAGGCGACAGCTTCCAAGTCTATGTCAGCAGCAACCTGTTGTCGTCGCTTAACCGCAGTTATGTCTGGATCGACAAGGCCCAGGGCACTCTGGGCAGGATCAGTTGGACGACCACCAATATCAGCGCCAATCCCTGCATCAGCCTGGATAGCTGCAATTGCCTCGATCCCACCGGCTTGCTGGCAGGCAACTGCCAGAAGCTGGTTCTCTATCTGGAATATCCGTATCGCATGGTCTCTGGAAATCCAGTGGCCGCATCCAACCTCCAGACCGTCACCCTCGCCACGATCGTGGGGCGGCACACATGAGACAGCGCCAGGCCGGATTCACTTTGATCGAGGTCATGGCCTCTGCCACCGCCACGGGGATTGTCGTACTGGCTGCGACGGCTTTCATGGTGAAGGCGTTGGGCTGGTTTGACGAATTATCCGCCAAAATCGAAATCAACCGCCATGCCCGAGAGACTTACGATCTCCTGGCCTGGGGTGCCCAGTCCGCTTCGGCCGGCAAGGACGGCACAAACAATCTTTACGGCCTGCGCGGATTTCACACGGCGCCTCCCAATGGACTGCGCACCAGCACCAACGCTCTGCAGTATACGAGTAACATCCTGACAATCACACCCGATAGCTTCGCCACCATGACAGTGACATGCATCGGCGTTGGCACACCAATTCCCGACTGCAAGGACAATCATTCGACCCAGTTGGTGGGCGGCTGGATCGGCAGCGATATCAAACTGCAAGCGGGAGGTCAGGCTGTCAGTGGCCGCACCGTGGAAGTGAGCTTCACCATAACTGACAGTTTTCAAGCTGTACGCGCCAACGCCCCCGGGCAGTTCAGCAACAGCTACTACACTATCTTTACCTTGAACCGCGACGAGGATGATCCCCATTGAAAAGAGTTCTGGCCAATCAGCGCGGCGCAGCCATGGTTTTTGTGACCATCGTGGGCTTGGTGATCTCGCTTGCCTTCTCGCTGTTCATGACCAGCACGGTTCTGGTCGAACAGCGCGCAGTGGAAGCTGAGTTGGCCAAAAGCCGCGCCTATTGGGCCGAGATGGGCAACTTCAATTACGCTTTCAGCCGCATTTCCAAAAGCAAGTTCTGCAGTAGTTGCATCCTACCCAACACCGGCATCAAGGACACGGTTCTGGCGGCGAACCTGCAGGGCTATTTCAACGAATTGAGCAATCTGCAGACCTGGACCTATCCGGACGAATCCATCAGATACACCATCACCACCACCGACATCGCGGCGGCCGACAGTAATCCGATCCGGCAGACCTATAGCGGCTGGCTGATGGCAACCTCCGCCTATACGGGGTCCAGTGTGGTAAATGGGCTGAACGGCCACCTGCCGCTGATGGAGTTAAGACTTTGCGTTGGGCTCAACAACGCCGGCGCCAAATGCGGGAACATCTTAAACAACAATGGCGGCAGGACCACCGGCTATTTCAGCATCAACCGGCTGACCAACCTGCCGGGATAACCGGCCTTCGAAATTCGCCAGCTTTTAATGATCGCGTGGTCAAATATCGTCATGAACCAGACCGAGCGGCGGCCCGCGCAATCGGCCAGGCGCACACGCCGCAAGCGCGTCCTGATGAAAGGCGTGATTGCCGACGCGTCCGGCACATATCTTTTCGACTGCACGTTTCTGGACGTGAGCGAGGACGGCGCGCGTATCAGGCTGCCGGACAAATGCGAACTGCCGGCAATCTATTTTCTGGTCAATGTGCCCGCACGACTGGGGTACGAGGCCCTGACCGTCTGGCGGAACAGCGGCAAGGTTGGCGTCCGTTTTGCGAGGGTGATCCCGGTGACCGGCGGGACCGATCCGTCTTTGGCATTTCTGCGCCGCCTTTGGCTTCGGGCCGCCGCCGGATAAAGGAGGGGCCTCGCCGGCGCCCCCCGGGGCCGGTCGGCAGAGCGCGGCTGTCCCTCCAAGGCTTAAGCAGCCCTTAACCGCGATTTGCGAGATTGCCGGGCATGAGCGCGACTGGCACCCGTACCGTCGAACCCTCCGGCGCTGAGCGGCGCCGCGAGCAACGCTATGACGTCAATCTCAAGGGCGATCTTGGGGTGGACGGGGAAATCCTGCCGGTCACCATTGGCGATCTTTCCGGCTCCGGCGCGCTGCTCGTACTCGACAATCCGCCCGAGGAAGGCGTGATCGCGGATTTGTGGATCACGGGCTTCGGCGACCTTGAGATCAAGGTGATGTTTTCGGGCGACGGCGTCTGCGGCGTCATGTTCACCCATCCTGCCGAGCATCGCGACCGCCTGCTCAAGTGGCTGACACAGCAGATGGCTGAAGGCCAGGCGACGGAAAGACGAGCCGGGTCGTGACCGCCACCGATGCCGTATTGCTTGCCCCCGCAATCCTGGGCGGCGCGGCAGTCGGCAGCTTTCTCAGCGTCGTGGCCGCACGGTTGCCGCCGCTGCTGCTGACAAGCAACAACGGCCATGTCGCGCCGCACCGCGCGCTGGCCGCCCTCTCCTTTCCCGCCTCGCATTGCACGAACTGCAAGACGAAACTGGCCTGGCACGACAATATCCCGTTCCTGTCCTGGCTGGTGCTGCGCGGCCATTGCCGTGCCTGCGGTCACAGCTTCGGCAATGGCTATCTGCTGCTGGAGCTGGGCGGCGCGCTGGCCGGCCTCATCAGCGTGCAGCTGTTCGGCTGGTCGCTGGAAGGAGCCTTGAGCTTCCTGCTGCTGGCAAGCTTGCTGGCGCTGTCGGCCATCGATCTGCGGGAAATGTTGCTGCCCGATCTTCTGGTGCTGCCGCTCTTGCCCTGCGGCCTCTTGTTCCAGAGCCTTTACGGCGACGGCTTTATCTCAAGCCTGGCGGGCGCGGCAGCGGCCTTTGCCGTGATGTGGGCGATCGGGGCGATCTATGGCCTTGTACGCCACGCCGAGGGACTGGGCGGCGGTGACGTCAAGCTGGCCGGGGCGCTGGGCGCCTGGCTGGGCATTCTCAAGATTCCCTTTTTCCTGCTGGGTGCATTCGCCAGTGGCGTGGTGGTGATGGGATTTTTCCTGGCCTTGCGCCGCGAAGCGAAAGACGCACCGCTTCCGTTCGGGCCGTTCCTCGCAGCCAGCGCCGCGCTGTTCGTGCTGATGCCGAACCTGCACACATTATTGGCGCAACTGATCGCCGGCCAATAATCCAGGTATCAGTCGGCGCGGGCTTGCATGGTGGCGCCCTTGAAGATGGCGCAACCGGCGGCAGGCACCGCTTTCAGTCTTTTGCACAGAGCCCAGGCTTCCTCGCGGCTGTCATAGGAGCCCAGCCAGGCGCGATAGAAGGTGCGGCCTTCGGCATTGCGCACCATCACGCCACTGGGCAGGGCCCGCGCGCCGGGATTGTGCGCCAGGATCTTTTGCAGATTGTCACGGATGGCGGTCGCGTCCTGCGCCGCGCCAAGTTGGGCGTGCCAGGACCCCAGCTTGTCGTCTTTAGACTCCGGTCGGAACATGACTCTGGCCGGGATGGCCTTGGCCTCGGCCGGTACGGAGGCCGGGTCGGGCAAGTCGGGCTTTGCAACGGGCACCTTTTGGGAAAGGGCTGCGCGGGAAGAAGCGGCAGGAGGCATCAGCAGCGCGATACTCCTCGCCTGGACCTTCAGGGCTTTGAGCGACGGAGAGATGGTGGGCGCCGTGACGCTGGCCGGTTGGGCCGGAACAACAGGGTCGAAGGCGGAAGGCATCGGCGCCGCCATCGGCTGGGGCGCGTTGGGTGTCACATTGGACGCCACCGGCGCGGTCGACGAGGCCAGGTGATAATTCATCAACACTCGCGAGCCATCCGGCTCAGGGCCATATTTGAATTCCATGCGTACATAATTCTGCGCCTGCGGGCTGTACCACCACCGTTCAAAGCCGGTCCAGTCCGAGCGCAAGGAACGGGTGCGCCACACAATCACCCAGCAGTCGAAGGTGCCGGCCGGAACGGTAATGGTCTCGCGTCCTTCCACCGTCCAGGAACTGGCATGCACCATGAGTTTGCCGTTGTTGAGATACTCCCGCTGGAAGGTCAGCGGCTTGGCAGCCGACAGGATCGAGCCGGCGCTGTCGGGAACGGTGCGGTAGATGGCCTTGCGGGTGGCGGTGGCGCTGACCGAATCGGTCCGGATAAAGCCCTCACGCATGAATGATTGGCCCGGGGCATCCAGCCGCTGGAACAATGTTCCCTTCGGCGAGACGGACGCGACCTTCACGGCATAGCCGTCGCTGTAATGCCATTCCGAACCGACGCCCCAGGTCGGTGCTGTCACCACGCTATTGGCAGGCACGGGCGCGGCCGGAGCGCGCGTAGCAAGCAGCAGGGCAGACAGGACCAGCCCGGCGGCAAAACGGATTTTCATGGGTACCATCCGCTGCGATTGATGCCGCCCCTGGGCGCCAGCTCGGCCACGAACATCTGGGCGCCGATCTTGAGATCGCGCACCGAATCCGGCCGTGGCAGCGCGCGCAGGCGCAAGGATTTGTCGGGCATCAGGGCGGCGTCGAACAGGAAATCCTCACCGGGCCAGTCCTGCATATCCAGGCCCAGGGACCGGGCATGGGCCGCCGCCTGGGGCGGGGTGAAGGTATCGAACCGGCCCTGCCCCAGCCTCATGCGGTTTTCGCGCGCCGCGATCTGCATCACCATGGTCTCGGCGCGGCCCTGCCGCGGCTTGAACACAAGCTGGCTGCGGATGTCAGGCATGAAGACACCCGCCGCTGCGACCAGGACCGCCAGAACGACAAGCACGGCAACGGTCATCCGGTTTTTCCTGTTCCAACCCATCACTCGTCTTCTTCGAGGGCCTTCACGGACAGGACCTCATGGTTCGCCCTGTTGGCATCCTGGTTCACCGCGTTCAGTTCGGCGCGGGCGCGGCGGATATATTCGGCGGAGCCTTCCTTGACCGCGATGTCGCTCTGAAGGACGGAACGCTCATCCACGATCTTGGGGGTAATGAAGAAGATCGTCTCGCCCAGCGACTTCTGGCTCTTGTTGTCGCGGAACAGCGCACCCAGCAGCGGGATATCCTTGAGGTAAGGCACGCCCGAGGTGGAGTTGATGTTACTGTCGTCGAACAGGCCGCCGATCACGAAGGTGTCGCTGTCGGGCACCAGGACATTGGTCTGCACTTCTTGGGAATTGACATCGATCTGGCCGAAGGAACCGCTCCCGGGCGCCGAATTTTCCGCGCGCAGGTTCAGGCGCACCAGCGACTGGTCACGGTTTGACTGGGCCGGCACGATGGACGGGGTGATCTCCAGGGTCAGGCCGGTCTGGATTTCCTGCAAGCCGACACCGCCATAGCCGCCCTGCGGACTGACCGTGTCCACCTGGACATAGATGTTCTGGCTGCGGGTGATGCGTGCGGTGATATTGTCCAGGGTCACCAGCTTGGGCGCCGACAGGATGCGGGCGCGGTCCTGCGAAGCCAGCGCCTGAAGCTGGGACTGGATCACGGCCGAGCCGCCGCGGATCACGAAAGATGCGGTTGTGGCGCCCGCTGTCGCAGCCGGAAGCAGGCTCAAGGCATCAAGACCGCTGCTGGAGAAAAGCTGGCCGTTGGCGCCGCTCTGGACCTGGCCGGTGGTGCCGCTGGTCGCGGTGCCACCCGTGGTGCCGCTGGCGCCGGCGCCGGTACCGGTGTCGATGGCGAAGCTGCTGTTGGGATTTCCGACATTGACCTGTGAGCCGCGCCAGCTGACGCCAAGCTCCTTGGCCACGCCGACGTTGGCGGTGACGATCAACACCTCGATCTGGACCATCTGCAGCGGCCGATCGAGCTGATTGACGATTTTTTCCACCGCGGCGATGGCCGAGGGCGTGCCCTGCACCACCACCGAATTGGTGCGGGCATCCACCGAGATGCGCGGATGGCCGTAAGGTGACGGCGCGACAGGTGCCGCCGGCATGGTGCCATCGCCGCCGTTTACGACCGGAGGCCGTTCATCCAGACCCAGGACGGACTTCAAGGTGTCGGCAATGCCGGGAACGGTAACAGTCTTGCCCTGGAACTGGCGGGTGGACGGTCCGACATCGGTGAACCGCAAGGGAATGACCTTCACTGCCTCGGGTCCAAGGCTTGCACCCGGATCTCTTCCGGCGCGGCGGCGCGCGACTTCCAGATTTTCCACCAGCGTCTGAATCTGCTTGACGCGATCGGCATCGCCGGAAACCGCCAGCGTCTTGGAGGCGGCGTCGTATTTCAACCCTCCCAGGCCCAGGCCCAGATTGTTCACCGCCTGCATCACGTCCTGATAGCTGACGGTGGAAAGAGTGATGAAAGCCGAATTCTTGGCATCACCGGCTCCCCCGCTTGCCGCATTGATGAAGACGGTCTTGGTGGCGTCATTGTAGCTGTAAGTGAGATGATGCTGATCGATCACCTGCTCGAAGGCCTGCTGGATCGGCACCTGTTCCATATGGAAAGAGACGGTGTCACGCACTGCGGGCCCGAACGCTACCGACAAGCCGTTGGCCTGCAGCATGCTGCGAAAGACATTCTTGATGTCATCATCCGAAGAGGTGCGGGTGATGGTCAGATTCCGATTCCACGGAATATCGCCAACCGCGGCAGAAGCCGGCATAGTGGCAGGCCAAAGCGCAAGACCCAGGCAAAGACCAGGAAGGGCGCGCACGGAACGCATCATGGGGCGAGCCACCGGGGGAGAGCCGCGAAACATCGTCCCGTTATAGGATTAACTGGTAACCGCGGAGCTAATGATTGGTTACCGAGTTGCTAACGGCGCCGGCTAGAAAGTGCAGACCGAAACGGTGACATTGTCCGTGGCAGGGCCCGCCAGCACCTCTTCCAGCAGCGCTTCGCAGGCGCTGCGCGAGCTGGTGGCATCCTCCAGATGCTGGGCCATGCGCGAAGGCGCCATGGCACCCGAAAGGCCGTCGGAGCAGATCAATATTGTATCCCCTGGCGAAAGCACCAGCGGCGCGATGTAAGGGGAAAGCGGATCGGAAATGCCCAGCGCCTGCACGATCATGCGCTTGGCCGGCTCGCGGCCGACCCGGCCGCCATCCAGCCAGAGCTGATAGAGGGAATGATCACGGGAAACCTTGGTGATCCGGCCCTTGGAGAAATGAAAAACAGGGCTGTCGCCGACATTGAAGACGGTGGCCGGGCCCTCGCTGCCGTCCGGCGCCCATATCCCCGCTATGGTCGTGCCGCTGGGCCGTTTGTTGTCGGCACGCATTTCCGCGGAGAGGCTGGCATGGACCGAGGCCAACACCGCACCGATCGCCTCCGCCTGCGATGTGGCGGAGCGACCGGCCAAAGCCGGCGGAAAAAGCTCCATGGCGCGTTTGCTGGCCCAGGCGCCGTCTCCCTGGCCACCCACGCCATCGGCGACCAGGGCCAGGCCGTTGCCCGCGGCGATGAAATAGCTGTCCTCGTTGCGGGCGCGGGTATGGCCCTGATGGGTCACTGCGGCGAAGCCGCGGACCATCGTGGAATCCTCAGTCAGCATGGTGCGCCTCAGCCGGATTGCGGCGGAAGTGAATCTTCTGCACCAGCGCCTGATGCGGCGCAGTCAGGTTCACGCTGGAAGGACCGATGGCGCTGATGGTGAGATCGCCCAGACGATCGCCGGCGCGATAATCCTTGCCGTCGATGGTGGCCACCCGATCAGCGCCGAATTGCGAGATACTGGTGAGATGATAGGTCCAGGAGAGATCGCCCAGGTCACTGCCGACATTGGGCAGCGGCACCGGATCGCCGATCTCGAAGGGATTGCGAACGGCGGTATAGCTGACCAGGGCATCCAGATAGTCAGCAAAGGACACCGGCGCGCCCGGCCTGCCGGTGTGCTGGACCTCGACGGTACCGTTGACACCACCGTCTTCATCCGGCGCGAAGTCAAAGCCGCTGATGGCAACCTGGAAAGTCTCAAGGCGGCCCAGGAACGCCATCATGTCGCGGAAATCGCCATGCGCTTCCAGGCTTATGCGCTGGGGATCGACGGGATTGGGCGCGACGCTGCGCACCGAGATATTGTGCGCGGTGGCGGCTTGCTGAACCGCGGTCAGCAGCTCGGGAACGGTGGCGCCCGCCAAGCCGCCCGCCGGCGGCATTTCGCGCACGGCGCGGTCGGCCTCGATCCTGAGCATGTCGGAGAGGGTCTCAAGCCCCGTTGCGGCGTTCGCGGCTGGCGTGTAGTGCCAACGATAAAATGCGAAAAGGCTCGCCAACAAAAGCAGAAGGCCGGCACCAATCTGGGCTTGTTGGGCGCGATCCAGGGTCATCGCGCCACCCCATGCGCGCTGGCCGGCACGGCGCCAGCCGCATTGTCCGGCGCCACCTTGGCGAGAATCTTGAATTCGCTTTCATCGCCGTCCTTGGAATCGCCCGCCCCTACGCCGGCGAAATTGATTTCGGTGAAACGGCGATGAAGTGCGGGCGAGGCAGACAGGCGTTTCATGAAACGGCCGATCAGCTGCAGGTTATCCGCATCGCCCTTGGGCAGGATACCGGCCAGCTCAAAACTGGATGGCGTCGTACCGCTGCCCTGGACCAGCACCAGGTGCTTGAGCTTCATGTCGTAGGGCATCATCGCCGACACCGCCATCACGTCGCGCGCCCAGAGCACGGGTTCGGCGGCGGCGGGCTTGGGCGCACGGACATCGACCTGCGCCATGCGCGCCAGAATGTTGCTGTAGAGATTGGCCGCAGTGTCGTTCTTCTGCGAGATGGGCGCCAGCAGAAACATGTATGTGCCGGCAAACACGCCGAGCGCCAGGCCCGCGGCGGCCAGCGGCATCGCCAGGGGTTTGAGCATCTCCAAGGTCACCGGCTGGGAAGACGCCGATTTCCATCGGGCCGCGACGCTCTGATGCGTGGCGATCGATGGCTGGTTCGCGGACAGCACAAAACGGCCGCCCGCAAAGTCATAATGCTGATTGCCGATCTTGAGCAGACCGGTGCGCATGCCTTCCAGCAGATTGAGCACCGGCGCCTTGTCCGGTTGCTGACGTTCGACGTCGGCGACGCCGACCTGAAGCATGTCGGACAGCCAGCCGGCGAAGCCGGCAATCCGCGTGCCCAGATGGGAGAGCCTGAGTTCACCGGCGCGGCCGGCCAGGCGCTGGAATTCAAAATAATCGCCGGTGGTGGCGATCTCGCCGGCCAGCTTCTGCAGCACTGGCATCAGCGCCATGTATGTGCCCGCGTGCGCGGCGGGCGCGCCGGCGGGCAATGGCCATTGCTTGCCGATGGCAAGGCGCGCGCGGGTGGCCAGCGCCTCAGCCGCGTCCTGCGGTTCGATGCCATGCACTTTGGCATAGGCTTCGGTGAGATGCTGGGTGCCGACCGGTAGCTGGCGGACAGCCACCGCACCGGCGGAATCATTGGTGAGCGCCAGGGTGGAATAGCGGCTGTGCACCGTGAGCTGCGCCTGGGTTTCCTCCTGTTCTCCGGCCAGCAGAGGCTGCAGCGACCAGGGCCCGAAGAAGGTCGTGAAGCGCACCAGCTTGCCCAGCGCGAAAAGCACGCCCGTCAGCCGCTCTTCCGGAATATAGGCGACCACGCGCTTTTCCGTCTCAGACGTGGCCGTGGCGCCGAAACGATGGGAGGCAAAGCAGACCGGCTTGCCGCCCAACTGGTATTTGCCGAATTCGGCCAGCGCGCGGCCCTCGAAGTGGCTGAGCTTGGCCTGGCGGCTGTCCACCACCGACAGTTCGGGATCGTCGAGAAAGACTTCGACATTGCCGATCTGCGTTTCGATCTCAGGCGGCAACGCCTGGACCGCGGCAGCGAGGAGTGCCTGCGGTTCCACACTGGTCTCCGCCACCCGCTCGAAGCTATCGATCCTCTGGCCCGCCTTGTCGGCAAGCACGAGATCACAGCGCGTGTCATTGAGAAAGACACGCAAGGAAAGGTCCCGCTGGGCGTCAGCCTCATCGCCAGCGCTGCGCTTTCCCTTCCACAAGGCGCGATAGGAGTTGATGAGCGACATGGCGCCGCCCTACGCGCAAGCTGTGGCGGGCGCGGGCTGCGAAGGCAGCGCGGGCAAGGCGCCGATCTTTTCGGCGTGCCAGACCCCGCTGCCCAGTGTGACGTCGCAACCGACGGGAAGCGGCACGCTCCGGGAGAATTCATGGCCGGCCAGCCTGATGGTGCCGCCGGCGGCGGGCACCAGCCAGAAGCCGCCATTGCGCCAGACCAGGCTGTCGAAGCCGGGTTTATGCGCCGCCGTGGCATCGTTTTCATAGCTGGACTCGGGATGAAGCAGCATCCACTTCTGGCGCGCCGACATCCCTCGATCTTCGTTGTTTGCCGTGCCGAACGTCAGTTCGACGGCGCCGGCAGGCGTCACACAGAAATGCAGCCAGGCCGGTGCCGGCTCGGCGCCATTCTTGCCGACCTCCAGTACCGTTTCGCCCTCCGGCAACGGGATGCCGTCCCTCGGCTTCAGCCGCACCCCGTCCAGGAAATGACCGTTGGTGCTGCCCATATCGCTGACCATCCAGCGGCCCTTGTCGCGGTAAAGGCGCAGATTCCTGGTGCCACGCGAAAGCCAACGGCAGGGAATGGTGATATCGGCCGGCGCGGAAGCCGACTCGCGGCCGATGGTGAAGCTGTCGCCGCCCATGAGCTGGATGGTCTGCTCTCCATCATTCAGAACCAGAGATGACTCCAGCAGAGAACGTTCCAGTTCGCCCTGAAGCGAACGCAGCTTGGCGCGGAAATCATTTTCCTGCTCGGCTTCGATGGCCCGCTGCACCAGCGCCAGCGATCCGATCAGGTCCCCGCCCAGAACCAGCGCCGGAAGCCGCGCGGCGATATCGCGGCCGCTTTCGCCCGCAGAGCCGGCGGATTCCGAGCTCAGCACCACCGTGGCGTCATCATCCTCATCGGAACCGCCGAGAATTTCGGCCAGCAGCGCATGAACGGCCTTGAGCTTGTTGGCGGGGCTGTTGGCGCGGGCCAGGCTGTCGGTTTCCCAGCGCGTGAAGAAAGGCACAATGGCGTCCGCGGCAATGGGCTTGGAAATGAAATAGCCCTGGGCATCGTCGCATTGCAGGTTGCGCAACTCCTGGAACAGTTCGTCGGTCTCCACCCCTTCGGCCACGATCTTGAGCCCCAGCTTGCGGGCCAAGCTCACGGTGGATTCCACCAGGGTGCGCGCTTCGCTGCTCTTGAGCAGGTCGAAGACAAAGCCCTTGTCGATCTTCAATTCACCGAAGGGCAGCTTGTAAAGCGTCTCGAGCGAGGAAAAACCGGTACCGAAATCGTCAATCGAGAGCAGAAAGCCCTTGAGGCGCAGGCGCGAAAGAATCTCGAGCGCCAGAACCTTGCCGCCCTGGGAGGAAGATTCGGTGACTTCGAGCGTGATGCGCCTGGGATCGACGCCATGCTCCTGGCAACGCTGCTCGAAAAGCTCGAACCAGGTCATGCTGCTCATCAGCCGCGGCGAGATGTTGATGGCCATGCGCAAGGCGCGGCCCGCTTCGTCCCATCGGCGCAGGTCGCGGAAGGCCTGCACCGTCACCGCATCGGTCAGTTCCAGGATCAGGTCATGGGCCTCGGCCAGCGGAATGAAATTGTCGGGATAGATCATCCCCATTTCGGGATGCTTGATGCGGCACAGGGCTTCCACGCCGAAGCCTGTTTCTCCGGGACGGAACGGCACCTTGGGCTGATAATGCACGACCACATGGCCGCTCGCGATCGCCTGGGCCAGGCCTTCCCGATCCAGAACGCGCTGGCCATCGGGCGTCTTGATCAGGTCGGCGAGCTGGCGGGTGTTGAAATCGGCGCGCGAAAGCAGAATGACGTCCACGGACTTGGCCTGAAACAGCCGGCGCAATGACGAGACCGTCTTGGCGTCGAGTTCGGTGATCGCCATCACGCGGGCGCGGCTTCTGCGCGTCAGCGCTTCGATGACATCGACTTCATCGTCGCTGGTCCCGGAAAGCTCCAGGATGGTGGCAATGGCCTTGGTGGCGCCTTCGCGCAGCGCCTCGCGGCCGTTGGCGCTGACAAGCTCATAGCCTGCCGAATTCGCCCAGAACGCCGTCTCGGCGACCAGCGATTCCTCGCTGTGACAAATCTGTATGAGGCCTTTGGAAGTCATTAGATCCGCGCGCGTGGAGTGCATGGGAGGTTAAGCATCGCGCGGAAACAAAGCATTAAACTGAAGGCCTAAGGTTCGCACAGGCCCGACGGCCGGCTACTGCACCGCCAAGCCGGAAACCTGGAAAACCGGGAGAAAAGCGGCGACCAGCATGCCCGAGATCAACATGCCCATCGAGGCTGTTAGCAAAGGATTAACCGTGGAGATCACCGACTCCAGTCGCTGCGCCCACAGGCTTTCGAAATAGTTGGCCACCGACACCAGGGGCGTCCCCAGATCGCCCGACTGCTCGCCGGCCGATATCATCTGCTGCACCACGCCCCGAAACAGGCTTTCGCGCTCGAAAGCATGGGCAATGCTTTCGCCCTGCTCGATATGGTCCGCGATCTTGAGCAGGCTGCGCTCGATATATTTGTTGTTGTTGGCCGGCGCTGCGACCCGAATGCTTTCGATCAGGCCGACCGAATTCTGCACCTG
>CAYQZM010000298.1:0-6330 GCA_964421935.1 uncultured Rhizobium sp. | reverse complement strand
CAGGCCGAAGACATCCGGCGACTGCACCACCACACAGGCGGTCTCGTCATCGATCAGGCTTGCCAGGTCTTCAGCCTCGCCAGGCGTCACCGCACCGCGAACCATCGGCCCGAACAGGCCGGCCACCGTCTCCACCGTCTCGGCATAATGGGGATGCAGGCCCCCCGACAGAATCGCCTTGCCGCGCTTGGTGACCCGCTGGGCCATCAGCACCGCTTCGGCGGTCGCGGTCGAGCCGTCATAAAGCGAGGCATTGGCCACCTCCATGCCAGTCAGCAGCGCAACCTGGGTCTGGAATTCGAACAGATATTGCAAGGTGCCCTGGGCGATTTCCGGCTGATAGGGCGTGTAGCTGGTGAGGAATTCCGAGCGCTGGATCAGGTGATCCACCGAGGCCGGAACATGATGCTTGTAGGCACCCGCGCCGCAGAAGAAGGGCGCGGCCCCGGCCGCGATATTTTTCGCCGCCAACTTTGACAGCGTCCGCTCGACTTCCATCTCGCCCTGGGTGTCCGGCAGATTGAACGCCGACAGCGGCGCCAACGCGGGCCCCGGCACATCACGGAACAGGCCATCGATGTCGGACGCGCCGATCTTCGCCAGCATGGCGCGGCGGTCGTCCGGGGTGAGCGGCAGGTAACGCATGTCAGAGGCTTTCCACAAACTTGGCGTAGGCCGCGCTGTCCATCAGCTTGGCGAATTCGGCCTTGTCGCTGAGCTTCATCTTGAAGAACCAGCCCGCGCCTTCCGGATCCTCGTTGACCTTGGACGGCTCCTTTTCCAGAGCGCTGTTGGCGCCGGTGACGGTGCCGCCGGCCGGCGCATAGATGTCGCTGGCGGCCTTGACGCTTTCCACCACCGCGGCTTCGCCGCCGGCCTTTACGGTCTTGCCGCTGGCGGGCAGCTCCACGAACACCACGTCGCCCAGGCTTTCGGCGGCGTATTTGGTGATGCCGACCGTGGCCTCATCGCCGTCGAGGCGGATCCATTCATGCTGGTCGGTGTAGCGGACTTCGGACATTGAGGGCTCCTAGCGGCGATAGCGATTGGGAACGAAAGGCGTGGGCGCGATGCGGGCGGGCAAGGCCTTGCCGCGCACCATCAGATCGACTTCGGTGCCATTGGCGGCAAAGGCGCTTTCGACATAGCCCATGGCAACGGGCGCATTCAGGCTGGGGCCGAAGCCGCCGGACGTGACCTTGCCGATGATACGGCCGGTCTTGTCGGCGATCTTCGCGCCTTCGCGGGCCGGGGCGCGGCCCTCCGGCAGGATGCCGACGCGCTTGATGGTGGGCGCACCGTCCAGGGTCGTCGCAGCGCCGGGAAAATCCTTCGCCTCCTTGCGGCGCTTGCCGATCGACCATAGCAGCGCGGCTTGTGCCGGATTGCGGGTCTCGTCGATGTCATGACCGTAGAGGCACAGGCCTGCTTCCAGCCGCAGGGAGTCACGGGCGCCAAGACCGATCGGCAGGACATCGGAGTCACCCAACAGCGCGCGCGCCACGTTCTCCGCATCGGCGCCTTCCAGCGAAATCTCGAACCCATCCTCGCCGGTATAGCCGGTGCGGCTGACGATGGCGGGGGCGCCGGCAACGGTGGCGCGGCGCACCTGCATGAAGGTCATTTCCGAAATGCCGGGCGACAATTTCTCGAGCGCGCCGGCCGCCGCGGGGCCCTGCAACGCCAGCAGCGCGCGATCGGGCCGCGGCGTCAGAGTGGCGGCGCCTTTCAGCTTCTCGGCAATATAGGCGAAGTCGCCTTCCTTGGTGCCCGCATTGACGACGAGATAAAGATCCTTCTCGCCGGCCAGGCGCGAGAACATGAAATCGTCCCTGATGGTGCCGGCATCGGTGAGCAGCAAGCCGTAGCGCTGCATGCCGTCCTTCAGGCCGGTCACATCGGCGGGGGTCACCCGCTCCAGCGCCGCCGTGTCGCCTGCCAGGAACGCCTGGCCCATATGGGAGACATCGAACAGCCCGGCCTTCTCGCGGGTGTGCAAATGCTCTTTCAGGATGCCGGCGGGATATTGCACCGGCATCTCATAGCCGGCGAAAGGCACCATCTTGCCGCCCAACTCCAGATGGAGGGCGTGCAGCGGCGTGACGCGTAGGACTTCAGTCGCAAGTGTCATGTCGGTCCTGATGAAAGGATTCCACACGCCTTTCGGCGCGCGGCCCCTCTGTCATCGGACCTGAGAGATTTCCCCCAGCGGTGCTGGGATTACCCCTTCGGTGGAAACAGCTCGCGCTGTTTCGCTTTCCAGAAGTTCATCACCCGATCGCGGTCCTTTTGCCTGAGAGTTTCCGGGGCGGTTGCTCCTTCGGCGGCCCCACTTGCATTGAAGAAGTGAAGGCTCTCTCCCGCGTGGGATCGTGTGCTGGCCATCCCCACAGCGCCTCCGGCGGGCGGGGATGTTGCTGCGCATCATAGGGGGGGCCGGGGTCGAGTCAACGAAAGCCCGGAAGCCCCTAAAGTTACTCACATTCTTTCGGGGACCTCGATGCCCAAAAGGTCCAGAACGCTGGTTAAAACCGCCAGGACCAGGGCGCAGAGCCCCAGGCGGGAGGCCTTCAGGTCCTGGTCCGGTTCGGACAGGATATGGTGCTCGCCATAGAAGCGGCTGAAATTCTGGGCCAGCTCGAAGGCGTACTCGCACAGCATGTTGGGCGCGCGCTTGTCCTCCGCCGCCTTCAGCACATCGCCCAGCGACAGAAGCTGCAGGATCAGCTTGCGCTCTTCCGGCGAATGGATGGCGGGAGCGCCCAGCGCGGCGCCTTCCGCCTTGCGCAGGATGGATTTGATCCGCACGGCCGCATATTGCAGGTAAGGCCCGGTCTTGCCCTCAAACTTGGAGAAGCGCTCCAGGTCGAAGACATAATCCGTGGTGCGGTGATTGGAGAGGTCGGCGAACTTGATGGTGGCGATGCCGACCTTGCGTGCGATCTCGGCCCGTTCCTCGGCGGAATAATCGGCGCCAATGCCGGCTTCAGCCAGCCGCTTTTCCGCTTCCGCCTGTCCCATGGCGATCAAGTCGTACAGCTTCATCGCACCGCCGGCGCGGGTCTTGAACGGCTTGCCATCCGGCCCATTCATGGTGCCGTAGCCGACATGCTCCAGCTCGGCCTTGCCGGAGAAGTTTGCTTTCTCGGCGGCGCGGAACACCTGCTCGAAATGGCCATGCTGGCGGTGATCCACCACATAGAGGATCAGGTCGGGATCATAGTCCCGCACCCGCTCGATCACCGTGGCCAGATCGGTGGTGCCGTAGAGCACCCCGCCTTCCGACTTGACCAGAATGAGCGGCGGCATGGGCTTTTTGTCATCGCCCCTGGCGACCGGCACCACCAGCGCGCCTTCGCTGACTTCGGTCAGCCCCCGCGCCTTCAGGTCTTCCAGCATGGGCCCGATCAGCGCATCCACGCTGGACTCGCCGTTCCACAAATCGAATTTCACACCCAGCGCACCAAACTCGCGCGTCAGGCCGACCTCAGTGACCTTGACGAAATGCCGCCACAGGGCGCGATAGCCGGGACGTCCCGCCTGCAGATCGACGGTGGCCCGGCGCGCCGCTTCCAGCCGCGCGGGGTCGGCCTTGCAGGCGGCGGAAGCGCGCGGATAGATCGTTTCCAGATCTTCCATGCTCACCGGCGATTCATCCGGGTAGGGACCCACGACATTCACGTCGAAATAGACGGGCGCGATGCCCATGATCTCGATCTCGGTAATCAGCTGGCCCATCTGCAGGCCCCAGTCGCCCAGATGCACGTCGCTGATCACCCGCCAGCCATTGGCGCGGGTCAGCCGCTGCAGGCAATCACCAATGATGGTGGAACGCAGATGATGCACGGCCATCGGCTTGGCGATATTGGGGCCGCCGAAATCCACGATAACGGTCTTGCCGTTGGGTTCGGATGCGCAAGGCGCGGGCGCCTTGGCCAGCATAGCCGCACGATCATTCAGCGCCGCATCGCTCAGATCCAGATTGAGGAAGCCGGGGCCAGCGATCTCGACCTTGGCGAAGATGCTGCTGGCTTTCAGCCGCGCGGCGATCTTCTCGGCAATGGCGCGGGGATTGGTTTTTGCGCCCGCCGGACTGCCATCGGCAGAACGGCCATTTAAAAATTTCGCCGCTGCCAGCGCGCCATTGCACTGGAATTGCGCCAGGTCCGGCCGGTCTGACAGCTGCACCTGGCCATAGGTCTCGCTGAGCCCTTCCGCGGCGAACGCCTCACCAAGGGTCCGCGACAGCTCCGCCGTCAGCCGCGCCGTCATGGGACGTAACGGCCCCGGCTCTTGGCATAGTCGATCTGGGCCGGCGTCATCTGAAAGCCCGCCAGCTCCTGGTAAGTCCAGGGCAGCTTGCCGTTCATGATCTGGATGCGGACGTCTTCAGGCGCCTGGGTGATGTAGGTCGTGGCGGCACCCGGCGCGAAGGTGAATTTCAGGGTGTAAAGCCGCTTGGCATAGATCCGCGCATTCTCATTCACCGCCACGAAATAGGGCACGGTATAGGTCACCCGCTCCCGGGTGGGGGTGCGGGTGGCGCGGAAAGTCAGTTCCAGCGACGCGGTGACCAGGGCGGTCTTGGCGGTGTAGGTGCAGTCGCCTTCCGCATTGACCAGCGAGACGGTGAACAGCTCATTGGCCGGGTCCGGCGTCGTGCCCGGCCGGAAATAGGTCACGCTCTGGGTGTCGGCCAGGATGGCCGGCACCGGGCAGACGGTGATCTTCGTGCTGCAGCCCATGACAAGCAGCAGGGCGCCGAGCGGGACCAGGCGGAGCAGGCGCAAACGCATCAATTCCGGTTCTTCCTTGGGCGGGGCCACACCTTAAGCAAGGCAGCCCCGCGCTTGACTTTGCCCATGGCCTGCCTGACTTCTGGGCGGCGCGGCGGACCATAGCGGGCGGGCCTTGGGATGGAAAGCATAGAAAGCCAGAAAAGCCAAGCCTTGCCGGGTTTTAAGGCCGGATTCTGACCGCAGATGGCTGTCTATACCGAAGTCAGTTTCGAGGACCTGGAGCGGCTGCTGGAGCAGTACGATATCGGCCAGCCCCTGTCGTTCAAGGGCATCGCCGAAGGCATCGAGAACTCCAATTTCTATCTCCAGACCGACCGGGGCGCCTTCATCCTCACCCTGTATGAGAAGCGCGTCCATGCCGAGGACCTGCCCTTCTTCATCGGCCTGATGGAGCATCTGGCGGAGCGCGCCATCCATTGTCCCCTGCCGGTGAAAACCCAGGATGGCAAGGCGCTGGTCACGCTCAATCGCCGCAATGCCGCGATCGTCACCTTCCTGACCGGCATCGCGCTGCGCCGGCCTGACGCGGCCCATTGCGCCGCCGCCGCCCGCACCCTGGCCGACCTCCACAAGGCGCAGGCGGGGTTCGCCCTCAGCCGGCGCAATGCCCTGGGCCCTTCCGGCTGGCGGCCGCTGGCCGAAGCCATTCATGGCGCCGACAAGATCGAGGATGGGCTGACCCAGCTGATCAACGGCTCACTGGGCGAACTGGAGACAGGCTGGCCCGCGGATCTGCCGGGGGGGGTGATCCATGCCGACTTCTTCCCCGACAATGTGCTGTTCGTCGGCAACGAAGTGGGCGGGGTGATCGACTTCTACTTCGCCTGCAACGACGCCTTCGTCTATGACCTCGCCATCATGCTCAACAGCTGGTGCTTCGAGCTGGATGGCAGCTTCAACATCACCAAGGGCCAGGCCGTGATCAACGCCTATCGCCAGCAGCGCCCGCTGTCGGAAGAAGAGATCGCCGCCCTGCCCGTACTCATGCGCGGCGCGGCGCTGCGTTTCCTGCTGACGCGCACCTATGACTGGCTGAATCCCGACCCCAACGCATTGGTCCGGCCCAAGGACCCGCGCGAATATGCCAAGAAGCTGCGCTTCCATAACAAAGTGAAGCACGCCCGCGAGTATGGTCTGTGATCGATATTTTCACGGACGGCGCCTGCAGCGGCAATCCCGGCCCCGGCGGCTGGGCGGCGATCCTGCGCTCCGGCGGTCATGAGAAGGAACTGTCGGGGGGCGAGAAAGCCACCACCAACACCCGCATGGAGCTGATGGCGGTGATCCAGGGCCTGAAGGCGCTGAAAAAGCAGAGCGCCGTCACCATCCACACCGACTCCCGCTATGTGATGGACGGGGCGTCGAAATGGATTCTGGGTTGGAAGAAAAAGGGCTGGAAGACCGCCGACAAGAAGCCGGTCAAGAACGAGGATCTGTGGCGCGTGCTGGATGACGAAATGGCCCGCCACCAGATTCATTGGATCTGGGTGGCAGGCCATTCCGGTCATCCGGAAAATGAGCGCGCCGACCA
>CAYQZM010000297.1:0-8975 GCA_964421935.1 uncultured Rhizobium sp. | reverse complement strand
TTCGACGACATGGTGGCCCGCGCTTCCCAGATCGCGCGGCAGGAAGGCTTTGCCCAGCCCGGCGAGCGCATCGTCATCACCGCCGGCGTGCCGCTCGGCACAACCGGCGCCACCAACATGCTGCGCGTCGCCTTCGTGACGGAAGAGTAGCCAGGGACTAGCTCACCAGTTCGCAGCTCGGCATCTGGAAGTCGTCGGCCACCCGGCGCTCGTCGAAGGGAAAATTCAACGCCAGATAGGTTTCCTTGAAGCGTTGCGGCGTGACCAGATCGAGACGATAGACATCTTCGCGCGGCGCCGGCTGCCCGTTATGGCGCGCCACCTTGATGGTCAGAATGTTGCCGGCGGCGACCCAGGTGCCGTCTTCCGTACTGTCGCGGGCCTTGCCCTTCACGCACAAGCGAAACTGGGAGTGGATTTCGCCATTGGCCAGGAAATGATCGAGATACATCTCGGTCTTGTCGAAAGGCTCGCCCTGTCCGAACCAGGTACCGGCCAGCGAGGCCGCTGCCACGGCTGGCGTCGCCACCAGGACAAGGCAAAGGCCCGCCGCGGCGCGGGAAATCAACTGATCAGCTCGCAGCTCGGCATCTGGAAATCGTCCGCCACCCGCTGGGGCGTGTAGGGAAAATTCCAGGCGGTGCTGAGATATTTCTGCGCCTTGGCGCTGTGCGCCAGTATCTTGTAAGTGTCGGTGCGCGGCGAGGCGACCCCATCAACCGTCTCGACTTTCAGGGTCAGGGTATCGCCTTCCACCGACCAGTGTCCGGTCTGGGCCTGGTCCTGTGCGTGGCCCTTGTTGCAGGTGCGGTACTCGCCGCGCCAACTGCCATCGGGGCGCATGCGGTCGATATACATGGAAGCCTTGTTCTGCGGCTGTCCCTGGCCAAACCAGGTGCCAACCATCCAGCTTTGCGCCGATGCGGGCGTGGCCGCAACCAGGATCAGCGCGGCCATCCAGATGCGCATGCTCAGATATCGCGGCCTTCGACGCTGGTGGTCAGCTCGCGCACCTTGCGGCTGGCCACGTCCAGCTGCGGATCGAGATCGAGAGCGCGGCGGTACAGCTTGAGGGCGCCGCCCTTGTCGCCATAATCCTCCAGCATGTCGGCTAGCTCGACCATGGCGGCGAAGTGGCGTGGATTGAGCGTAACGGTCTTCTGCAGGGACACCAGGGCGTCGGTATCATTGCCGTCGGCCTCTTCCATGGCGGCGCGGGTGTGCCAACCCTCGGCATAGTTGGGAGCGATGGCGGTGATGGCCTCGACCAGCTTTTTTGCTGTCTTCTTGTCGGAGGCTGCCTGGGCAGCCTCTGCCCGCGTCATCAGCAGATCCACACTGGGGCTGCCCGAGGCGCGGAACATGAGCTTGAGCTTCTCCTCGATGCCATGAGCATCTTCGGCGCTTTGCGCCTGCTTGAGCTGCCGGAAAAGCTGCTCCTCGCTGATAACCTCTTTGGGCACAGGTTTGGACGCGGGCGCTTTGGCCGGCGCGGCATAGAGAGGGCCAGAGGCGAGCAGCAGAGAAAGGATCAGCGCGGTGCGCATGCCCCCAGTCTAGTGGGAGGCGCCGGGCAATGCCAGATTGGCGAGGGCATATGCGGATAGTGTTTCCCGCCGCTCGCCCGAGCTCGCGGCCGTCGTCGCTCTCGCAGGTCCACTGGACCTGCTCACGCCTTGGGTTTCTCCCAAGGCGCCGCTCCTCCGCCTTCAGCCCAATCCAGCAGTTCCGCTATGTGCAGGATGGGCTGATTAAGCCCTTCTCCGCCCGCCAGATGCTGTAGACAGCCGATATTTCCACTGACCAGCACGTCGGGTTCGGCCGCGGCGATATTGCCCAGTTTGCGGGCACGCAATTGTGACGACAGGTCGGGCTGCAGGATGGAATAGGTGCCCGCCGAGCCGCAGCAGAGATGGGATTCCAGGAAGGGCGTGACGGTGAAGCCCGCGGCGGCCAGCAGCGCCTCGCCCACCCCATTGAGCTTCAAGCTGTTCTGCAGGCTGCAAGCCGGATGATAGGCCACGCGCAGCGTGCGCGGCGGTGTGGTCTCCAGCGGGGTGCAAAGCTCGGCAAAGTCGCGGGCGGCAGCGGCGAATTTTGCGGCACGCGGCTGCCACACCGGGTCGCCGGCGAACATCTGGGCATAGTCCTTGAGCTGAGCCGAGCAGCCGGTGGCGGTGATCAGGACGCCGTCATACTGGCCCTGCTCGAAAGCCTCGATCGCTTTCTTCGCCCAGCCGCGTGCGTCTTCCTCGCGGCCCATATGATGGGGCAGCGCACCGCAACAACCCGATCCTTCCAGCGCCACCAGCTCGATGCCGCGCCGCGCCAGCACCCGGCCCACTGCCGCATCGATCTGCGGCGCCAGCGCGCCCTGCACACAGCCCGGCATGATGGCGATGCGCTGCTTGACGATCGCAGGCTTGGGGAAGTGTGTCGGCTCCGGTCCTTGCGGCCGCGCCATCAGACCGATCTTGGCCATGGCACCCAGCCGGCCCGGCAAGAGGCGCGCGATGGGCGCGCCGATCCTGGCCAGCAACAGGCCGATGCGCACCAGCCTTGGGCGCGTCATTACTGTAGCGAGCGCCCAACGCAACAATCGATCGCCCAGCGGACGCCTGTAGTGGTCCTGAATATGCGCGCGCGCCTGGTCCACCAGCCGCTGATAATTGACGCTGGAGGGACAAGCGGTCTTGCAGTTGAGGCACGAGAGGCAGCGGTCGATGTGATAGACTTGCTCTTTGGTGGGCGCCCCGCCCTTCTCCAGCATGTCCTTCATCAACACGATGCGGCCGCGCGGACTGTCGCGCTCATCGCCCAGCACCACATAGGTCGGACAGGTGGCGGTGCAAATGCCGCAATGGACACAAGCCCGCACCGCGGACGCGGCGGGACCGATCTGCGGGTCGGCAAGCTGTTCGGGGGTGAAGTTGTATCTCACAGCAGCCGTCCCGGATTGAACAGACCCAGAGGATCGAAGGCCGCTTTCACTGCGCGGCTGAGCGTGGTCACCGCGGGCGCTGGCGGCGCATAAAGACCAAGCGCGGCGCGCGCGTCCGGCGAGCCGCGCAGCAGCATGGCCTGGCCTTTGGCGGCCGCCGCGATGGCGCGGATACGCGAAGCATCGGCGGGCGCGGCCGCCAGCCAGATCAGGCCACCGGCCCAGTCACCCAGCCAATGCTGAACATTGAGTTCTTTCGCCACGCGCGGCGCATCGGCCGGCGCCACCATCACGCGCCAGACATGGCCGGGGAGATCAGCGAATTTCTCGCCGCTGGCGATGGCGGGGAACGGATCTTCCTCGATGCGTTGCGCAGCTTGACCCAAGAGGCCGTGCGCCAGCGCGATCTTCTCTTCCAGCGGCTGACGCGCGCCTTCCAGCTTGATCAGCGCCGCGCCCCGACCAATTTGGGACCCGATGCCGGGCATCATCGTGGCGGGCAGATAGGCCAGTCCCGCCGGCTCCAGCGCGCTGAGTGCGATCTTGCGCAGGGCGGCGAACCCGATCTCGGGCTCCACGTCGGCCAGGCACAAGGTGACGGCCAGCGGGGGCTTGGGAAAGACGCGGAAAGTGAGTTCGGTCAGCACGCACAGCGAGCCATAGGCGCCGCAGACCAGCTTGGGCAAATCGAAGCCGGTGACGTTCTTCACCACCTTGGCGCCGCCGCGGAACGCTTCGCCCTGGCCGTTGACACCGCGGAAGGCCAACAGCGAATCCCGCGCCGCGCCATGGCGCAACCGGCCCGAACCGCTGGCGTCGGCGGACGCAGCCCCACCCAAAGTGGCGACGCCATTGGAGCCGAGCAGCCGAGACCAGTCGGCGGGATCAAAACCCAGGCGCTGGCCTTTTTCCGCCAGCACAGAGGTGATCTCGGTCAGCGGCGTGGAAGGCGCGGCGGTGACAATCAGCTCGGCCGGCTCATATTTGACGATGCCGGAAAGACCGGAGACATCCAGCCGCGGCAGATCCGCCATCGGCTTTCCGACCTGACGGCGGGTGCCGCCCGCCACGATCTCGAAAGGCGCTTTCGCCTCGCGCGCGGCGCGCACGAACTCGACGGCCTGGGCTTCGCTGGCGATCTTCTCCATCAGAAGCGCGGCAGATGGGGATGCGGCAACTGCGCGCCATGGACATGGATATGTCCCTGCTCCACGCAGGCCGAAAGAGTGGGAAACACCTTGCCGGGATTGAACAGGCCCTGCGCGTCGAAGGCGCATTTCACCCGGCCCTGCAGCGCCAGTTCCTCCGGCGTGAACATGTCGGTCATCAGGTCGCGCTTCTCCACGCCCACGCCATGCTCGCCGGAGAGCACGCCACCGACCTTGACGCACAAGCGCAGGATGTCGGCGCCGAACGCCTCGGCGCGCTCGAACTCGCCCGGCTTCATGATGTCGAAGATGATCAGGGGGTGCAGGTTGCCGTCACCGGCGTGGAAGACGTTGCAGAAGCCCAGCTCATACTTGTCCGAGAGCTTGGCCATCTCGTCCAGCACGAAAGGCAGCGCATGGCGGGGAATGGTGCCGTCCATGCAGATCATGTCGGGGGCGAGCTTGCCCATGGCGGCAAAGGCGGCCTTGCGGCCCGACCAGATGCGGGCGCGCTGTTTCTCGTCGGTGGCTTCCACCGCCTTGCCCCCGCACTGGGTCACGATCTCGGTCACGCGCGAGATGGCATGGGAGACATCGGCTTCCACGCCATCAGCGTCCACGATCAGGATGGCGGCCGAGCCCAGCGGATAGCCGGGCTGGTTATAGCTTTCGATGGCTTCGGCGGCGCGTCCGTCCATGAATTCCATGGCGGCGGGGACCACGCCATCGGCGATGACGGCGGCGACACAGGCGCCTGCCGCGGTCACGGTATCGAAGGAGGCCATCAGGGTGCGGGTGATAGGCGCCTTGCGCAGGATCTTCACCACCACTTCCACCACAACGCCGAGCAGGCCTTCCGAGCCGGTGACCAGGCCCAGAAGATCAAGCCCGCCCTGCGCGCCGCACTTGCCGCCCAGAGTGACGATCTCCCCGCCCGGCAGCACCAGGGTGATACCCAGCAGATTGTTGGTGGTCAGGCCGTATTTCAGGCAGTGCAGCCCGCCGGAATTCTCCGCCACATTGCCGCCGATCGTGCAGGCGACCTGACTGGACGGATCGGGCGCGTAATAGAAGCCGTTGGCCTCTACCGCCTTGGTGATATTGAGATTGGTGACACCCGGTTCCACCACCACACAGCCATTCTCGTAATCGATCTCGAGAATGCGCTTCATCCGGCCCATGCCGATCCGGATGCCATCCTCGCGCGGCAGGGCGCCGCCCGAGAGCGAAGTTCCCGCGCCGCGCGGCACGATCGGCACGCCCTCGGCTTGCGCATAGCGCAGAATCTCGCTGACCTGCTGGCGATTGGACGGCAGCACGCAGACCAACGGCATCTGGTGATAGGCGCTCAGGGCGTCGGCATCGAACGTTGCCAGGCCCGATTCATCGGCCACCACGCCATCGGGCACGATCTCGCGCAGGGCGGCGATGATCTCGGCCCGGCGGGCGACAATCTTGGCGTTGGTGGGCGGAAGAAGCATGTGCGCCTGACCAGAAGAACGGCGCGAGTATCGCTTAACCCTGGCGGGCTTTAAACCGCGGATTCTTCTTATTGATCACGTAAACGCGGCCCTTGCGGCGGATCACGCGGCAGTCCTTGTCGCGCTTCTTGAGCGAGCGGAGAGAGTTGCGAACCTTCATAGGACTGCCTTTGGACCAGTTTTCGGCCCTTGAGGCCGTCTTTTCGAAGAGGCGCGGAAACTATGGAAAGCCCCCACCCCTGTCAACCCGCCAAGTCACGGAAAAAACCCAGCTTTTCCGCCAAAAATGCCGGAATCAGGTATACCAATGGACCATGGTGTGCGTGCCCTCCATCCTGACCGCTTTGCGGGCCGATCCCTGGCGCGGGTTGCGATGGCTGGGGGGCCTCGCCGGCCTACTCGCGGTTGTGGCCTGTACCGCCACCGCGCCCAAACCGACCCCGCCATCCGCGCCCGCCGTCCGCATTCCGATCGCCCCGCCGCCCTCCGCACCATCCAGCCCGGCGGATGCCAAGTTCACGGCGTTTCTGGCTGAGGCGCGAGTCACCGCGCTGGCACAAGGAATCACCGCAGCCACCTTCGACGCTGCCACCGCCGGCATCGCGCCTATCCCAGCCATCGCCGCGATGAATGCCAATCAGCCGGAATTCTCCAAACCGGTGTGGAGCTATCTGGACAGCGCAGTCTCGGCACGGCGGATCAAGGACGCGCAATTCAGGCTGGCACAGTATGGCGATGTGCTGGCGCGGATCGAAGCCACGAGCGGCGTGCCGAAAGAGATCCTGGTCGCCATCTGGGGCATGGAGACCGACTATGGCTCGGATACGGGCGGCTTCAATCTGTTCGCGGCGCTGGCGACCCTGGCCTATGACGGTCCCCGCGCCGATTATGCCCGTCCCGAATTCTTCGCGGCGCTGCGGCTTTATCAAGAGCAGCATTATCCCCTGAGCGAAATGGTGGCGAGTTGGGCCGGGGCTTTCGGGCAAACCCAGTTCACCCCTACCACTTTTTTCAAATACGCCACCGATGGTGACGGCGATGGCAGGATCGATCTGTGGCAGTCGGCGCCCGATGCCCTGGCCTCCGCGGCGAAACTGCTTTCCAGCCAGGGTTGGAAAACGGGCCAGCCCTGGGGCTATGAGGTGCGGTTGCCGGGAAACTTTCCCTATGAGTTGGCCGATACCGACACCTTGAAGCCGATCGCGGATTGGCGCGCGCTGGGTGTCACCACTGCGCAGGGCGACACACTGCCCGACGCGCCGGACAATGCCAGTATCCTGCTGCCGGCGGGCGCGCGGGGCCCGGCCTTTCTGGTGCTGCCCAACTTCAACGTGATCCTGAAATACAACAATGCCGTCTCTTACGCCTTGGCGGTGGGCCTGCTCGCTGACCGGATTGCAGACGCACCGCCGGTGTGGCACGCCTGGCCGCGCGACGAGCGGCCCTTGTCACGCGCCGAGCGCATCCAGTTTCAGACCGATCTGGCCAAGCTGGGCTTTGATCCGGGCGTGCCGGACGGTGTGCTGGGCCGGCGCAGCCGCGCCGCGCTGCGTCAATATCAGAAGAGCCATGGCTTGGCGGTCGATGGTTTTCCCACCGCCTCGCTGTTGGCGCTGCTGGATCAGGCCGCGGCAAAAGCGGTCGAATAGTCAGCGCTTCAGGCCGGGACAATCCAGCCGGCCCCTGCCGCTGGTCGTGCTGAAACGGCATTGGCCCTTGGGCTGACCGGCCGGATCGTAGAGATCGATGGTCCAGCCATCCGAAGCCTTGGTCATCAGCAGAAAGCCGAAGCCGCCCACCGACAGACCGTCGGCCACGGTGACACCGGAATGGCCGAGGAACTGCGTTCCGCGCAGATTGCGCGGCGTCACATAGAGGGCATCGCCGCCATTGCCGGCTACGATCTGCGGCGGCACGGCCTGATTGAAATTGATGGCCTCGAAGGTGTGGATGTGGCCGGACAGCATCAATTCCACGGATGGGGGAATAAGGGCTTCACCTTTCTGGACGTTGAGCCGGCTGGCTTCCATCAAGGTCATGTTTCCGCCGACCGGTATGCCGAGCGGGCCGGTCATCGCCGCCCAAGTGGGGCGATGATGTATCAGCCAGACCGGCGCGGAGATCTTATCCAGACTGGCGATCTCGTCGGCATAGGTCCGCGCCATGGTCCGATCGAGATCGGTCTCGTCCGATTGGGCATCATCCAGCACGGCCAGCGTAAGACCGCCGACATCCAGCGTGTAGAGGGGTTCATGCACCTGGCAGGGGCCGCCCGCGGCGCCGGGCCCCATCAGCAACTGAAAGCCCGGACCGGAGCGGCGGCAATCTTCGTGATTGCCCCGCACCAGCACGATGGGCGCCGCCGCCAGCAGCGGCGCGGCGGGCGTATAGAAATCCGCCTGCCAGGTGGTCCAGTTGTTGCCCCATGGCGAACCCGCACAGCCCGCATTGCCGGCGGGGCAGGCGCTTTCCCGATAGAGATAGTCGCCGACGTGGATCACCAGATCCGGCTTCAGCTTGGCAGCAGCGCTCGCCACCAGCGGAAAGGGCCACGCCACCGGATCGTTGCAGGCTTGAAGCGCCGCGCCCTTGAGGCGGCAGCCGGTGTCGCCCACCACCAGAATGCGCCCGGGGTTGATGACCGGTACCGGCAACAGTGTGCTGCCGATCTGTGCCTTCGTGGTACCCACCGCCAATGGCGCGGCGCAGACCAGCGGGAAGTCGGCGCTGGCCAGCGCACGCGCGGTCATCGCCACATCGCCCTTGTCGGTATTGAGGACCGGACAAGCGGCGGCCGTCGTCACCAGCCGGGCCTCATAACCATTGGCAATGGCCTGCACCCAGGCCGAATCTTCGGCGCGGGCAGCGGCGGGCAGAAGAGAAAGAAGAAAAGCGAGCGCGACTCTGTTCATGGCGCGCGAGCTTACGGTGGGCCAACGTCTCAGAACAACCGCTTCAAAGTCAGCTTGAAGATGCGGCCAATACCTGGCAGGGCACTGAGATTGGCATAGGTATCGGCGCCAGGCGTGAAATAGCGTTCATCGCCCAGATTGTTCACATTCAGGTCCGCTTCCCACACATCCCATTGCGCGAAGGCCGAGGCATTGAGGGTCACATAAGCGGGAAAGATGACGGGATCGGGGACCGTCTGTTGGGTATGGCCGACATAGGTGCCGCCGAAGGTCGCGCCCCACACACCCCAGCTCTGCCGGTCGCTGGTCCAGGTGACATAGGGACTGATGACGGCATGCGGCAGCAGCGTGTCTTCATAGTTGCCGCTCTTTCCCGGCAAGGTGGAGAAGTCATAGACCAGATAGCTGCCGCCAAAGCCGTTCTGCGGGCTGACGCCATAGCTGCGGGCAGGAAGATAGGCGAACTCATGGTCCGGCCCCTTGATGGTGGTGT
>CAYQZM010000296.1:0-10807 GCA_964421935.1 uncultured Rhizobium sp. | reverse complement strand
CGCGGTGTCGGCCGCCGGGCGGCGATAGCGCGCGATGTCGAGGCGGATGCCCTTGAGCTTTTCCGCCGGGCTGAAATAGGACGGCCAGGGCCAGCAGGCGATGGCGACATGAATGGTGGTGTTCTGCGCCGAGACCGCCATCATCTCGCTGCCCCGGAAAGCCACCGGGCGCAGGTACCCGTCCTTGATGTTCTGCACCTCGGCCGCCTCGATGCAGGCCTGGTTGATCTGGTCCTGGGTGAAGGGGATCTTCATGCCCAGGACTTCCGCCGAACGGAACAGCCGCTGGGTATGTTCCTTCAGCTTGTAGATGGTGCCGCCATAGATGCGCTGGCCCTCGAAAACGCAGGAACCGTAATGCAGGCCATGGGTCAGCACATGGGTCTTGGCGTCCTTCCAGGGCACCAAGCGGCCATCATACCAAAGCGAGCCATCGCGCTGGTCGAAAGGGATCACGTCTGCCATGGGGTCCTACGCTGCTATCCTGCCGGGCTTGCCCACCTGTCGGGGAGGGCCTAGTTTTTCTGCCATGTATTGCAGCATGGCCAGTAAGAAAACCGCAAGGGCGGCAAGGGCTTTTTCGCCCCCCGTCCGGGCATGGCAGCCATGAGTTTGCCCCCCAATACGTCGCCGGACGAGCCGCATCTGCTGGTGGTCGACGACGATGAGCGGCTGCGCGCCCTGTTGCAGCGCTATCTTTCTTCCAATGGCTATCGCGTGACCACCGCGCCGGGCGCCACCGAGGCGCGCGCCTTGATGCGCAGTATGGAGTTCGATCTCCTGATCCTGGACGTGATGATGCCCGGGGAATCGGGCCTGGATCTCACCAGCAGCGTGCGCAAGGAGTCCGCGGTCCCCATCCTGATGCTGACGGCGCGCGGCGATCCCGCCGATCGCATCGCGGGTCTGGAACTGGGCGCCGACGATTATCTGCCCAAGCCTTTCGAGCCGCGTGAGTTGCTGCTTCGGGTCAATGCGCTGCTGCGCCGCGCCACCCCTGCCGAGGCGCCCAGAACCGGGCCAGTGCGCATGGGATCGGCGCTGTTCGATCCCACCACCTCGCGGCTGACGCGCGATGGACGCCCCGTGAAGCTGACAGGCGCGGAAGCGGCGCTGCTGCAGCTTTTCGCCACCCATGCCGGCAAGCCTTTCTCGCGCGGCGAATTGTGCAAACGGCTGAACGTGGCGCTTGAACGATCCATCGATGTTCAGGTGACGCGCCTGCGCCGCAAGATCGAGGAAGATCCCAAGCTGCCACTTTACCTGCAGACGGTGCGCGGGGTTGGGTATATGTTGGTGCCTGATCGTGGCTGACGCGTGCTCGGCAGGTTATTTGAAAGCCCCAATGCGGACGCATTGGGGCGTGCTCGTCCCCGATCGTGGTTGAGGTGGAGTGTGGCTGAGGGATTGTCTCTCAGGCGTTTCCTGCCGCGCGGCCTGTTCTGGCGTTCGTTCATCATCATCGTCGCGCCGATCCTGCTGCTGCAGGCGATCATCGCCTATGTCTTTTTCGAGCGTGACCTGGACACCACCACAAGGCGGCTGGCCCGCGATGTGGCAGCCGACATGGCCATGCTGGTGGCACTGGAAGACAACAATCAAAGCCCTGAGCGCGAAAGGCTGAGAGCGTTGGCGGCACGCCAGCTCAGTTATCGCATCCGCTTTCTGCCCGGACAGAATATCTCGCCCAGCCACAAGCCGCCCACCAGCACCATCGACGTGGCGCTGGACGACATTCTGGAACAGCGCATCGGCCCCGACCGCGACTTCCGGACCGCCCGCACCGGCAACGACTTCGAGATCAGGGTAGACGTGCATGACGGGGTTCTGGCGGTGCTGGTGCCGCGCGAGCGTGTCACCGTCTCCAAGCCGGACATCTTCATCCTCTGGATGACGGGGGCGGCGCTGATCCTGGTGAGCATCGCCATTATCTTCCTGAAGAACCAGGTCAGGCCCATTGAACGGCTGGCCCGCGCCGCCGACAGCTTCGGCAAGGGGCGCGGGGTGCCGGATTTCAAGCCCTATGGCGCCACCGAAGTGCGCCGCGCCGCCCAGGCCTTCATCACCATGCGCGAGCGCATCGAACGGCACGTCACCCAGCGCACCGAGATGCTGGCGGGGGTCAGCCACGACCTCAAGACGCCGCTGACCCGGCTGAAGCTGGCCCTGGCCATGATGCCCGATAGCGATGCCGAGATCACATCCATGCGGGGCGATGTGGCCGAAATGGAGTACATGCTGGACGAGTACCTGGCCTTCGCCCGCGGGGAAGGCGGCGAGGAATCCCTGCCCACCGATCTGGGCGAACTGGTGCGCGACGCCGCCGTGGCCGCCGCCAAGGCGCGCCAGCGCGAAGGTGTTGCCGTCAACGCGCCCGAGCATGTCACCGTCAGCGTCAAACGAGCCGGTTTAAGACGTGTCCTCAGCAATCTTTTGGACAATGCCCTGAAGCACGGAAGCAAGGTAGCGATCAGCCTTCAGCGCGATGAGCGCATGGTGGAGATCGCGGTGGAAGACAATGGCCCCGGCATCCCCGAGGCCCGTCGCGAAGAAGCGTTCCGGCCCTTTCACCGCCTGGACGAGGGCCGAAACCTGCAAAGCGGCGGCTCAGGACTGGGCCTCGCCATCGCCCGCGACATCACCCGCGCGCATGGTGGTGACCTGGTGCTGGGCTACAGCAGCATGGGCGGCCTGAAGGCGACGGTGCGGCTGCCGGTTTAACGCAACTCTTCGGCGCGCTTGCGCGCGGCCTGCACGGCGCGCTTCATCAAGGCCACCAGGCCATCGTCTGCCATCAGCACCGCCAGCGCCGCGGCCGTGGTGCCGCCCGGACTGGTGACCGCTTCGCGCAAGGCCGCAGCCGGTGCCTTGTCCGCCGCCAAAAGCGCGCCCGCACCGGCCACAGTGGCGCGGGCGAATTTCTCGGCCTGCGCTCGCGGCAAACCTTCGGCGATGCCCGCCTCGGTCAACGCCTCCGCCATCAGGAACAGATAGGCCGGGCCGGAACCGGAAACGGCCGTGACACTGTCGATCAGTTCTTCCTTCGCCACCCAGTCGGTCTGGCCCAGTGCCGAAAGCAATCCGACCGCGCGCTTCCTGTCCGCCGGCATGACGCCGCGCGCGGCATAAAGCCCGGTAATGCCCGCGCCAATCGCTCCCGGCGTATTGGGCATGGCGCGGATGATGCGCGCTTTTTTTCCCCAGGCCTTGGTCAACGCATCGATGGAAGTTCCGGCGGCGATAGAAATCATCAAGGCACCGCCCTGCGCGAAATTCGCCAGTGCGGCCGCCTCGCCTTTCAGCACCTGCGGCTTGATCGCTACCACGCAGGCGGCAGGTTTTCCCGTCACCGCAGATGGCGCCGCAAACAAAGAGATCTTTTTCGCTTTCGCCAGCCTGCGCAACTCCGGCGAGGGCTTGGGCTCGACCACCTGGATGGATTTGATGCCGCTCTTGAGCCAGCCCTTCAAAAGAGCCGAGCCCATGCGGCCGGCGCCGATCAGGAGAATGCTCACAGCGTCACGACCTGACCATCAGGCTTGGCCGGCGCACTCCAGCACCGCCGCCGCCACCGCCTCTTCCGCAGTCTTGCCGCCCCAGAGCACGAACTGAAAGGCAGGGTAGTAATGCTCGCAGGCTTCCAACGCCAAGTTGAGCAATGCCTCGCACTGGGCGGCGCTGGTCTCGGCGTCGGGGAAGATCATGGCATGGCGGAAGATGATGGTGCCGTCCTGGGGCCAGAGGTCGAAATGGCCGATCCACAGCTTGGAGTTCACATGCATCAGCAGGTCGGCGACATTCTGCCGCCTCACCCCTTCGCTGATCCGCATATCGAAGGCGCTGGACAGATGCAGCGACTGCAAGTCGTCCCGCCAGGAAAAGTTGAAATGGTGGTCACTCCACTTGCCCGCCACCGAAAGGTTCAATTCGTCCCGTCCCGCGCGCTCGAAGGCCCAGCCATTGGCCTCGACTGCCTTTTCCAGCAGGTCGAGCGGGTGGAGCATGTCCAGCGGCTCGTCATCCAGGTGGGTAATGGTCATATGGATCAACTCTCCATGGCGCTTGGCCACAAAACGAAGCAGTTAAGATCCAAACTGGCACAAGATTTTGAGAAAACAAGAGTCTAGGGACTCTCATCCCCGGCGAGGAAAAAGATTCCACAGCTTTGGCACGGGCCCGCTGACGTGCTGTTAAGGAATCTGCGCGGCTCTAAGCGTTTGATTTGGATTCCAAAGCCGCAATCCGGGCCGCCAGCGCCTCATTCTCTTCCCGGGCCTTGGCGGCCATCGCCTTCACGGCCTCGAATTCTTCGCGCGGCACGAAATCCATGTCTGCCACCAGCCGCTCCAGCCGTTGGCGCACAAAGGTATCGATCTCGGCCCGGACGCTCTGAGCCATGCCGGCCGCGTCGGTAAACGCCTTGGCCACCCCATCCAGGAAGGGATTGTCGGTCTGCGCCATCGAAAGCTCCACTTTGATATGGCCGCGCCGGACGGCCCCACGCGGCTAAAGCCGCTCCGGGTCGCCGGTCGCTCCTATATGACCGCCCGCCGCTTGACACAAGCCGCGAAGCACCGGCGTTTACGCGCCTATGATCCAGGCTCTGCTGCCCTTTCCCCAGATCGATCCCGTGCTGGTGCATCTGGGGCCCTTCCCCATCCGCTGGTACGCGCTGGCTTATATCGCCGGCATCTTGGCGGGCTGGTGGGGCGTGGTGCGGGTTCTGCGCCAGAAGAAACTCTGGGCGGCTCCCCCGTTCAGCGGCAGGCCACCCGCCACCGAAGATGACATTGGCGACTTGGTGGTATGGACCATCCTGGGCGTGATCATCGGCGGGCGCCTGGGCTGGGTGCTGATCTACGGCACCGTTCTGTGCAGCGTGACGCCGCAATATGCGGCCTTCTGCGACGGGCTGCCGATGGGATTCATGACAGATCCCATCCGCATCATCGCCGCCTGGGACGGCGGCATGTCCTTTCATGGCGGGCTGCTGGGCGTGGTGCTGGCGGTCTGGCTCTTCTGCCGCCGCCGCAAACTCAAGATGTTGTCGGTGGCGGACCTGGTCTGCGCCTTTGCGCCGATCGGCCTGTTTTTCGGGCGCCTGGCCAACTTCGTCAATGGCGAGCTCTGGGGAAGGCCGTCGGACGCGCCTTGGGCGATGGTGTTTCCGCGCGATCCCTACCATCTGGCCCGTCATCCCAGCCAATTGTATGAGGCCGCGCTGGAAGGCCTGGCGCTGTTGGTGATCATGCAGATCGCGCTGCGCGTCTTTGGCGCCCATCGACGTCCCGGCCTGCTCTCGGCCATCTTCTTCCTGGGCTATGGAACTTTCCGCTTCATCTGCGAATTCTTCCGCGAGCCCGACACCCAATTCATCGGCCCCGTCTCCATGGGCATGGCCTTGTCCATTCCGGTCTGGCTGACCGCGGGCGCGCTGTTCTGGCTGGCCTATCGCAAGCCTGTTGCCCAGGGCGCATGAGCTTGAAGTCCCGCATTGCGGAGCTGATCGCGGCGCAAGGCCCGATCTCGGTGGCGCAGTTCATGACTGTAGCGCTGCTGGACCCGAAGGAGGGCTATTACGTCACACGCGATCCCTTTGGTGCGGGCGGAGACTTCACCACCGGACCGGAGATCAGCCAGATGTTCGGCGAGATGGTCGGCCTCTGGCTGGTGCAGGCCTGGGCGGACCAGGGCTGTCCGAAAAATCCGCGGCTGGTGGAACTGGGCCCGGGCCGCGGCACCCTGATGGCTGACATCCTGCGCACGGCCAAGGTGGCGCCGGAGTTCCTGGTGGATCTGGAAGTGGTGCTGATCGAGGCCAGTCCCGCCTTGCAGCAAATGCAGGCGGACAAGCTGCGTAACCTGGGTGCCGACGTGAGTTGGCTGCCGCAGTTCGACGACAGCCTGACGGCCCGGCCACTGTTCCTGGTGGCCAATGAATTCTTCGATGCCTTGCCCGTGCGTCAGTATGTAAAGACCGCCCGCGGCTGGTGCGAACGCATGATCACGGCCGCCGATGGCGAGCTCGCCTTCGCGCTGGCCCCCGTGCCGCTGCCCCCGGCGGCTGTTCCTGCCGGGCTCGATGCGGCACCGGAGGGCGGGGTTTACGAGATGTCGCCCGCAGCCACGGCCCTCACCGAAGATATCGCCCGCGCCATCGCGGCGCGCGGCGGCGCCGGCCTGATCATGGATTATGGCTACGGGGAACGTACTGGTTTCGCCGAAACCCTGCAGGCGGTGGGCGGCCACCGTTTTGTCGATGTGCTGGATGAGCCGGGCGAGGACGACCTGTCTTCGCATGTGGATTTCGCCGCGCTGACGACCGCCGCCAGGCGCGGCGGCGCTTCCGTGGCCGGCCCGGTGACGCAAGGCGCCTTCCTCGCCAATCTCGGCATTGCCGAGCGGGCGGAACAATTGATGAAAGCCAATCCCGCAGAAGCCCAGAATCTTCTTGCGGCCACCGAGCGGCTGATCGGCAATGACACAATGGGCCGCCTGTTCAAGGCGCTGGCGCTGACGCCGCCGGCCATCACCGATGTCGCCGGTTTTCCGCCATGAAGCGTCTTGAAGCGCGAGGAGTGAACGATCCTGGAATCGCGCACGGCTTTTTCGGGCGCGAGGGCGGCGTATCGCAAGGCATCTATGCCTCGCTCAATTGCGGTCCCGGGTCCAAGGACGATCCGGCAGCCGTGGCGGAAAACCGCAGACGGGTGGCCGATGCGCTCGCTGCGAATACCCGCCTGGTCAGCCTCTCGCAAATCCACAGCGCCATCGTCCATACGCTGCCGGCCTGGGGCAGCGCGGATGGCAAGCGTCTGGAGGGTGATGGCATGGTGACGGCGACGCCGGGCCTGGGTCTTGGCATCCTCACGGCGGATTGCGCGCCGGTGCTGTTCGCCGATCCCAAGGCCGGTGTGATCGGCGCCGCCCATGCGGGATGGAAAGGCGCGCTGGGTGGCGTGCTGGAAGCCACCTTGGAGGCCATGGAAAAGCTGGGCGCCTTGCGGATGCGCATCAGCGCCGCCATTGGCCCCGCGATCAGCCAGCAGAATTATGAAGTGGGCGCCGATTTCCGCGACCGCTTTCTGGAATTGGGGGCAAAGCACCGGCGTTTTTTCGTGCCCGCTGACCGGGAGGGGCATTATCGCTTCGATCTGCCCGGCTATGTCGCCCATCGCCTAACCCAGGCCGGGATAGGATCCGTCGAAACGCTGGGGATTTGCACCTATCCGGCGGAAAGCGGCTTTTTCAGTTTTCGCCGCACCACCCATGCCGGGGAGGCCGACTATGGGCGGCAGATTTCCGCGATCACGCTTACCGGGTAACAGGCGAACGCGTCAGCGCGCGGCAACAGCCCGCATGGCTGCCGTGTTGCGGCAGGAGGGCGAAAGCCCTAAAAGGCCGTCACCAAAGCTTCACTTCACCAGGGTTTTCGGGGGCCTCGTGCGATGACGGATCTGAACGGATCGCGGGGCATGCGCCTGATCGCGGGCAATTCCAACAAGCCGCTTGTCGAGGCTATCAGCGCCCATCTGAACCTCATCCCCGTCAAGGCGGATGTGCGCCGCTTCTCCGACGACGAGGTTTTCGTCGAAGTTCGCGAGAATGTCCGCGGCGAGGACATGTTCGTCATTCAATCGACCAGCGCGCCCGCCAACGACAATCTGATGGAATTGCTGATCATCATCGATGCACTGCGCCGCGCCAGCGCCCGGCGCATTACCGCGGTGATCCCCTATTTCGGCTACGCCCGCCAGGACCGCAAAGTCGGCCCGCGCACACCGATTTCAGCCAAGCTGGTCGCCAACATGATCACAGAGGCCGGCGCCAACCGGGTGCTGACCGTGGATCTGCATGCCGGCCAGATCCAGGGATTCTTCGATATCCCCACCGACAATCTTTTCGCCATGCCGGTGATCATCAAGGACATCACCGAGAATCTCAAAGGCAAGGACCCGATTGTGGTCTCGCCCGACGTGGGCGGCGTGGTGCGGGCTCGCGCGCTGGCCACACGCCTCAACACGGACCTCGCCATCGTGGACAAGCGGCGGGAACGCGCGGGCGTGTCGGAAGTGATGAACATCATCGGCGATGTCGACGGCCGGCCCTGCATCCTGATCGACGACATCGTGGATTCCGGCGGCACTCTGTGCAACGCCGCCGAGGCTCTGCTGAGCAATGGCGCTACGGAAGTCTATGCCTACACCACCCATGGCGTGTTGTCGGGCAAGGCGGTAGAGCGCATCGGCGGCTCCAAGCTGAAATCCATGGTGGTGACCGACTCCATCCAGGCCACCGATGCCATGAAGGCCTGCGCCAATATCCGCACCATCTCCATCGCTCCGCTGCTGGGCGAGGCGATGCGGCGCATCAACAACGAAGCCTCCGTCTCCAGCCTGTTCGATTGACCAGGCGGCTGGTGCGGGCCTTTCTTCTCCCCACCCTGCTGTCAGGCCTTTGCTGGCCCGGACTGGCCGTTGCGGCAGAAAGCGCCAACCGGCCGACCATTTCCCTGGTCACGGAAAACGATTCCTACATCTCGATTTCCGGCGACCGGCACTATACCAACGGCATCTACTTCTCCTGGACCTCCGAGGCAGAGCCCAAAACCGAAAGCTTTGCCCGCCATTTGATGCTGGCGGGATCGGGCGCATGGCGCAGCGGCTTTTTCCTGGGCCAGGCGATCTTCACGCCGGAAAATCTTTCCGCCTTCACACCACCGGCCAACGACCGGCCCTACGCCGGCTGGCTTTTCGGTGGCGCACGGCTAACCCGCGAAAACGGCACGGTCCTGGACAAGGTCGAGATCACGCTGGGCGTGACAGGCCCGGCCGCATTGGGCAGCGATGTCCAGAAATTCTGGCACGCCGCCTTCGTGCCCAGCGCTGCCCATCCCAATGGCTGGCATGCCCAGTTGCGCGATGAACCCGGACTGGTGCTCAGCAGCCAGCGCATCTGGCGGATGCCACTAGCGCGCAAGGGGCTGGAGGCAGAGTTGCTGCCCGAAATCAATCTCTCCGCCGGCAATGTCTATGACTATGCCGGCGCCGGCGCGATGTTGCGGCTGGGCCAGAACCTGATGGCCGATTGGGGGCCGCCGCGCATTGCTCCGGCGCAGCAGGGCTCCGACTTTCAGACCGTGGACCGCTTTGCCTGGTACATTTTTGCCGGCGGCGAAGCGCGCGCCATGGCGCGCAACCTGTTCCTAGACGGCAACAGCTTTCACACCGGACCCAGCGTCGCCAAAAAATCCCTTGTGGGAGACATCAATGCCGGCGCGGCGCTGCTGTTTCCCCATGCCCGGATGATCGCCGGCTATACCCACCGCACCGCCGAGTTCCGCGGCCAGAAAGGCGACGACGAGATCGGGTCGCTGACCCTTTCCCTTATTCCCTAATGCTAGGCCAGCAGCGACACCACGACGGCTTCGATGGTCAGCGCCAGTGCCCAGTGCGCGCCATCAATCACGGTCAGGGTGAAGTGGCGCTGCTGGAAGAGATTGTTGACCAGGATCGCGACCCAGATCAGGCCGACCCCGATCGTCAGCCCGACCAGGGCGCTGGGGCCAACGCCGATCACCCCCATATTGGCCAGCAGGTAGTAAATCGTCGCCGACATCACCAGTGCGGTCAGGAAGGAGACCACCAGAAGGTTCAGGGGCATCTTCTTGTCTTTGCAGGCTTCGGGATCGAGTCCCTGTGCCCGCTGCCAGGGCTTGCCCAGGGCTCCGTACCAGACCGCGCCGAAGATCCAGGCGGCTATCCCGGCGACCAGGATGGCGGCAATGGGATTGTGCATGTGAACCTCCCCGCTTTTGGCCAAGGCTAGCACGGGTTCCGGCATCGGAATCAGGCTCTGAAAGCGCCGGTTGCGCGGAAAGCCGCCTTCCGCTAAAAGCCTCGCCTTTCCGCATATTTGCCGGACTTACCACTGGCTTTGGCCGGCCCGAAGGATCAGGAAAATGACGCAAGTTCAAGAACTTAAGGTGGAAGCGCGCGGCGCGACCGGCAAGGGCCCGGCCTTCCAGGCGCGCAGTAAAGGCCTGATCCCTGCCGTGATCTATGGCGGAGCCGAAGATACCCAGAACGTGGCCGTCGAGGCCCGCACCCTGGAGCGCCATGTCGAGGCCGGTCACTTCCTCACCACCCTGTTCATGCTGGACATCGCCGGCAAGAAGACCCGCGTCATTCCGCGCGAAGTGCAGCTCGATCCGGTCAGCGACCGCCCCGTGCATGTGGACTTCATGCGCCTGGCCGAAGGCGCCACCGTGCGGCTGGAGATTCCGGTGCATTTCAATGGCGGCGATGTTTCGCCCGGCCTGAAGAAGGGCGGCGTGCTCAACATCGTGCGCCACTCCATCGGCCTGATCTGCCCGGCTGACCGCATCCCGAACACCATCGAAGTGGACGTGTCGCGCCTGGACATCAACGAGTCCATCCACATCAATTCCCTCACCCTGCCGGAAGGCGTGAAGCCGATCATTCGCGGCCGTGACTTCACCGTCTGCTCGATCGTGGCGCCCACCAGCGTCATCGAAGAACAGCGCGCCGCTGCCGCCGCCGCGGCTGCTGCCGCCTCGGGCCCGGCCACGGAAGCCGCGCCTGCGGAAGGCGCCGCGCCTGCCGCTGGCGCCGCTCCCGCTGCTGGCGCCGCTGCCCCTGCCGCTGGCGCCAAGCCGGCTGCCGCTCCGGCCAAGAAGTAAGCCGCCGCCTGATTATGCGTCTCCGGTATGGACACGCCGTTGCTCATCGTTGGCTTGGGCAACCCCGGCTCGCAATACGCCAGGAACCGGCACAATGCCGGCTTC
>CAYQZM010000295.1:0-23315 GCA_964421935.1 uncultured Rhizobium sp. | reverse complement strand
GGGCCCGCGGCGCTATCCACCCTCGCCGACAAATCCCTCGTGTGGTGGTTTCGAAGTCCGCGGAATCATCGATATCGATCTCGGAGCGAGCTTCCAACCCAACACGACACTAGGAATCAATAATTTACTAGTGTCCCGCTTCTGAAATTCGCGTCGAGTTCGATATAGAGATCATGCGAATTTCGGAATCGGGACACTAGGGAGGGGCCATGACCGATCTTGCCGAATTCAGCTTGTCAGGCCTTTCCGGAGGCGTTGCCGCCGGCCGCTTTTCACCCGTCGAGATCGTGGACGCCTGTTTTGCCCGCATTCGCAAGTGGGAGCCGCGCTTGCATGCCTTCATCGATCTGTATGAGAGGGAGGCCAGGCAAGAGGCCGAGGAGGCCGCCCGCGCGATTGGTTCCGGCATGGCAAAAGGTCCACTGCACGGACTGCCGATCGCGATCAAGGATCTGATTGAGATCGAAAGCAAAGTCACCACCGGCGGTACCATCGTCTGGAAAGATCGCGTCTCGACGCACACCGCCACCCTGGTGAGGAAGCTGAAGGACGCAGGCATGATCGTGCTGGGCAAGACCCATACGGTCGAGTTCGCCTACGGCGCCTGGGGCACCAACCAGCACATGGGAACGCCGTGGAATCCGTGGGATCTTGAGGTCGCGCGCACCCCTGGCGGCTCCTCTTCCGGCACGGGCGTGGCGATCGCAGCGCGCATGACCCCCGCCGGGCTGGGCACCGACACGGGCGGCTCGGTGCGGATTCCGGCCGCCTGGTGCGGCATCACGGGCCTGAAGACCAGCTTGGGTCGCATCAGCACCCACGGCGTCCTGCCGCTCAGCCACACGCTTGATACCCCCGGTCCGATGGCGCGAAACGTGGAGGATTGTGCGCTGCTGCTGTCGGTGATGCAGGGGCCCGATCCGCTCGATCCGCTGACCTTGACCTTGTCGCCCACCGACCCGTTCGCCGCGTTGCGGCATGGCATCAAGGGTCTGCGCCTGGCCCGGCTTCCGGAAAAGGAACGCCCCGGCCATGACCCGGAAATCCTCAAGGCCTATGATCGCTCGCTGGAGGAGCTGGCAGGGTTGGGCGCGGAGATCGTCCTCTTGCCGGACCTGGGTTACTCCTTGCGCGAATATGGCGATCTGGTGGGGCGCATCATTTCGGCCGAGGTCTATCCCCGCATCCGCGAACTTGCCGACAATCGCAGCCTGCCGCTGGACGAGGCGGTGCGGCCCCGGGTGGCGGCCGGCGCCAACATTTCGCCCGCGCAATATCAGGAGGTCCTGGAAGAGCGGGAACGGCGGAAAAAGGCCTTCCTTTCTGGGTTGGAAGGGCTCGATGCGGTCCTGACTCCCACCGCCATGACGCCGCCGATTCCCCTGGATACCGTGCATCAGACCACCACCCCGGCCATCTCCACCCGCTGGGTCAATTTCCTGGACCTCTGCGCCCTGGCCCTGCCCAACGGGCTGACATCCCAGCACCTGCCCAGCTCTTTGCAGGTGGTGTGCCGTAGCGGGGCGGAAGCCCTGGCGCTGCGGATCGGCTGGGCTTACGAGAACAGCACCGATTGGCACCTGATGGCCCCTTCGCTGCGTGAGACAGGTGCGTCCGCCGCATCGTGACACCCGGTCATGCAGGCGTTAGGCTGGCTCCAGAACATAAAAAAACTCGAGAGGGCATTATGCGGAATCTGGTTGCAGCTGCGTTGTCATTCAGCCTGCTTGCATCTTCTGCCCTGGCCGCGAACGAAGGGGTCCTGGCGCCCGGCAAGCCGGCCGGCGTGAAAGCGGCTCAGGGGGTCGACACCACAGCTCTTCTGGTTATTGGCGGTATCGTGGCTGTGGGCGCCATCATCGGCATTACCCAGTCCTCGGACGGCAATCCGCCCAACATGGTCACCTCCACGGTCCTGACCAGCGCGCCGTAAGCGCGCCGGGCCTCGCGCTATTTTGCGCGCTCGACCCGGAAGGTGCGCGAATTGTCCGCGGTGCGCAGGCGGTAGCTGTTGAAAGCGCCCTGTGTGACGGTCACGGTGTAGCTGGAAGCCGGCCTGTTCCAGCTGGCGGTGCCGGCTTCGACATCGGCCTGGCGCCACGTCTGCCCATTCTCCAGCTCCACCACAAAGGCACCGCTTTTCTCGAAGCGATAGGATGTCATGCGCGCGACCGCGACAGGCGGATTTGCCCCGAAGAGGTTGCCCAGAAATCCCGCCCGGCCACGGCGGACCGGCACCGGTCCGGACGCGGTTCGCGCTTGCGTGGTCGCGGGCACAGGCGATCGCGGTGCCGCGATGGCAGGAGCGGACGCCAGCCCGGGCGCGGGCACCAGGCGCTGCTGATATTCTGGCGCCGGCGGCAATCCGAGCAGGGCGCGCATGGGTTGCTGGGCGCCATAGACACAATCCAGCCAGACTCTGTTGTCGTGGATGACATTGCAGCGCGCGATCGCGGAAAGAACATCGTCGCGCGTGTCGGCCCCGGCGCGGCTTGTGGCGGCGGCAATCGCCAGACCGCCGCACAACAGAGCCGGGACCCATTTTGCAATCGCCACGCTTCCCCCGTCCGCCGTTGGCCGGCCTGTTTGCCTTCCGCTATAGAGTTTGCTGACGCTTTGAAAGCAAATCAATGGCTTCGCCCACGCCGGATATTTCCGAGCTGTTTTCCCGCGCCCTGGCTCTTCATCAAGAGGGCAAGACCCGTGACGCGATACAGCTTTGCCTGCGCGTCCTGGCGGCCGATCCGGAACATTTCGACGCGTATCACACACTCGGGCTGCTGCATGCCGCGGACGGCGATCTGGTGGAGGCGGCGCGCGCGTTCGGCCATGCGGTCAAGCTCAGGCCGCGCGATCCGCAAGCCTTGTCCAATCTGGGAAATGTGCTGCGCGCCATGGGCCAGATCAACGAAGCGCTGCTGTTCTACGAGACGGCGCTCACGATCGACCAGAATGCGCCGGCGATCTGGTACAATCGCGGCCTTGTCCTGTGGGACATGCGCCGTTTCCAGGATAGCCTCGCCAGTCACGACTGCGCGCTGAATCTCAATCGCAACTATCCGGAAGCGCAACTGGCGCGGGTCGCACCCTTGCGGGACATGGGCAGGCTTGGCGATGCATTGGATGCCTGCGATGCCGCGTTGGGGTTGCGGCCGGGCTGGGCTGAAGCTCTCAATTTGCGCGGCAGCATTTTCTGGCGGATGAAGCGCTTTGATGCCGCGCTCGACAGTTTCAATCTGGCGCTGTCTCATGCGCCGAAATCGGCGGAAATCGCCAACAACCGCGGCCTGGCGCTGTCCGGCATGGACCGTCACCCGGATGCGCTGCAAAGCTTCGACCAGGCCGTGGCCCTGGATCCCAACTATGCGGAGGGCTGGAACAATCGTGGGTCAGCCCTGACCAGCCTGCAACGTTTCGAGGAGGCGATCGCAAGCTTCGATACGGCGCTGGCGCTGCGGCCCGGTTATGCCGAGGCGCTGAACAATCGTGGTGCCGTGCTGCTGGCTGAGGGGCGCGGCGAGGAAGCCCTGACCAGTTACGCGGCTTCTCTCAAGGCCGCGCCGGGCAACGGCGCCACGCTTTACAACCAGGCCGTGGCGCTTGGCCAGCTCGGCCGCTTTGCCGAGGCCCTGGCAGGGTTCGAAGCGGTGCTCGCCGGCCATCCGCGTCATCCTTACGCCCTCAGCGGAGCCGCCATGGCGGCGAGCAATCTCTGCGACTGGCCGAAGATGGCGACACTGAAGGAACAGATTGTCAGGGCGATTGCCGACGAAAGCGCGGTGATCTTTCCCTTCACGCTCCTGGGCTATTGCGGCGAACCCGCGCTTCAGCGGCGTGCCGCCGAAACTTATCTTGCCGACAAGCGCGCCGTGTGCGTGGGGCCTTGGCCTGGGACGCTGCCGCCGACGGCGGGCAAGCTCAAGATCGCCTATGTCTCCGCGGATTTCGGCGATCATCCAGTCGGCCGTTGCATGCTGCCGCTTTTGGCCTGTCACGACCGGAGCGCGTTTGAACTGCACGGCATTTCCATCGGAACCGGCGGAGGCGGCCCCACACGCCAGGCGCTGGCACAGTCCTTCGATCGATTCCATGACGCGGCACGGATGTCCGATCGCGAGGTGGTGGCGTTGATGCGCGCCCAGGATATCGATATCGCGGTGGACCTTACCGGCCACACCCAGGAAGGCCGCCCCGGCATTTTTGCCGGCAGGGCTGCGCCAGTACAAGTGGCCTATCTGGGCTATCCCGGCACCACGGGCTCGCACTGCATGGATTACATTTTCGCCGATGCGATGGTGGCCCCGGTCGCGCAGCAGCCTTTCTATAGCGAGGCCATCGTCCATCTGCCGGGAAGTTTCTTTCCGGCCGGACCGGACCGGATGGTGGGGCCGGCGCCGCCGCGCCGCGTCGCGGGCTTGCCCGACAGCGGCTTCGTGTTCTGCTGTTTCAACCAGAACTGGAAAATCACCGAGGAGGTTTTCGCTGTCTGGATGCGTTTGCTTTCCGCGGTCCAGGGCAGTGTGCTTTGGCTGGCGGCCTGTCCGGTCGAGGCCCGCGGCCGGCTGGAACAGGCAGCCGAAGCGCGGGGTGTATCTGCCAGCCGCATCGTCTGGGCGGAACGCGTGACCTTCGAGCAGAATCTGGCGCGGCAGCATCTGGCCGACCTCGTGCTGGACACACTGCCTTACAATGCTCATGCCACCGCGGCCGACGCGTTGCTGGCCGGCGTCCCCATTCTGACCTGCCGTGGCGAGGGCTTTGCCGGCCGTGTTGCTGCGAGTCTGCTCGAGGCGGCAGGTTTGCGGGAGTTGGTGACAGACAGTCTGGAAGATTATGAGGCACTGGCACTGAAGCTGGCGCGCGAACCCGATGCGCTCACTGACGCAAAGCGGATCTTGGCGCAGAACCGGCCGGGGCTGTTCGACCTCACATCCCACGTCCGCGCGTTGGAAGTGGCCTATCGCCATATGCGGGAAACCACCAGCAGCAACGGCTTTAGGGTTACCGCAGACGGCGAGATCGAGATGCTGCAGCCGGTCTAGCTGACGGCAAAGCCTCTGGGCGCTTCGCCCTTCTGCCAGGCCCGCCACATGGTGACATAGGCGCTTTCCAGATTTTTCCGGAAAAGATCGGTGTCGAACAGCGGGCAGCGCAGGCGATTGTCCGCCAGTTTCTGCTTCAGTCCTGCCAGCGTTTCGCGGTCCCCTGCAAGCCGTAGCGCCAGGCGCTCATAATCTTCCAGATTTTCGGTGATCAACTCCGGCATGCCGGCGGCGTTCAGAAGGCTGGTGGCGACGCGTCCGGGAAAGGCCGTGCCGCGGCAAGTGATGAGCGGCAGGCCCGCCCACAAGGCGTCGCTGGCAGTGGTGTGGGCATTGTAGGGCAGGCTGTCCAGAAACAGGTCCGCTTGCTTCAATCGCGCCAGATGCTGGTCCAGCGGCAGGGACGGGGCAAAGCGAAGACGGCGGGGATCCACGCCTTGGCGCTCAGCCTGTCTTGCCAGGTTGGCCTCGAAGAGGGGCCTGGCCTTCAGCAGCCACAACACGCTTTGATCCACCTGCTTCAGCAGGCGCATCCAGCAGGTGAAGACATCCGGCGTCAGCTTGTAGCTCTGGTTGAAATTGCAGAAGACAAAGCCGGTCTCGGGCAGGCCCAGGGCGGCGCGGCTGGGCACGTCCTGTGTGATCGCCCGCTTTGAATCATTCACCTGATAGCTGTGCGGCAGCCAGACGACTTGCTCCTCGTAAAAGCGCTGCTCGCCATCGGGGATCACCACCTGGTCGGCGATGATGTAATCCATATAGGGCGCGCCAAGAGTGGCGGGAAAACCAAGATAGTTGACCTGAATGGGTGCCGGCCGGCGGGCAAAGATGCCCATGCGCGGGGCGCCGAAATAGCCATTGAGATTGACCAGGATGTCGATCTCCTCGGCACGGATGCGGTCCGCCGCTTCGCTATCCGGCATCTGGTTGATGTAAAGGATGCGATCGAAAGCCGCTTCCAGGCGGCGGCGCATGGGACTGCCGTCGCCACCGCCATTGTCGATGGCGACAATCTCGAAGCGCGACTTGTCATGCTGTTCGTAAAGACCGGCCATCAGGTAGGCAGTGGCCTGTTCCCGGAATTCGCCCGAGAGATAGCCGATGCGGATCCTGTCGTGACTGCGCGCGGCAAAGAGCTGCGATCGCTGTGGCGGAAAAAGATTGCCGGCAAAAATGCGTGAGCAGGACATGAGATCGGCCGGGGAGCCGGAGACGGCCTGATACACGAAGGGGCGCACCACCTCCTTGCCGGCGCGCACCCCCTGATCCACCAGCGCTTTCTGGTTTTCGAAATCGTCCCAGTCGGCGGCGAACATCTGAAGATGCAGCAGCTCGCCACGCGCATAGGGCTGATCGGGATTGATTGCCAGCGCGGCTTCCAGGTCGGCGGTGGCACCGGCATAGTCGTCGTTCAGCGACCAGCGCAGATGGGCGCGGTTGGCCAGGGCGTCGGCGAGTCTGGCATCCAGTGCCAGCGCCTTGTCGAAGTCGGCCAGCGCCTCGCGGCCCCGCTTCAGCGCGTGCAGGACCGAGCCGCGGCCATTGAAGGCGCGGGCACTGCCCGGTGCCAATGCCACCGCCTTCTCATAATCGGCCAGGGCCTCTTCCAGGCTGCCGGTTGCCTGCAGCAGGAAAGCGCGGTTGAGCAGGCTTTCAACATGGTCAGGGGCCGTGGCCAGCGCGTTATCATAGGCGATGCGCGCCTCGGCAATTCGCTCCAGCCGGTACAATGCCACGCCGCGGTTGTTGAGCAGTTCGGCATCCTTGGGCTTGTGCGCCAATGCCTGGTCAAGATCCGCCAGCGCTTCGGCGAAACGCTCCAGCTTGAGCAACGCGGCGGCGCGCCCGGCAAGAGCAAGATCGAATTGCGGCCGCAGAGCCAGCGCCTGACCGAAACTGGTGGCCGCTTCCCCGAAACGGCCAGCGTCCGAAAGCGCGGTGGCGCGGCTGTAGAGAAGGAGGCCGTCCTGGGGCGTCAGTGCCAGCGCCTTGTCATAACTTTCCAGGGCTTCGCCTGGCCGACCCAGCTCGCGGAGCACATTGCCGCGATTGTGCCAGGCCGGTGCGAACCCGGGCTGCAGCGCAACGGCGCGGTCGTAACTGCCCAGGGCATCCTGTCGCCACCCCAGCGAGGATTGCGCCAGGCCGCGATTGTAAAGACAGTGCGGGCTGTCCGGCTTGAGCGCAAGCGCCTTGCCGAAGCTGGTGACCGCTTCCGCATGGCGCTGCAGCTGGGCCAGCGCGATACCCCGGTTGTATAGCGCTTCGAACACGTCCGGCTTTATCGCCAGCGCCCGATCGAGCACGGCCAGGGCTTCGCGCACCTGGCCTGCGCCCATCAGGACCTGGCTGTAGTTGATCAGGGCGCCAAAATTGTCGGGCTGAAGAGCCAGCGCGGATTCCAGCAGCTTCGCAGCTTCGACATTGCGCCCCTGTTGTGCGCGCAGCACGCCGAAGAATTGCAACGCCGCGAAGTTCTGGGACTCCAGGTTCAGAACCTGCTCATACAGGTCCGCGGCCTGGTCAAGCTGGCCGCGTTGATGTGCGGTCAGCGCGCGCTGGATCAGTTCCTGTATCGCCATCGAAACCCCGGCCAGGCCTCAGCGGGGAAGGCCAAAGGCGTAGATATGGGCGTCATGCGAGACAAGGAACACCTTTCCCTGCGCCACCGTCGGTTGGTTGAAGTGCACCCAGTTGGCGAGAAGCTTGCCGCTGGAATAGAGCTCCTTTCCGGTCTGGGCGTCGAAAGCATACAGCACCATCGGCGCGACAGGGGTGGAACGGAACTTGGCGAGGGTCGCCGGGGTCTCGGCCTGCTGCCCAGGTTCGGCGCGGCCGTGCGCGTCCGGATTGGTGAAATGCTGCAGCAACTGTTCACCGGTCTGTACTGCATAGACCACGCCGTTCGCCACCGCGACATTGTCGGGCACCGCGAGATCATGTGACATCCATTGCGGAGCCAGCGTTACCCCGCCGTCCTTCTCCACCACCTGTAATGCCATGATGCTGCCGTGCGGGGCGGGACCATAACTTTTGGGAAACTGAAGGCCGCTGGCCGGCGGCCCCCACATAGGCACATAAAGCCAGCGTGTCCCTTGCGCATCTTCATAAGTCGAGAAGCTGCCCCACACGCCATGGCCGTAATACTTCTCTTCCTCATTGCCCAGGCGCGGCGAGGTATAAAGCGCCTTGGCATGGTCGCTCGCGACCCCGCCGCCGAGATTCTTGGCGTCCAGCACATAGACCACGCCTTCCTTCGAGGACGTGGCCAGAAGCGTGCGGTTCTTGAACGGGAAGAGCATCGGGCTGCCCGAGCCCAGATCGAGATCCTTGGCGTTGAGATTTTTCCAGCTTGGCGGGGTGAAGGAGTCGGCAAGGCCATAGGCCTTCGGTTGCACCGCCAGCACCGCGTTGCCGAAGATGCCGCCGGCGGGATCGCGATTGCCGTCGGCGGTCTGGACATAAACACCCAGCGGCCCGGCGACGGGACCGCCGCGGCCCCAGGGACCGGCGGGACGGCCGCGGCCGGTCAGGAAGCGCGACAATTGCGGGTGGGCCGGATCGCTGACATCCATGGCTGAGACGGAGCCCGGCTCGATCGGCTGCGCCGCATCCCCGCCGCAGCCGCGGCCGGCGGCGGTGTAAACCACGTCGTTAAGGAGGTTGAGACTCCAGTTGCGGCTGTTGGGCGCCACAAAGGGAGCGGGCGTCAGCTTCTCGGTGCCATCGGCCAAACCCAAGCCCCGCAGTTTGCCGTCGCTGGTGGTGAAGTAGATGACACCCTTCTTCTTGTCGATTACAGGCGTGGCCTGCTCGGTACCAGCACAATTGGTGTTGGGCGGCCTGACCGGTTTTCCCGTGTTGGGAAAGCCTTTCTGCCAGACGATCTTGCCGCTGCCGCCATCCAGCGCATAGAGCGTGTCGTCTATGCCGACCGTGAACACCAGGGTCTTGCCATCCACCTGCGCCACCAGCGGCGAGGTGAGGGTGGAGAGCGCGGTATCCTGCGGGGTGGTGGGAAGCTGGCTGCTCCACAAAAGCTTCAGCCCTTTGACGTTCGCGGGGCCAAGTGTGGTCTCGGCGCTGTTCCAGCCACTGCGTTGCCCGTCATAGCCAAAGGTCAGCCATTCATTTGTTCCGGCGTTCGTGTTGGCGCCTTGCGCGGCCGCAGCCGCGGGAACGAGCAGCGCGGCCAGCGCCCACAGAATCTTCTTGTTTTTCTTCGACATAAACCCATCGCTCAGACTGCGCCGGCACGATATGGCGTCCATCTGCGCGGCACAATTGGAGCCGGGGCTTGACTAACGTATAACCGTACGGTTATAGATATAAATAACCAGAAAGTTATGGATCCGATGCCGAATACGCACGATGTTCTCTTCCGAACCCTCGCCGATCCCACGCGGCGGGCGATTTTCGAACGCCTGTGCCGCGAGGGGGAACAGACAGTCGGTGCGCTGACGGTCCAGGCCAAGGTCTCGCAACCGGCGGTTTCAAAGCATCTGGGGCTTTTGAAGGAGGCCGGGCTGGTGCGCGACCGCCATGAAGGCCGCCAGACCCATTACAGCGCGCAACTCGCTGCGCTGGCCCCGCTTATCGATTGGACCAGTCAGATGACCGGCTTCTGGCAAAGCCGGTTCGACCAGCTCGAAGACTTGCTCAGGAGGATGGACCAATGAACCAGGCCACGGCCGAAACACGCTCCGTCGTCGTCGAACGGCAGATGCCCCATCCGCCGGAAAAATTGTGGCGGGCGCTGACCCAGCCGCACCTGATCGCGGAGTGGCTGATGAAGAACAATTTCGAGCCCGTCATCGGCCATCATTTCCGCCTGAGCAGCGATCCGCAGCCGGGCTGGAATGGCATCATCGACTGCGAGGTTCTTGCGATCGAGCCGAACAAGACCTTGTCCTACACCTGGGTTGCCGGTGAAGGCGAGCTTGCCATCCAGAGCGTCGTGACCTTTTCGCTGACGCCGACAGGCGATGGCACGCTTTTGCGCATGGAACAGACGGGGTTCCGGCCGGAGCAGAAACAGAATTACCAGGGCGCCAAGTACGGTTGGGGACATTTCTTTGGCCGGCTGGAACAACTCCTGGCGCGGCAGGATTGATGGCCATGAAGGAAGCCACCCAAAGAGCGTTCATTCGCTGGATCCACGTCATCTGCGCCGTTCCGATCATCGGCTATATTTACAGCCCGTTTCAGGTCATCCCGGATTATGCTCCTGCCACACGATTTGTTTTCCTTCCCGTCATGCTGCTGTCGGGATTGTGGATGTGGAAGGGCCATCTTGTCCGGCGGCTGGTCCTGAAAAGACCTGCTTAGAGACCGACACCATGACAAAGAGTACGACCGCCAAGGATGCCTCTCGCCTGATAGACGGGCGCATCAAGGAACTGGGTGACTGGCGCGGCGAGATGCTGGCCCGGCTGCGGGCCCTGATCAAAGAAGCCGATCCCGATGTCGAAGAGACCTGGAAATGGCGCGGGGTGCCGATATGGGAGCATGACGGCATCATCTGCACCGGCGAGACTTACAAGAGCGTGGTGAAGATGACTTTTGCCAAAGGCGCGGCGCTCAAGGATCCTGCGGGCCTGTTCAATTCCAGCCTGGACGGCAACACAAGGCGCGCCATTGACTTCCATGAGGGCGACAAGATCAACGAGAAGGCCCTGAAGGCGCTTATTCGCGCCGCCGTGACCCTGAACACCGCCAAGGCCAAGCGCTGACCCCCCGATCCCGGCTTGAACAGCGTATCCCGGACCGATTACCGTTCACCGGCGTTTCTTGGGGGCGTCTATGAAGACCGCTGGTTTGTTGCTGTTGTCGGCCGCGCCTGCCGCATGGGCGCAGGAGGCGCCCAACCCCCATATCGCGGTCTCGATCAACGCCAAGGTGATCCGCCTTGATCACAACTAGCGCGGTCTAGGAGAGGCCGGCTGGAGCGGCTTCTGCATCAGGGCCTGGCGGCCCAGCAGAGAGGCGATCAGGCCGAAGCCGAACGGCTGTATCTGGCGATACTGGCGGCGGTTCCGGAGGAGCCCAACGCCAACAATCTGCTGGCCGTGCTGCGCTTGCATCAGGGGCGCTCCCGCGAAGCCCTCACCTTGATCAGCAAGGCGCTGGCAACAAGGCCTGGCGCGGCGGAACTCCATGCTCATCACGGCCTGATCCTGCACAGTCTGGGCCGCGACCCGGACGCCCTGGCTGCGCTGGACAAAGCACTGATGCTGAAGCCCGGGCAGGCGGAGGTGTTGAACAGCCGTGGCATGGTTCTGAGCGCGTTGGGCCGGCCGCGGGAGGCGCTGGCGAGCCTGGCGGCGGCGTTGGCGCTGGAGCCTGCCTATGCGGAAGCCTGGAACAATCATGGCGTTGCGCTGCGCGCCCTTGGCCGCTTCGAAGAAGCTCTGACCAGTTTCGACCGCGCCTGGGCGATAGAGCCCGATACTTTTCGCGTGTTGTTCAACCGCGGCCTGGTGTGCCGCGATCTGGGGCGCAGCCGGCAAGCGGCCAACGCCTTCCGCGCGGTTCTGAAAGCTGTTCCGGATCATCCCGAATCTCTCAACAACCTGGCCTTGGCACTCTGTGAGACCGGTGAGACGCAGGAGGCCATGGCCTGCTTCCAGCGGCACGCGCGGGTTGTGCCTGCGGCGACCACTGTGCCCGATCCCGACTTCAAGCGGCGGCATGATCAGGAACAAGCCGGCTACCGTGCGAACGATGCTCCACGCGCCGAATCCGGCGCGCGGCTTTCCGCGTCCGCCCTCGATCCTGCCAATGACGTCGCCGCCATCCAGGCGCGCTGGCAGGCCGCGCGGCCGCAGATCGTGGTGATCGACGATCTTCTCACGCCCGTGGCCCTGGCAGCCCTGCGCCGCTTCTGCTGGCAGGAGCCGGTCTGGAAGAAAGTTTATGACAATGGCTATCTGGGCGCGGTGCCGGAACAGGGCTTTGCCGCCCCGCTGCTGGCCCAGATCGCCGATGAGCTGCGCCAGACGTATGGCGCCATCTTCGGGGCCAATGCCCTGCGCTATCTGTGGGCGTTCAAATGCGACAGCCAGCTCAAGGGTGTGAATGTCCATGCCGACTTCGCCGCGGTGAATGTCAACTTCTGGATCACACCGGACGAGGCCAACCTCGATCCGGAACGCGGCGGGCTGGTCTTGTGGGACGTGGCGGCGCCGCTGGATTGGGACTTTGACACGTACAACAACGATCCGCCGGCCATCCGCCGCTTCCTGGCCGAGAAAGGCGCCCGCCCGGTCACCGTGCCCTATCGCGCCAACCGGGCGGTGATCTTCGATTCCGATCTGTTTCACGAGACCGACCGGATCGCGTTCCGCGAGGGCTATACCAACCGCCGCATCAATATCACCATGCTCTATGGCCGGCGCCGGTCTCACGAAGGACCCGCGCAAAGCTGAGGGAGGCTCCATGTCTGGCACACACTTCGACCGCCGCACGTCTCTGGGACTTGTTGCTCTTGCGCCGCTTACAGCCTCGGCTTGGGCTCAGTCGGGGCCGGCCAAGCCGCTTGTTGGCATCATGCCCATCGTGACAACGCCTTACACGCCTGCGGGCGCGGTGGATTTCGAGGACCTGGCGGGCGAGATGCGGTTCTTCGACCGCATCGGCTGCACTGGCGCGGTCTGGCCGCAAGGCTCCAGCGACGTCAACATCCTGTCGCGCGAGGAGCGGCTGCGTGGCATGACCGTGATTGCGCAAACCTGCCGGCCCTTGCGGGTCGCCAGCATTCTGGGGGTCCAAGGCGCCACCACAGCTGAAATGCTGGACTATGCGGCCCATGCCGAAGCGCTGAATCCCGATGCGGTCATCGCCATGCCGCCAAGTGCCCCGGAAGCCCAGACGGTCGAGGCTTTCCATGAATATTTCGCCGCCCTGGCGCGGGCGGTGCGCCGGCCGGTGGTGCTGCAGACCGACATTGCCGGCGCACGCGGCGCGTTGGCGCCGCCCATAGACCTGATCCTGCGCCTGGCACGGGAATTTCCCAATCTGGCCTACGTCAAGGAGGAATCCGCGCCGCTGGTCGCCCGCATGAAGGAAGAGATGCGCCACCGTGACCTGCTCAAGGGCGTGTTCGGCGCCTCCGGCGGCGATGGTCTGCTCTATGAAATGCGGCTGGGGCTGGATGGCGAGATGACCGGGCAGGGCGCCTATGGCGATGTGATGGTGGCGGTGTTCGATCTTGCCCGTCGCGGCCGGCAGGCCGAAGCCGCCGACGCCTTCGCCAAATGGCTGCTGATGAAGAACTGTGAAGAGAAGATTCCCGGCACCCAGCGTACCATTTTCGTCAAGCGCGGCGTGTTCAAGTCGGCGGCGACGCGGGCCGGTGCGGTGGGTGCTCTGGCGGGGCCATTGGCACCCGATGCGGTGGCAGAGATCGAGATGCGCTACGCCACGTTGCGGCCCTATCTCAGGGCGCCATGAGCCGGTTGCTTGGCGAACGTCTTCGCGGGGACTAGGCTGCTGGTTGCAGGGCTTTCGCACGCCAGTCGACAAAGACCGGTCGACAAAGACCAGCCGACAAAGATAAGAGCGCGAAACAGGAGGGGTTTTTGACAAAGCCGATCGACCGGCGCGAAGCTGTGAGTGGGCTTGCCGTCCTACCGCTTCTTGGCAGCAGCGCCTTTGCGGCCGACAAGCCGCTGCTCGGCGTGGCCCCCAGCGTCATCACCAATCCGCCGCGGGTTTGGGGCAAGGATGCGCCCCCGGGTGTCTTTCCCGATCCGGACGTGATCACGGTCGATCCGGCCTTTGGCCGGTTCATCGTGCGCTATGCCCCCATCACGCGGCTGGGCACCGGCTACCTGTGGGCGGAAGGTCCGGCCTGGTCGGGCGAAGGTCAGTATCTTGTGTTCAGCGATGTGCAGGGCAATACCCAGTATCGCCTGATCTGGGGGAGCGGTGACATCCTGCCCTTCCGCAAACCCTCCTTCTACAGCAATGGCAATTGCTTCGATTTCCAGGGACGCCAGCTTTCCTGTCAGCATTATTTCCGGCGCGTGGTTCGCTGGGAGCTGGACGGCGCCATGACGGTGATCGCCGACACGTTCGAAGGCAAAAGCCTGAACGCGCCCAATGACATTGCCGCCCATCCCGATGGCAGCGTCTGGTTCACCGATCCGGGGGCCGGCGCTTCGCTCAGCGAAGGCCATCCCGATGTCGCGGGCGGCCCGCAGAATCCGGACGGGCTTTATGATCCCCGGCTCGGCGATATGGGCACCGGCATCGGCACCGCGGTCCGGCGCGAACTTCCCACCCATACCTATCGTTGGGATCCGAGTGGCCGGCTGGAAGTGGCGCTGTCCGGTGAAAAGCTGCGGGGCCCCAACGGCATCTGTTTCTCGCCGGATTACAAGCGCGTTTATATCATCAGCGGCGGCATTCATGTCGGCGATGTGGTGAACGGAAAGGTCGAGAATTTACGCGACTTCACCGACTGCATGGTGGACGGCATCTACTGCCATCCCGACGGCATGCGTGCCGATCGTGCCGGCAATATCTGGGCCAGCTCCAACACGGTGCTGGGCTATTCCGGGGTGACGATGTGGAGTCCGCAAGGAAAGCTGATGGGCCGGCTGCGTCTGCCTGAAGGCGCCGCCAATGTCTGCTTCGGCGGGCCCAAACGCGACCATCTGTTCATCACGGCCTCGCAGTCGCTCTATATGCTGAAGGTCGGCATCCAGGGCGCGGCGCCGGGTTAGCGCATAACAATAATCGAAGGGGGAACGACGATGGCACGGTTGGGATGGCTCACCTTTCTGTTTCTCGTGTCGGGCGCGGGCGCGCTCAGCGCGGCGCCGGATTATTCCGGCACCTGGGAAATCGGCGTGCGCGAATTTGGCGGCACCAACTACTATCTGCCCATGCAGGATGGTCGCCTGGTGCTGGAGGCCAATGGCGACTCTTACAAGGGCCGCTTCAACCAGCTCACGTTCAGCGGCACCCTGCAGAAGGATGGGCTGTATCTTTCCTGCAGCGAACAGGGCCGCAATTGTGGTCAGCTGGTGCTGCAGCTTTCCGGCAATCAGCTTTCCGGCAAGGGCGATCTGATCGCCAGCTCGCCCATCATCACCATTCCCGTGACCGTGGAAGGAAAGCGCCCGGCGGCAAAGCCGGCGGCGGCCGCCAGCCATGACTATGATCCCCAGCAATTCAGCAATTTCTATTCGCCTTCGCTGAAGCCGGTAATGCGGCTTTTCCCTGGCGACACGGTCAAGACCCGCACCTTGGACAGCCGCGGTCACGATCGCGATGGCAAGCCCCGGGCGCCGCGTGGCAATCCGCTGATCGGGCCTTTCTATGTCGAAGGCGCCATGCCCGGCGATACCTTGGTGGTGCATCTGGATCGCGTGCGCACCAATCGCGACACGGCGTATCAGACCAATCTGATCGCCAATACGGCATTGGAAGCGGGCTATCTGAAGAGCCTGGCCAAATATCCCAGCGGCTTCACAGACTGGAAGATCGATGCCGCGGCCGGCATCGCCACCGTGATCAACCCCAGTGACAAGCTGAAGCCCTACACCGTCAAGCTGTCGCCCATGCTGGGCTGTGTCGGAGTGGCGCCTCGCGGTGAGGAAACCCTGGGCGCGGGCCATCTGGGGCCCTTCGGCGGCAACATGGATTCGCCTGAAATCAAGGAAGGCGCCACGCTTTACATTCCGGTCTTTCGTCCCGGTGCGCTACTTTATCTGGGCGACGGCCATGCCCAGCAGGGCGATGGTGAATTGCCGGGCCAGGGCCTGGAGACGTCGATGGACGTGCAATTCAGCGTGGATGTGGTGCAGGGCCAGAGCCTGGGTCAGACCCGCGTGGAAAATGCCGACGCCGTGATGGTGATGGGAACGGGCGGCAGCTTGGACGAAGCCATGAAAAGCGCGACCACCGGCATGAGCCGCTGGTTGGAATCCGCCCATGGGCTGACCCCGCACGACATTGCCGCCGTGCTGGGAACCGCGATGCATTACCAAATCGCCGAGGTGGTGGATTCCGAATATGATGTGGTGGCCAAAGTGCCCAAGGATGCGCTGGCGCGCCTCGGAAAATAATTTGTCTGATGACCCTGTCGCCCCTTTCGTCGATTGAGACCCTGCTTGGCCAGGCCGTAACGCAATATCGCTCCGGCCGGCCTGCGGAAGCAGAAAAGCTGTATCGCCAGATACTGGACTTGCGGCCCGACATGGGCGAGGCGCAGGCGGGCCTGGCCCTGATGCTGTATCTGCAGGGCCGCGCGCAGGAAGCGATTGCAGCTTTTCGTGAGGCGGTGAAGAGCGAGCCGCAGAATTTCGACCTGCTCTACAAGCTGGGCAATATGCTGCTGCGGGACGGAGAGGCCAGCGACACGCGGGTCAGCGAAAGCTTTGCCTGTTTCGCCCGCCATGCCGCGTTGACCTTCCGGTCGACGACAGTACCGGGCGAAGCGGCGCACCGGATCAAGCACGATCGCGAACAGCAGGCTTATCTGGCCGAACATTTCGGGTTGACCCAATGGCAATATCACCTGGCGGATGGCGGCCGCATCGCCTCGGCCGCGGTCAATCCGGCCAATACCGAAGGGGCCACGCACGACTGGCATAAGACCCACCCGCAGATCATCGTGGTGGACGATCTGCTTACGCCGGAGGCGCTGGAAAAGTTGCGCCGCTTCTGCTGGGGCTCGACCATCTGGCGCGATACCCATCCTGAAGGCTATCTCACCGCCATGCCGGAACACGGCCTGGCCTGTCCTCTGATCGCCCAGATCGACCAGGAGATGCGCGCCGCCTATCCGGGCATTCTGGGCACGCACCAGCTGCGCTATCTCTGGGCCTTCAAATACGACAGCAAGCTCAGCGGTGTCGGCACCCACGCCGATCCCTCGCTGGTCACCTTCAATTTCTGGATCACGGCCGATGACGCCAATCTGGATCCGGAAAGCGGCGGGTTGACGGTGTGGGATGTGGCCGCGCCGGCAGGCTGGAAAACCCAGCAATATATCGGCGACACGCGCGGCTGCCAGGCCTTCCTCAAGCGCGCGAACGCGAAGGCCGTGACGATCCCCTATCGTTCGAACCGCGCGATCGTTTTCTCTTCGGCGCTCTTTCACGAGACCGACCGGATGCACTTCAAGGAAGGCTACACCAACCGGCGGATCAACCTCACCATGCTGTACGGCCGGCGCTAGTGCCGTTTGGTTTCGAAGCTCGCCATACCACTGATATCGGGTTCCGGGCGAACTTCGAAACCAAACGACATTGGGATTCTATAAATTGCCAGTGTCCTTCGATTCCGAAATTCGCCCAGAGCTCGATATAGAGGCCGCGCGAATTTCGAATCGGGACTAGCGAGAAATCGCATTCAGCGCTTCTGGCGTATCGATATCGGCCAACGGGGCATCGTCGTCCGCTTCCACCTCGCAGACAAGAGCCGGATAGCGACTCATCACGGTACGGGCGCCGGCATCGCCCTCCAGTGCCTCCAGTTCAGGAAAGAACTGGCGCCCCCACAACACCGGATGGCCGCGTTCGCCACGGGCTGTCGCCACGCAGATGGCGCGGTCCTCGCCTGGATCGAAGGCCTGTACCACCCTTTCGATCAGTGCGGCGCTCACGCCGGGCATGTCGCCCAGCAACACGACCGCGCCTTCGCCCTCCGGTGGTACCGCACCGATTCCGGCCCGCAGCGAAGTGCTGAGCCCACGCGCAAAATCGTCATTTTGCACAAAGGTGACGGCTTTTTTGCCGATCGCCTGCCGCACCGAAGCGGCATCATGTCCGGTCACCACGATCACCGGATCAAGACCGGCGGCGGTCGCTGCCTCGACCGCATGCGCTACCATCGGTTTGCCATGGACTGGCAGGATAAGTTTGTTCCGGCCCATGCGGCTGGCGGTGCCGGCCGCCAGCACGACGCCGGTGATGCGCGGTGTGGCCGCGTGCTTGCGCCGCTGCTGCACCAGCTCGGCGAGAATGGCGATTGCAATTTCGGCGGGCGAGCGGGCGCCCACGGCAAGGCCGACCGGCCCATGGATTTTGCGCAGCTGCGCTTGTGTGAAGCCCTGCGCTTCCAGGCGTACCAGGCGGCGCGCATGGGTGCGGGTCGAGCCCAGGGCGCCGACATAAAAAGCGGGCGAGTGCAGGGCAGCGGCCAACCCGGCGTCATCCAGCTTGGGATCGTGTGCCAGCGCGATCAGGGCACTGCGCGCGGTGAGCGGCTGCTTGGTCAGAGCTTCATCCGGCCATTGCCGGTATAGCGCAACGTCCGGGAAACGCTCCGCCGTGGCATAGGCCTCGCGCGGATCGATCACGCGCACGCGGTAGCCGGCCGATACGGCCAGCGCCGCCAGGGCCTGTGCAATATGCACCGCCCCGACCATTACGATCTCCCAGGGGCTGTGATAGGCCGAGAGGAACCAGGTACGGCCGTCGATAACGACGCGCCGGCCGGCATCGGCGCGCGCTGCCACCGCGGCAGCCAGGCCCAGCGTCGAAGAATCCGAGGCCGGATCGATCAATCGCTCTTCGCCACTCTCCACATCCAGGGCGCGCACCAGCAGACGGCCCTCCCGGCGCGCTGCCATCAGCTGTTCTAAGATCTGGCGCTGCATGTCAGAGGATCGGCTCGACCAGGATTTCGATCTGCCCGCCGCAGAGAAGGCCGACCTCGAATACCCCACCATCGCTGACCCCGAACGTCAGGCTGCGGTGTTTGCCGTCCGTCAGCGCGCCGCGCGCCGCTTCAATCACCGCGCCCTCGACGCAGCCGGCCGAGACCGAACCGGCAAAGGCGCCGTCGTCGCGCACTACGATATGGCTGCCACCTTGGCGCGGCGCCGAACCCGAGGTGCGTACCACCGTGGCCAGGGCAACGCCGCGGCCTTGTTCAAGCCACTCAGCCGCAATGGCCAGCACGTCGGATTCCGTGGCCGGAAAAGACATGAAGTTCCTTCGACAGGCGCCGCAACCAAAGGCTGGCTGGGCGGTTGTCCGACTTTAGCCTCTTTTGCCGGCCGGGCATATGACTGCAGGGCTTATTCCAGACATGACGCGACGCACCGTATTGGAAACATTCGCTGCCGGAAGCGCTGTGGGCGTGGCGAAAGCCCAAGCCGCACCGGCGCCCAGCCAGGGGGTGACGGTCTCGCTGAATGTTAACGGTAAGGTGCACGCGCTGGCGCTGGATTCCCGTACGACCCTATTGGACGCGCTGCGGGAGCATCTGGACCTGACCGGCAGCAAGAAGGGCTGCGACCATGGTCAGTGCGGTGCTTGCACCGTGCTGGTGGATGGCCGGCGGGTGCTTTCCTGCCTCACCCTGGCGGCCTCGGTGCGTGGCCCCGTCACGACGATCGAAGGCCTGGCGCAGGACGGCCGCCTGCATCCCATGCAGCAGGCCTTCATCGATCGCGACGCCTTTCAGTGCGGCTATTGCACGCCAGGCCAGATCATGTCGGCGGTGGCCTGTGTGCGCGAAGGCCATGTCCGCAGCGACGATGAAATCCGCGAATATATGAGCGGCAATCTGTGCCGCTGCGCCGCTTATCCCAATATTCTGGCCGCCATCAAGGATGCCGCGCCCCGCATGCCGGACAAGGCCTGATGCGGCCCTTTGCCTACACCCGGGTGAACGATGCGGCAGAGGCGGTGAAGGCCGGCGGCACGTTCCTGGCTGGGGGCACCACCCTGCTCGATCTGATGAAGCTGGATGTGATGCGCCCCGTGCGCATTGTGGATATCAGTGATCTATCGCGGGAGTTCAGCGCCATCGAATATGGGCCGCACGGGCTGCGCCTGGGGGCTCTGACGCATATGGCCGAGGCGGCCCGGCATGCCGATGTCGCCGCCAACTATCCGGTGATCGCCCAGTCATTGAACCTGGCCGCCAGCGCGCAACTGCGCAACATGGCGACATTGGGCGGCAATGTGCTGCAGCGGACCCGCTGCACCTATTTCCGCGATACGAGCTGGAGCCGCTGCAACAAGCGCGAACCGGGCTCGGGCTGTGCCGCGCTGGACGGCGTCAACCGCAAGCATGCGGTGCTGGGCACCAGCCCGAATTGCATCGCGACCTATCCTGGCGATTTCGCGCAGGCATTGATGGCGCTGGATGCGACGGTGGAACTGGCCGGCCCCTCGGGCGCCCGTCGTCTGCCGTTCGCAGACCTGCATATCGCGCCCGGCAATGATCCGTCCATCGAGACGGTGCTGCGGCCGGGCGAGCTGATCACGGCTTTCACCGTTCCCGCCTTGTCCTTTGCGCGCCGCTCGCTCTATCTCAAGATCCGCGACCGCCAGTCCTACGAGTTCGCGCTTGCCAGCGCCGCGGTGGCGCTGGACCTGGACGGCGGTGCAGTGCGCGAAGCCCGCATCGCCCTGGGTGGGGTCGCGACCAAACCTTGGCGGGCGCGTGAAGCGGAAGCTGCCTTGCGCGGCCGGGCGCTGGATGAAAACAGTGCTCGCGCCGCGGCCGAGGCGGCCTTTGCCGGTGCCGTGACCCACGGCCAGAACGATTACAAGCGCGAACTGGGCAAGCGCACCCTGGTGCGTGCCTTGCTGGAAGCCAAGGCGCTGGAGGTCTGAATGGCCGGCATCGGCACGCCCACCAAACGCCTGGACGGCCCGGCCAAGGTCACGGGCGCCGCCCACTATGGCGGCACGGACGTCCTTATCGCCAAGCCTGCCTATGGCGTGCTGGTCACAAGCGCGATTGCGCGCGGCCGCATCGCCGCGATCGACGAAGCGCCCGCGCATGCCGTCAAAGGCGTGATCGGTGTGTTCACGCACAAGAATATCGGCACCATCGAGGGCGGAAAGACCTTCGACGGCGGCGGTTACATGGGCACGAGCATTGCGCCCATGGCGTCGGATGAAATCCAGCATGACGGCCAGATCGTGGCCCTGGTGGTGGGCGAGACATTTGAGGCGGCACGGGAAGGGGCCCATCGCCTGACTGTCAAATACGAGGCGCGCCCGCCCTCCGCCGGCTTCGACAGCCGCGGCTCCCGGACTGTCGCCGGTACCGATGCATCCAAGAAACACCAAGACCCGAAGGTGGGTGACGCCGAAGCGGCCTTCACATCTGCGCCAGTGAAGATCGACGTGCATTATGAAACAGCCACCGAGCACCACAATCCGATGGAGCTCTTCACCACCACCTGCGCGTGGGCGAATGGCAAGCTGACGGTGTGGGAATCCAGTCAGAATATGTGGGGCGTGAAGAACGGGCTGGCCAAACAGCTCGGCATCAAGCCGGGCGACGTCCATGCCGTGTCACCCTTTGTCGGGGGCGCTTTCGGCAGCCGGGGCTCGCTTACCCAGCGCACCGCTATCGTCGCCCGCGCCGCCCAGGCGCTGGATCGGCCGATCAAGCTGATGACCACCCGCGACCAGGGCTTCACCATTGCCACCTATCGCGCCGAGACGCGCCATCGCATCCGGCTGGGCGCCGGCCGCGACGGCAAGCTGGTCTCGATCTCCCTCGAAGGCGAGGAAGTCACCAGCCGACCCGATCCCTATATGGTCGCCGGCACCTCTTCCACGACCAAGCTTTATGCCTCGCCGAATGTCTATTCCAAGGTCTCGATCGTGCAGGCCGACCGCAACACGCCGGGTTTCATGCGCTCTCCGCCCGAAACGCCCTATGTCTATGCCTTGGAATGCGCCATGGATGAGCTGGCCTATGCGCTCAGCATGGATCCGGTAGAGTTGCGGCGGATCAACGACACGCTGACCGACCCGATCAAGGGCATGCCGTTCACCAGCCGCTCCTTGATGGCCTGCTTCGACCAGGCCGGCGCCGCCTTTGGCTGGAACAAGCGGACGCGGGCGCCGCGCAGCATGCAGGATGGCGACTGGCTGGTGGGCTGGGGCACGGCCGCCACCATGTATCCCGCCAACATCGCGGCCTGTGCCGCGCGTGTATCGCTTTATCCGGATGGCAGGGCGCGCGTGCAGGTGGCAAGCCACGAAATCGGCCAGGGAATTTACACAGTCTCGGCGCTGGTGGCCGGCGACAAGCTCGGCATCGCGCCCGACCGGGTGACGGTAGAGGTGGGTGATTCCAGTCTGCCGCCGGCGCCTGTCTCAGGCGGGTCCAACTCCACCGCCAGCGTTTCCAATGCCATCGCCAAGGCCTGCGACGAGATTCTGGAAAAACGTGCCAAAGGCGCCAATGGCACCATCGAGGTCTATGCGGAGAATATCCCCGAAGGCGCGCCCCAAAATTCGCATGAGATGATGCACGAGGGAAAACCCGCCTTTGTACGCGGCGAGAAGAATGTGCGCTTTGCCTTCGGCGCCCAGTTCGTCGAGGTGCGTGTGCATCGCCTGACCGGGGAAATCCGCGTGCCGCGCGCAGTGGGTGCTTTCGCGGCGGGCCGGATCGTCAATCCGATTACCGCCAAGAGCCAGCTTATGGGCGGAATGATCTGGGGCCTTTCGGCGGCGCTGCATGAGGCGACCGAAATCGATCGGCAGGCGGCGCGCTATACCAACAAGGATCTGGCGGAATATCTGATGCCGGTGCATGCCGATATCGGCGAGATCGATGTGATCTTGGTGCCGGAGGAGGATCGGTTGGTGAACCCTCTGGGCATCAAGGGCATCGGCGAGCTTGGCAATGTCGGCATGAATGCCGCCGTCGCCAATGCCGTATTCCATGCCACCGGGGTCCGGGTACGGCACATCCCGATCCGGCTGGAAGAGCTGATTTCCGGACCAAGTGCCTGAAATATAGGCAGTTTTTTGCGCGCGCTTCTGCGGTATACTGCGCCCCATGCAGGGCTCCGCACACGCCGCGCTGAACGACGCTTTCGGGCGCACGATCTCTTACGTGCGCGTGTCTGTCACAGACCGCTGCAATCTGCGCTGTACCTATTGCATGAGCGAGGACATGCAGTTTCTGCCCAAGGCGGATGTGCTGACCTTGGAAGAATTGGAACGCGTCTGCGCCGCCTTCATCCGCCGCGGCGTGCGCAAGCTGCGCCTGACCGGCGGCGAGCCTCTGGTGCGCAAAGGCATCATGGATCTGGTGCGCACCCTGTCGCGGCACCTTGATGATGGCTCGCTGGATGAGCTGACCCTCACCACCAATGGCGTGCGCCTGCGCGAATTTTCCAAAGGCCTGGCACAGGCCGGCGTCAAGCGTATCAATGTCTCGCTGGACAGTCTGGATCGTCCCACCTTCGCGCGCATCGCCCGTTCCGATTGCCTGCCCCAGGTCCTGGACGGCATCGCCGCAGCCACGGATGCGGGGCTGAGGGTCAAGATC
>CAYQZM010000294.1:0-5497 GCA_964421935.1 uncultured Rhizobium sp. | reverse complement strand
CGGCGATCGCCTTCTGGCTGCCTTCATTGACGGCGGCCTCGACCACTTCGCCCATGATGGACTTGCCGAACTGCTTCTTCAGAAATGAGACCGGCGCCTTGCCGGGACGGAAGCCCTTCAGATTGACCCGCGGCTTCATCTCTTCCAGGCGCGCATTGACCCGGCTGTCCAGCTCGCTGGCGGCGAAGGTCACGGTGAACTGCTTGTGCAGGTCCTGGGAAAGGGTCTCGCTGATCTGCATCTCTCTGCTCTCTTATATGTCTATCGCCGGACCTGGTGCGGACAGAGGGACTTGAACCCCCACGACTTTCATCACTGGAACCTAAATCCAGCGCGTCTACCAGTTCCGCCATGCCCGCCTTGGAAGCGGGCCCCTATAGCAGGGGTTTTGGGGGGTTGCTAGGGCAGTTGTTACAAAGGCTTGAGATAGGTCGCCACATCCCAGAAGCGGCCGAATTTGCGCCCGACTTCCCGGTAAATCCCCACAGGTTCGAAGCCGAAACTGCGGTGCAGCCTGACTGACGCCTCATTGGGCAGGGTGATGCCAGCGGCTATCCGGTGGATGTCTTCCCGGGCCAGCGCCTCGAACAGGGCGGCATAGAGCCGCCGGCCCAGCCCCTGCCCATGCGCCGGTGGCGCCAGGTACACGCTGCTGGCCACGGTCGGGTCATAGGCGGCGCGATCCTTGTAGCGGTGCGAACTGGCCCAGCCGAGCGGCGCGCCATCCTTGACCGCAACAAAGCACTGATAGCGGCCGGTCGCGGCGAAACCCGCCAGCCACGTCCGGCGCTGCTCCAGGCTGTACGGTTCGATCTCGAAGGTGGCCGGCGTTTCGCGCACGTAGTGATTGTAGATGTCGGTCAGCGCCGGCAGGTCGCCCGCTTCTATCGGCCGGATAAGCGCCTCGCCCATCACGCCGGCTCCGGCTGGTGGCTGCAGACGCAGAGCTTGTTGCCGTCAAGATCGCGAAAATAGGCGCCATAGTAATTCGGATGATATTGCGGCCGAAGGCCGGGCGAGCCCTCGCAGCTGGCGCCATGGGCCAGCGCCAAGGCATGACAGGCATCCACCGTCTTCCGGTCCGGCGCCAACAACGCGATCATCTGGCCGTTGCCGGGGCTGGCGGCCTCTCCGTCATAGGGCGCGCCGATCAGGAACAGCGGACGATCGGCGTCCCTGGGCTTCCAACCCGCCCAGCCATTTTCGGAGAATTTCAGCACATGGCCCAGCGCGGCCATCAGCGGCGCATAGAAATTCTGGGCGCGATCGAAATCACGGATGCCGACACAAACATGCGAGATCATCTTCAACTCCGCATCAAAGTGACGATGTAACGGCAGGGCTTTTTGCTCTCATTGGCATAGGTGACGTCGGAGGGCGGGCCGAAGCCCAGACTGTCGCCGGCTTTCAGGACATGGCGCTCGCCACTTTCGCTGAGCACCAATTCGCCCTCCTCCACCCACACCACATGCTTGAGATTCACATAGGAGGAAGCAGGAAAGCTCGCCTTCCTGCCCGCCGGCATCTCGACCTCCACCACCTCCAGCGGATGACTGGGATTGCAGAAGATCTGGCGCCGGACATAGCCGGTCTTGGGATCGGTCCATTGCGGCTGGTCGGCCCGGCGAAAAAGCCGGCCGGTCTCTTCCGCGCGCAGCAGCAGCCCGGCCAGGGTCAGGTCAAAGGCCGCCGCGATCCGCACCAGGATGCCGGCCGAGGGACTGACCTCGCCCCGCTCGATCTTGCTGATGCTGGCCTTGGCGACACCGGACTTTTCCGCCAGGTCCGCCAGCGACCAGCCCCTGCTGATCCGCTCCAACTGGATGCGGCGTGCGATCCGGGCTTCGGCACTGTCCACCAAAGTATCTATTCGTCTCTTATATGAGACGAATGCCAGCCCGGCAAGGGATCACCGACAAGGGATCAGAAGTGGGCGCAGACCTGTTGGGTCACGACCCCGAGCGACTGCTGATGGAAATCCCGGCGATAAAGCCGGGCGATCTCCGCGATGTTGGTCCGCGCTGCGGCCGTATCGGGCATGGCGATCTCCACCACCCTGCTGCGCTCGTGTGCCAGGCGCCCGGTCTTGGGGTCGGTCCATTGGCCTTTCGCCTCATAGACGGTGAGGCCGGCGGGAAAACGCGCGGTGACGGTTCTGGCCAGGAAATTCTCCCACGCCCGCGCATCCCTGTTCTGGCCGAAATACATTTTCACCAGCAGCATCGGTTTCTGGTCGGGCAAGGGACAGGACGCGGCAAGAGCCGGCGGCGACACCAGCACAAGCATCCCAAGCACAAAGCGCGGCAGCATCACGGCCGAAGCCCCGCCAACACTTGCGGCAGCATGTCAGGCAGGTCTTCGGCGATCAGCCCGGGACCGAAACGGATGGCGGCATCGCCATGCAGCCACACACCGCAAGCCGCCGCTTCGAATGCCGTCATACCCTGTGCCATCAGCCCGGCAATCAAGCCGGTGAGCACATCGCCGGCGCCGGCGGTGGCCAGCCAGGGCGGTGCATGCGCGTTGATCGCAGCCTTGTTGCCCGGATCGGCGATCACCGTATCACCGCCTTTCAGCAGCACGGTGCAACCGGCTTGTGCCGCCGCAGTCCGTGCCGCCTCCAGTTTGCTGGGACTTTCATCCAGCAGCCCCGGAAACAGCCGTTCGAATTCGCCGGCATGGGGTGTCAGCACACAATGTTCGTGCAGGCGGTTGAACAGGGCTTCCGGATCGTCCTTGAAAGACGTGATCGCATCCGCGTCGAGAACAACCGCAGCGCCCGACTTCAGCGCCACATCGACCAGTGCCCGCGTCTCACCGCCCACCCCCAGGCCCGGCCCCAGCGCCACCGCGTTCAGCCGCTTGTCGGATAGAAGCTGCGCCAGCCCCGGCACGCCATCGAATGGCTTGACCATGACCGCGGTGAGATGGCTGGCATTCACCATCACCGCGTTCGGCGGCGAAGCGACACTGACCAGCCCTGCCCCCACCCTGAGCGCGGCCCGCGCCGCCAATCGCGCCGCGCCGGTATGGGCGGGCCCGCCACTCACCACCACGCAGTGCCCGCGGGTATATTTGTGCCCTTCCGCGTTCGGCCAGGGATAGCGCCAGAGGTCCGGTGTGTTCTCATGCAACTCCGCGGCAGCAGCTTCTGGTGGAATGCCGATATCGCTGACCATGATGTCGCCGCAGAGCGCGCGGCCGGGCAGCAGCAGATGCCCCGGCTTCTTACGGAAGAAGGTGACGGTGAGCGCCGCCTTCACCACCACACCGCCCAGGGGCTGGCCGGTGTCACCGGACAATCCGCTGGGCACGTCGATCGCCACAACCGGCAGATCGTTCAACGCTTCGACGACCTGGGCATAAGCGCCCTCCAAAGGACGCGAGAGCCCGGCGCCGAACAACCCGTCCACCACCAGGCGCGCGCCGTCCAGCGCCTCCGGCGTCAGCGCCACGCGCATGCCTTTCCATTTTTCGGACATCACAGCGGCGTCACCTTTCGGTTCGGCATCCTGCGCCACCCGCACCGTGAAGCCGGATTCGTCCAACAGGCGCGCCACGACGAAGCCATCGCCGCCATTGTTGCCGGGTCCGCACAACACCGTGACCGGACAGGGCTTGAAATGCGCGGCGATGGCGTTTGCCACCGCCTGGCCGGCATTTTCCATCAGGGTCAAGGACGGCACACCATGCGCCATGGCATAGGCATCGGCCTTTGCCATCTGCGCGGTGGTGAGAACCTCGTGACTCATACCGGGGCCGGGTGCTTCTTCAGATATTTTTCCAGCTTGGCCAGCGCCTGCTCGATCAGGGCCTGCTGCTTGCAGAAGCCGAAACGCACAAAGGTGTCGGGCGTGCCGCTCAGGAAGAAGGCCGAGAGCGGGATCAGCGCCACGCCCGCCTCGCGGATCAGCCGCTCGCAGAAGGGAAAATCCTTCTCATTGGTCAGGCGCGATATCCCGGCGGTGAGAAAGTAAGTCCCCTCGCAGGGCTGCACATCAAAACCCAGTTTGCCGAGGCCTTCCTTCAGCACATCGCGGTTCTTCTGCAGGCGTTTGGTGAGCTGGATGGGAAAATCCATCTCATGGGTCAGGCCATGGGCCACGCCAGCTTGCAGCGCCGGCGAAGTGGTGAAGGTCAGGAACTGATGCGCCTTGGTCACCACGCTGACCAGCGCGCGCGGCCCCATCACCCAGCCCACTTTCCAGCCCGTCAGCGAAAAGATCTTGCCGGCGGAACCGATCTTCAAAGTCCGCTCGCGCATGCCCGGCAGGGTGGCGAAAGGAATATGCTTTCCGTCATAGACCAGATGCTCATAGACCTCGTCGCAGATCACGACGATGTCCGTGCCTTCCACCACCCGCGCCAAGGCCTTCAGCTCATCCCGGCTGAAGACGCGGCCGGCCGGATTGTGCGGCGAGTTGATCAGGATGGCGCGCGTCTTGGGACCGACCGCGGCGCGCAGGGCGGCTTCCGTCAGCCGCCAGCGGGGGGGCTGAAGCTGCACCGCCTTGACGGTGGCGCCGGCGGCTTCGGCCATGGGGCGGTAGGAGTCGTAGGTGGGCTCGATCATCACCACCTCATCTCCCACCCCTGCCATGGCCATCAGGGCGCCGGTCACCGCCTCGGTCCCGCCCGAGGTGATCACCACCTCATCTTCCGCGTCATAGTCCAGGTCATAGAATTTGCGGGCATGTGCCGACACCGCCTCGCGCAAAACCGCCAGGCCCTTGGATGGCGGATACTGGTTGGGCCCCTCGATGAGCTGTCGCGCCGCCCTTTCGCGCAGCGACAGCGGCCCATCCTGGTCCGGGAACCCCTGCCCCAGATTGATGGCGTCATGCTTCAGCGCCAGCATGGTCATGTGCTGGAAGATGCTGGTGGGGAGACGCGAGAAAACCGGGTTGGGCATCACGGGAACATCCAGGAGGCGGACGGCTTTGTCGCCGAGGACCAAGGCGGCGCCAAGGCCTTTGGCCGGGCCCACGGCCCGCCAAAAACCGCCCACTTATTAGGCAATCTGCCCAATCGGTAGGCTGACTATTCTGCCTCCAAAGCAGCCAATCCACAACCATTTGAAATGGTTCGGTGTTTTTTCGCCGGAAACCGGCACAAGTCCTGCTAACCCGTTAACGCAGCAGTGCGTCCGCCTCCGGACGCGCGGAGGAGACGCATGAAGAAAATCGAAGCCATCATCAAACCTTTCAAGCTGGACGAAGTGAAAGAGGCCCTGCAGGAAGTCGGGGTCCAGGGCATCACCGTGACCGAGGCCAAGGGCTTCGGCCGCCAGAAGGGCCATACCGAACTCTATCGCGGCGCCGAATATGTCGTGGACTTCCTGCCCAAGGTGAAGATCGAGATCGTCATCAACGAGGACCGCCAGCAGGCCAGCATCGAGGCCATCCAGAAGGCTGCGCGCACGGGCCGCATCGGCGACGGCAAGATTTTCGTCCTGAATGTGGAGGAAGCCATCCGCATCCGCACCGGCGAGACGGGG
>CAYQZM010000293.1:0-7956 GCA_964421935.1 uncultured Rhizobium sp. | reverse complement strand
GGAGATGAAGGCCAAGGCCGACTATATGCACACCTTCGGCACCGGCACCTGCGCCGATGTGGCCCGGACCCTGGCCATGTTCGGGGCCTTCACCGAAGGCATGTCGCTGTTCGCCAGCTTCGCCATGCTGATGAACTTCCCGCGCTTCAACAAGATGAACGGCATGGGCCAGATCGTCAGCTGGTCGGTGCGTGACGAAAGCCTGCACTGCGAGGGCATCACCAAGCTCTATCATGCCTGGAACGAGGAGACGGCTTGCGTCACCAAATCGGTGCGCGACGATATCCGCGATGTCGCCAACACCATGGTCAAGCTGGAAGAGGGCTTTGTGGACCTGGCCTTCAGCCTGGGCGAAGTGCAGGGCATGAAGGCGGCGGAGATCAAATCCTACGTCCGCTACATCGCCGACTGGCGCCTGACCCAGTTCAAGCTGTCGCCGGTGTTCGGCAATTTCGAAGAGACCGAAAGCGGCTACAAGCAATTGAAGCCGCATCCGCTGCCCTGGCTGGTGGAGATCCTGAACGGGGTCGAGCACGCCAACTTCTTCGAGCAGCGCGCCACCGAATATTCCAAGGGCGCCAGCCGCGGCTCGTGGGATGGCAATGAGGGCGTTTGGGCGAACTTCGACAAGCGCAATCAGATCGCGGCCGAGTGAGGAGTGGCGCGCCGCAGGCGCGTAAGCAGGTCCGGTGGACCTGCGAAAGCGACGAACGCCGCGAGCTTGGGCGAGCGGCCGGCGCGGGTATATGCTCCGCGCGTTGCCCACGCTGTCGCTAGGCAACCCTGCTCGGATGACCAGAATCCCTCGCGGCTGTTAGAGCGTCGTGAGTGTCGGTGGTCGGATCACCGGATCCGGCGCCCGAAGCCTGTGGGCCTTGCTGGTTCTGCATATTTCGGCGCGGGGCGCGGTGCCGGAGAGGTGGGAGCAGCCTCCGCCGATCGTTGCGCCAGATAGCGGGCCACTGCCGCATCGGCGTCGAAGCCGTCATCGTCATCGGGTGCCGAGCGGCCCGATCCACCGCCCGATCCGGACGCGCGCAGGCCGTTCAAAATCCGGACGATCCTGAGAGCAAGGGGAATGCAGAAGAGCAGCCCGATAAAGCCCAGGCCCAGGATGGTCGGGCCCAGGCCGATCCTCCATGCCTGGTGGATCGATCCGCCGCTGACATCGAGGAGGTCGACAAGCAGGCCAGTGAAATAGACGATGGGAAGCAGCGCCCTGATTACACGGAATACGGACTTGAAGGTTGCTATGCCGGACCTCCCGCTCCACTGGGTCCATGGTGATGGCTATAGGCAAACAAAAGCTGAAGGAGCCGGCAGCAAATCGATCCTATTTTCCCGCTTTTTCCTGAGCGAGGCGCTTGGCCAGGCCCTCGCGGGAGGACTGGGCGAGCTTCTTGCACGCGCCAGCCTCGATAAAGGCGTCGGGCTTGCCGCCTTTGTCTCGCGCCCCCAGCCGCCCGAGTAGGTTGGAAAAGCCCGGATGCGGCGTCAGAAGAATGTCGCACGGTATCGTTTCGAGCGTGGTGAAGCTTTTTTTGAAACCGGCAACCAGATCGGGATGATCGGTGTAACGGTAATTGTCCGCCGACACCGCCGTCAGGCTGTCGGCATAGACGATATGAAGGCAGCGCTGCTGTTCACAGGAAACCCAGCTCCAGCTCGTGCCGCCCGGCGTATGGCCCGGGGTGAAATGGGCGGTCAGCGTCAGCGGTCCCACCCGCAAGGTCTGGCCATCGCGGATGGCATCGACTTTCGGTACCGCCTGCATCGGCGCCGGCGCCAGGCCGTACTGGGGATCGTCCGGCGCCGTCGTGCCGCGGCGAAGCACGTCAGCGCTCCAGGGGCTGGCCGCGACCTTGGCGCCGCTGAGATGCTGCAGCCCGGCGATGCCGGCGGCATGATCGAAATGGGCGTGGGAATTAAGGATCAGCTTGATGTCTTGCGGGCGAAAGCCAAGGGCGCGGATGTGGTCTTCGATCTGCGGCACCGATTCCGCCAGATCGCCATCGATCAGCACCAGACCCTGGTCCGAGGTGATCAGGATCGAACTCAGTGCATGGGTACCGACATAATAGGTGTTGCCATAGATCCGGAAGGGCCCCTGCGGCGCATTCCAGGCCGCACAGGAGGCGCATTTCGTCGGGGTGGCTTGTGCGAGAGCCGGCAACCACGCCAGCAAAAATCCGGCGGCCAGCGGCCATTTCATCATCGTTTCTCTCCCAGGAAGAATGGTTCTGTCCCAAAATAAATGCATGACCGGACCGCCGCCCCGGCCGCTGGCCCTGAGCGCTGAAACTTTTGGAGGCAATCGTTTGATTGCGGCTTTACGGTCGAAGCGGGCGGAGGGTGTCGCGATTTGCGCCGGCTCTCAAGCGATGATAATTCGGCTTCGTCCATACTTTTTATAATGAGAGTGGCGTATGGCCCTCAGTGATATTTCGCTGAATCCGTTGCGGGCGTTCGATGCCGCGGCGCGTCACCTCAGCTTCACGCGCGCGGCCGAAGAACTCTGCGTGACCCAGGCCGCGGTGAGCCACCAGGTCAAGACGCTGGAAGAATATCTTGGCGCCACGCTGTTTCGCCGGACGACCAAGGGGCTGGTCCTCACGGACGAGGGGCAGGCGCTTGCCCCCATCATCGCAGACGGGTTCGCGCGCATCGAGCGCGCCCTTGGCGCGATCGCCGAAGGCGGGGTGCGCGAGGTTCTGACCGTTGGCGTGGTGGGGACCTTCGCGATCGGATTTCTTCTGGAACGGCTTGCGGATTTCCGCGCCCGCTACCCGTTCGTCGATGTCCGGATCATGACCAACAACAACCAGGTCGATCTGTGGACCGAAAGCCTGGATTTCGCCATCCGGTTCGGAAGCGGCGCCTGGCATGGCGTAGAGGCCGATCCCCTGTCGCATGCTCCGATTTCGCCGCTCTGCTCGCCGGCCATCGCGGCGCAGTTGCGCGATATCGGTGATCTCGCGAAATTTTCCCTGCTTCGATCCTACCGGGCCCAGGACTGGCCCGCATGGTTCGCGGCGGCGGGCGTTTCGAATCTTTCGGCGCGCGGACCGGTCTTCGATGCCTCCATAGTGATGGTGCAGGCGGCGATCCTGGGCGAGGGGGTTGCGATCGCGCCGCCCTCCATGTTCCGGCGCGAACTGAATACCGGTGCGCTGGTTCAGCCATTTCCGCTGTCGGTGGACGTGGGCGGCTATTGGCTCACGCGCCTCATCTCCCGACCGCCGACACCGGCGATGCGGGCTTTCAGGGATTGGCTGACGATGCGCTGCGCCGAGGAAAATCAGGCCTTGTCCGAGCGCCCCGTCAGAGCGTCGTAAGCGGCAGTCCTGACTCCCGCCAGGCCTTGATGCCGCCGTCCAGCGCCGCGGCTTTGGTGTAGCCCAGCTCGCGCAACGTCGCCGCCGCCAGGGTGGAGATGCGGCCGAACTCGCAGGCGACCAGGATGCGCTGGGTTGGATCGGGAAGTTCGGTGTTGACGCGCAGCTCCAACTGCCCGCGCGGCAGATGCCGGGCGCCGGGAATATGGCCTTCGGTAAAGGCGTCCTTCTCGCGCACGTCCAGCAGGATCAAGCCCAGATCGTTGCGGTTCACCCGTTCGGCCAGCTCGGCCATGGAAATGAAAGGCACATGGGCGGAAGCCTCGGTCAGCAGCTGCTCCACCGTCTTGCCGCCGCTCATATTGGTGCGCAGCGCCTCGGTCAGATGGGTGGGCGCATCCAGGTTGAGTTGCTTCATCATGGCGATGAACTCGGCGCGCTCGCGCTTTGCCAGACGCGGATTGCTTTCGATCTCCGCCCCGATGCTGGAATGGCTCCGGCCTTTATAATCATGCGCCGGATAGACCAGCAGGGCCGGGTCCAGCTTCAGCACCCGGCCGAACAGGCTGTCATAGAGCGCATCGGGATCGCCGGTGGGAAGATCGGTGCGCCCCGTGGCCCCGATCAACAGCGTGTCGCCGGTGAAGATGCGGTCTTCGGCCAACACGCACATGGAATCGCGGGTGTGGCCGGGCGTGGCAAGGGCCTTGAGCCGCATATTGCCCACCCGCAGGATCTCGCCATCGTCCAGCCGGAAATTGGCGTAGGGCGCCGGCGACAGCTTGCTCGCGACCACCGGCACGTCCAGCCGGCGGCCCAGCTCCTTGGCCGCCGAGAAATGATCGGCATGGGTGTGGGTGTCCAGCACATAACGGATAACGAGGCCATCCTTCGCCGCCAGGCCCAGATAGCGGTCCATCTGGGCGATGTTGGGATCGATCAGGATGGCGGCATGGGTATCATGGCAGCCCAGGAGATAGGCCTGGCAGCCGCCGGTGGCGACCTGTTCGAAAATCATCGCGCGCCCCGAAATGAAACCGAAATAAAAAGAGTATGCCGCAAAGCTGGGAGACTGTCTTGCCGCCGGCGCTGGTCTGTGTCTAAGCTGGCCTCGCCTTTCGAGAGGCACGCCGTCCGCGCAAAGGGCCTAGCCCGCTCGTACCGGTTTTCCGCACCTTCCAGGCCCTGTTCGCGGACAGCGGGGCCTCAGAAGGAAGGATTCCATGACCGGCAAGCATTCTCCTATTGATCTTTTTCGCAAGACCGCTGGGCTTACCGCCCTGTTCACGATCATCCTGCTTTCAGCCGGGCGCGCCTTTGCCCAGAACGCGCCCCCGCAGGATACATCCGCGCATACGGCCCGGATGGTAACGGTCGCCGACGGCGTGCAACTGGAAGTCCTGGATTGGGGTGGCGATGGGCGGCCCCTGGTCTTTCTCGCCGGGCTTGGCGCGACGGCCCATGACTTTGACAGTTTTGCCCCCCGGTTCGTGGGCCAATACCATGTCTATGGCATTACCCGGCGCGGCTTCGGGGCGTCCAGCAAGCCCTCGCCGGACAGCAGTAACTATACTGCCGAGCGGCTGGGCGATGACGTCCTGGCGGTCATCGACACCTTGAAGCTCGATCATCCCGTGCTTGTTGGGGCTTCGCTGGCCGGCGAAGAACTGAGTTCGGTGGCGGATCGGCATCCCGACAGGCTGGCGGGTGTCATCTATCTGGATGCCGCCTATGCCTATGCCTATTACACGCCCGGCACCCTCAATCCCGCAAACGCCAATCTGACCATGGACATCAAGGCCCTGCAGCAGAAAATAAAGGCTCTGACGCCGCTCTGGCTGAAGCCGCAGGAGGGCGTGTCCGCGATCGACGCGCTGCTCAGCAGCGATCTGCCGCAACTTCGCCAGGATCTGATCGCGTCCCAGGCGGGGATGCGCAAGATGCCGGCCGCGCCGCCGATGCCCGCGCCGCCGCCGGGTGCCCCCCAGTCGCCGCAAGTCAAAATCAACCAGGCCATTCTGGACGGCATCGAGAAGTTTGGGTCCCTCAAAGTACCGGTCCTGGCGATCTTTGCGTCACCACATGCGCCGCCGCCGAAGGCGCCATCAGCTGCCATGCTGGAATACTTCACCGCGGTGGACAAGATCGCCAATGCCGGCCTGGCCGAGCGATACCGGGCGGGCAATCCCAAGGCGCATGTGGTTGTCATGCCGAACGCCCTGCATGCCGTGTTCAGATCCAATCCCGATGAGGTGGTGCGGGAGATGGAGGCATTCTTGGCCCGGCTGCCCCAATCCGGTCCCCAGGAAGGCAGGTCTCCATGACCGGCAACAATGGCAAACGACAGCTGCCCGGCGTTCCCCATCCCGATCACCTGCGCAAACAGGCCAAGGCCCGGCTTGCCGCCATGCGGGCCAAAGCGCCGGCAACGCGGCTGGCCGAGGCACAAGGCGTGATCGCCCGCGAATATGGCTTTGCCAATTGGGCGGCGCTGCAGGCCGAGGTCGCCAGCCGCGCGCAAAGTCCGCGCGGTCAGTGGCGCAAGGTCCAGCGCGCCCATGTCGCGCCGCTCTATCCCGAGCGCTTCCGGCAGGACGGGCTGCTGGACGATGAAGCCAATATCCAGACCAACCAGCGCTTCTTCCTGATCGGGGCGGCGGCGCAGATCGGCTTTCTGGTCGCGGCCCTGGTGGGATTGGCCACCCTGGTTGTGGCAACGGCACCGACACATTCGATTCATGCCCTGCTCATCTGGCTGGGAGGCATTCGATGAACCGCCGGATCGATCTGCCCTGACGGTATGAAACACATGTCGTTGGTTCGAGCGGGTTTGAATGTGCCGCGATGTTTATCGCGCGCGCACCCATGATTTCTTCCGGACGCCGCTGTGTCTGCCGAGGAAAACGAGAAGACTGCCGCCAGATGGCTGGCCCGTGAAGACCGCGGGTTGACCGCGGAGGAGCGGAATGGACTGGATGCCTGGCTCGCGGGTTCCACAACTCGCAGGGTTGCCTATCTGCAGTTGAAAGCGATCTGGTGCCTGGCCGATCGGCTCGCGGACCTGCCCAATTTGTTGGCGGGACCCGATGGTGAAGGCGATTTGTGATCAGCGCTTGGGCGGATTGGTGCCCATTTCCATCAAGAGGCGGGTGAAGAGATAAAGCCGCGGCGTCAGGCTGGTGAGGTCGATCCATTCCTTGTCGGTATGGAAGTCCCCGCCCACCAGGCCCAAACCGTCCAGTGCCGGCGTGCCCACCGATTGCGCGACCGCGGATTCCGACGCCCCGCCATTGCCGGACCTGGCCAGGGTCTTGCCCAGCTCGGCATAGATGGCCTCCGCGCGGGCTGCCAGCCCGTCCACGGCCGCCGTCTCGATCAGCGGCGGATAGCCGGGATCGGCGCTCACCGTCACACTGGTGTCGGGCACGGCGGTCGTCGTCGCGGCGGCGCGCAGCCTGGCCAGGATCTCGTCGCGCTGCTCAAGCGTCCGCACCCTGAGACTGAACATGGCCTCTGCCTCGTCCGGAATGACGTTGGTGCGCTCGCCCGCCCTGAGCACGGTCAGATTCAGCGTCGGCCCGTCGCCCGACAGCGGCACAAGATTCCTGATGCTGTCGATCTGGTGGATCAGCTCGGTCGCGGCATTGCGGCCATCCTGCGGCGCCATGCCGGCATGGGCGGCGCGGCCCTTCACACGGATATGGATCACCTGCGAGCCCTTGCGCCAAACGGTCAGGGCGTCGGGCGGATCGCCCGGCTCCATGTTGAACTCCACATCGTTCTGCGCCGCCAGGGTCTTGATCAGCTGGGTGGTGCCCGGAGAGCCGCGCTCCTCGCTGGTCTCGAGCAGAAGGGTGATGGTGCCGAACTTGTTGAAGCCGATGTCATGCAGCAGCTTCATCGCCGTGATGGCGCTGACCACGCCGGCTTTCTCATCGCCCACGCCGGGACCATAGGCGCGCGCGCTGTCCATGCGGAAGGGCCGCTGCGCCACGGTGCCCGGGCCGAACACGGTGTCGACATGGGCGATCACCAGAATGTGCCCTTTGCCGGCGCCGTGAAACACCGCCACCAGATTGGCGGGCAGGCCGGGTGCTTCCGCCGGCTCGCGCCGTACATCACCGCGCAGCGCGGTCAGGCGCTGGGTGAGCAGCGCCAGCACCTTGTCGCCGCCTGCCTCGTCGAAGGTGCCGGAATCGATATTCACGATCTGGCTGAGCAGATCGAGAAAGCCGGCGCGGTTGGCTTCCACGGCGGCATAGAGCTTGTCGTTGCGTGGCGCCGCGGCAGCAGGCAGCGCCAGAACGGTGCAGAGGCTGACAGCAAGGAATCTCTTCATCGCCGCAACGCTAGCACCGACGCTAACTCTGGCGCAGCAGGGCGCGGAATTTTTTGTCGCGCTTGAGCATGGCTTCCCGGCGCATGGCGCCTTTGCGGGTGCGGTGCTTCTCGGCATAGACCAGGGCCCAGGCGCGGCCCCGGGTGAAGCGGGCACCGTTCTTCTTGCCATTATGCTCGGCCAGCCGCCGTTCCAGATCCAGGGTCCAGCCGACATAGGTGGTGATCCGGCCGGGCGGATTTTCGCATTTCAGGATGTATACGAATGACGGCATCCGACTCG
>CAYQZM010000292.1:0-27693 GCA_964421935.1 uncultured Rhizobium sp. | reverse complement strand
GGCCCGCCTTTCAGCGCTTCAAGCTGGCGTGTCAGGAACGGGCGATCGAGCGTGGCAAAGCCGGAGGTAAAGCCGACATGATCCAGCTTGCCCTTGTCGTTGAACAAACCCAGCAGCAACGATCCGACCTCTCGCGAACCGGCGGCATAGCGAAAGCCGCCCACCACGCAGTCTGCCGTCTTGAGATTCTTCACCTTGATCATGGCGCGCTCGCCGCAGAGATAGGGAGCGTCCAGCGGCTTGGCAATGACCCCGTCCAGGGCGCCGCGGCCCGCCAGCTTCAGCCAGTCTTTGGCAGTGGCAAGCCTGCGCGTATAGGGTGAGAGGCGAAAGGGCGAGCCGGCGGGAAACGCGGCAAAGAGTTTTTCCAACGCCATCCGCCGCTCGGGCAGCGATGCTTCGGTCAGGTCTTTCTTGCCGTCGGCCAGAAGATCGAACAGCACCAGCAGCGCCGGCGTTTGCGCCGCCAGCTTGCGCCGCCGGCTTTCCGCCGGATGCAGCCGCATCTGCAAGGCATCGAAGGAGAGTCTCTCTCCCACCGGTATCACCAGTTCACCATCGGCGACGAAGCGCTGGGCCGGCAGGGTCTTGAGGGCGGCGGCGACTTCCGGAAAGAACTGCGTCAAGGGCTTGCCCGACTTGGCCATCAGCACCGCACGCGCGCCATCCTTGTAGGCCAGGCAGCGGAAACCATCCCATTTCGGCTCGAACTGCCAGCCGCGTTCCTCCGGCAGGGTTTCGGCGATCCGCGCTTCCATGGGATGGAGACGGGAAGGCGATAGGGGAAATGCCACGGCTTCGGGAACTCCAGGCCGCCGAAAAAGTTGCCACTTTCACAACCCCGGCGAAGCTTTCGAGGGCTCGGCATGTCTTATGGTGATTTCTTGCGCGGACTGCTCAAGGACCCGCGTGGCGTTTCGGCGCCCACGCCCTCGAGCCCCGCTCTTGCAGCCGCCATGGCCGAAAAGGTCGATCCCTTGCGTCCCGGCCTGGTGGTGGAACTGGGGGCAGGAACCGGGGTGGTGACAGAAGCCCTGCTGACGCGCGGCATCAGCGCCGAACGGCTGCTGATCGTCGAATATGGCGCTTACTTCGCGGAGCTGCTCCAGAAGCGCTTTCCCGAGGCAACCGTGATCCGGGGTGATGCCTTTGCCTTTGAACGCTACCTGCCCACTGACGCCCGCGTCAGTGCCGTGGTGTCGGGCGTGCCGCTTTTGAACTTTCCCACCTGGCGGCGCAAGACCCTGATCGAACGCGCCCTGGCGGTGCAGGACTCCGGGGGGCGGTTCATCCAGCTTTCCTATGGCTGGAAGCCGCCGATCGCGCCCGGCCGCAAGGAGTTGTCCCGGACCGTGGTGTGGCGCAATTTCCCGCCGGCCCATGTCTGGACCTATCGGGCGCTGCCGCAGGAAGTGCGGGCCACCCGGGAAGCGCCGGACACCGAGGCTCTGTCCCGCGCTTCCTAAAGTCCTTAGGTGCGCGCGCGCAATTCCGCCCGGGCTTTCGCCATCTGTCCCTGGAACACGGGATTTTCCATCAGCCGCAGCGCCAGAATGGTGCCGAACTGCTGCCCCGCCACGATATCGCTGCGATAATGTACGCCACACACCAGCCGCCGTTCAGCATATTGGCCGGCGCGCGCCAGGATCGCTTGCGACTTGGCCGGCAGAAGCTCCGCCAGAACCACGCCCATCGAGAAAGCCAGAGTGGCGTGGCCGCTCGGATAGGAATTCAGCTTGGCCGCCTTGCCCGGCTTGACGGGCTCGCAGGTCCTCAGAGACGGATCGGCGCCATAGGGCCTGAGCCGATGGTAATAGGTCTTGGCCACCTTGCTGTCGGTCTCTTCCTCATCGGCTACCATGGTGAGCAGCTTGCCCGTCTCCGGCATGGTGGCGATGTCAAAGCCGATCACTTTATTGAAGATATCCGGCGTCTCGTCCTTCGCGTCTTTGGCCGCGGCCGCCTTCTCTTCGGCGCTGCTGCCGGCAGCGATGGCTCTCAGCTCCGCCAATTCGGCCTCGGTCCTCGCGGAATCCTGCGCCGGCGCGGGCGGCAGAAAATGCGAGGGATCGAACTGTTGCGGCTGCAGCAGGCCCGCCTGAGCCGACGCCGACCAGAGCAGCAGAACAGGAACAAGAACCGCGATGCGCATGATCTTCTCCTAGAAGTTCGCAGTCACGCCGACCTGGAAGCTGCGCGAGGGCTGGAAGTAATACTGGTCCAGGCTGTTGGGCCGATTGGCGTAATCGTTGACATTGGCGCCGCCAATGGGCTGCTTGTCGTTGATGCCGACCGAGGCCAGGCTGCGCGAATTGAGCACATTATAAACGCCCAGGCTGAACTCCAGATTGTCGAAGGTGGCGCTGCCCTTGAAGTCCATCTGGTTATAGGCGCCCAGGTTGTAGAAGGGTGTGTCGGCATTGTCGGAATATTGCTGACCAACGACCTTGTCGATCAGCGACAGCTTCCAGAAGTCGCGCTTGTAGAAAATGCCGCCGGCGGAGGTCCACATCGGCGCCTGCTTCAGCCACTTGCCGCCGCTCTTGGAGGAATTGAGCGAGCCATTCAGGAAGACGGCCAAACCTTCCAGGTCGCCCTGGAACGCATAAGTACCCTCCGCCTCGATGCCCTTGTAGGTTGCGACGCCCGTGTTGGTGGCGCAGGTCTCGCCCACCGGTCCGGTAAAGGGGGGCGAGGTGCAGGACTGGAAGGAGATATTGTTGTCCACGCCGATGTAATAGATGTCGCCGTCGAAGGTCCAGTTGTCGGCATAATAGACGGTGCCGAGCTGATAGTTGGTGGTGGTCTCCGCCTTGGGAAAGACCGCGCTGGGCACGGACTGCTCGAAGGCGCTGATGTCCGGCACATAGATGCCCTGGGCATACTGGGCATAGACGCTCCAGCTCGGCTGGATCTTGTAGTTGACCATCAGGAACGGGAGGTCGCGAGTGGTTGTGAAGGAGGCCACGACCGGGACCACCGGCTTGGTCTTCTGCTCCAGCGGCGCATTCACATAGTGATTCCACCAGACATATTTGAAACCCGGTGTGATGGTGAGGTCGTCGGTGGGCTTCATCTCCAGCTCGACGAAAGGCTGATACTGATCCCAGCCTGAATGCTCGATATATTCGAAGTAGCCGCCGCGCCCGGGCACGAAGGCAGAGGTCGGCGTCTTCTGGCCGGTGAACAGGCGCGAATCCGCGAAGCTGTTGTCATGCCAGGGATTGCAGTCGGCCGAGGCAAAGCATTTGGTGGCGTCAAAATCGGACCGCTCGCGCTGGGACGAGGAATGTTCCCACCACACGCCGGTGCGCACCTGGCCCTTCAGCCAGCCGAAATCGTAATCGCCGGAAAGCCGCAGAATGTTACCCCAGTTGCGATAGGCATTCTGCTTGGTATAGCCGGGCACGTCGTTGGGGAAACTGACGCCGTTGACGATGCTGCCATTGCCTTCGGTGACACCCTTGGCGATGTCGGCCGCGGTCTGCTGAACCGAAGTGGTGCTCAAGGTCTTGTTGACATAGGCAAGGCTGTAAAACGTGTTGTCGAGATGGATGGTACTGGTTAGATCGCCCTGCACCCGCACATAGTCCAGGTCCGTCTTCTTATGGACATGGTTGTAGCCATAGTACGTCCCCGCCGCCGGATTGGTGGTCTGCAGTGAATAATCCTTCCCATAGGCGACAAGCTGGGCCGCCGTGGCGCCGGAATTGTCTTCCAGCCCCTGGAAAAGGCCGTTGAAATTGGCAAAGAAGGTAACGGTCCAGGTGGGCGAGAGCTCGAGCTGGTTCTTGACCAGGTAATTCTGCGCCGCGCTGGTCTGGTGCGTAAGATAGCCGGCCGAGTTGGTGTCCTGGAAATTGACCATCAGGCGGTCGCCGAAGCCGCCCAGTTGCAGATCGCCTGTCTGATAATTGCCGTTGAGCAATGTTGTGCCCCAGCTGCCGGCAATGGCACTCACCCGGGCATGGTTCTCCGCCGTCAGCGCTTCCGAGAAAAGGTTGATCGAGCCGCCGTATGTCGATGGTCCCATATTGCCGGCGTTGCCGGGACCGCGGTCCACCACGATGTCACCGATGGCACTGGCCGGAAAATAGGACTGGGAATGGTGCGTGGGTCCGTTGGTATCACCGAAGGGCACGCCGTCGAAATTGATGCCGAAATTGCCGTCGGAAAGACCGCGCAGCGTGTTCTTGACGCCGCCATCCGAAAGGCCGGGGCCATTCAGGTCCGTGCCGGTCATGCTGGGCGCGATCGCCAGGATGGTGGTGTAGGTCCCGGTCGCCGCCACCGAATCCTGGATATAGGATTTGCTGATGATGGTCTGGGGCTCCATCGTATCCAACGACGACTTGGCCGGCGCGGTCTCCGGATCGAAGGCGGTCCCCGTCACCACCACCGTCTCGACCTCACCGGCGGAGTTGGTGTTGGTGAAGCTGTTGGCATTGGCGGCAACCTGTTGCGCCGATGCCGGGGCCAGAGCGCCCGAAAGGACAAGCGTCAGAATGGCGGCGGAATTGCGCAGCCGGCTCGCATGAATGGAAAGCATGAAATCCCCTTGCTTCTGAAATGCAGGGCAAATGCTTCCCATGTGCGGAATCGCCCTTCGGCGGCGCCGCCCTTGCCGGTCGCATGAATTGATCTGCCCGTCTTTACGGGCGCCCTAGTCCCATGCCTGTTTGACGTTGCGGTGACGGCGGCTATACGAAAAATCAACCTGGCCGCGACATACGGTTTCAGTCCGCCTAGGGCTTGTTATTGGTTACGCCGCCGTCACACAGTAGCAGAGCAGGCGGCGACCAAAGGAGCAGACCGTGAGAGTGTTGCTGATCGAGGACGATCGCGAGACCGCCGGTCATATCGTTCATGCCCTGGAAAATCAGGGCCACAATGTGGAGCAGGCGCATGACGGCGTTGAAGGCCTGGCGCGCGCCCGTGCCGGCGAGCACAGCGCACTGATCGTGGACCGCATGCTGCCGGGACTGGATGGCCTCAGCCTGGTCAAGCAGCTTCGGGCGGAAGGCCGCCAGACGCCCGTCCTGTTCCTCACCACCATGAGCGGGCTGGACGACCGGGTAGCGGGCCTGGAAGGCGGCGCCGACGATTATCTGGTCAAGCCCTTTGCCTTTTCCGAGCTGCTGGCGCGGGTCAATGCCATCACCCGCCGGCGCAGCGAAGCGGGCGAGCCGACCAGATTGCGCGCTGCGGATCTGGAGATGGACCTGATCCGCCGTACCGCCAGCCGCGGCGGCAGGAACATCGAGCTGCAGCCGCAGGAATTTCGGCTGCTGGAATATCTGCTGCGCAATGCCGGCCGGGTGGTGACGCGCACCATGCTGCTGGAAAATGTCTGGGATCTGCATTTTGATCCCCGCACCAACATCGTGGAGACGCACCTCAGCCGCCTGCGCTCCAAGGTGGACCGCGGCTTCGGCGCCGAGCTGATCCATACCGTGCGCGGCTCGGGCTACGTCCTGCGTGCGGATTAGGTTCCTTCATACCGAAGCGTTCCGCCTGTCGGCGATTTATGCCGGCATTTTCGCGCTTTCGGTATTGGTGCTGGGAAGCGTGGTCTTTGTGATGACCGATCGCGCATTCCGCGACCAGGTCGTGGAATTCTCCCGTGCCGACATTGCCGCGATGCGCAACGGCTATGCCGCCCAGGGGATCGCGGAAGCCCAAGAAGTGCTGGAGCAGATCATGAGCGCGCCAGGGGCTTCCGATTTCTTCCTGCTGCAGAAAGACGGCAAGCGGGTTGCCGGCAATCTGCCGCCGATGGCGCCACGCAGCGGCATCGTGTCCTTGCCGGGTACAGGTCCCGACCATGACATATTGGGGGCAGGCGATTTTCTCGCTCCCGGTCTTTACGTCTATGCCGGCAGCGACCTTCAGCGTGTGCATGCCGCCGAGCGGGAGATCCTGCAGACCCTGGCCTGGCTCTTCGCCCTGGCCATGTTGCTGGCGATCGGCGGCGGCACCCTGGTCAGCCGCAGCTTCCTGCAACGCAGCGATGCCATGGCGCGAGCTTGCCGCGCCATCATGGATGGCGACCTGAAGGCGCGCATTCCCGTGCGCGGCGCCCATGACGAGCTGGACCGGCTGGCCGGCACCATCAATGAAATGCTCGACCGCATCGCGGCGCTGATGGAAAATCTGCGTCAGGTCACCAACGACATCGCCCATGACTTGCGTACGCCCGTCAGTCATTTGCGCCAGCGGCTGGAACGGGCGCGCGAGGAATCCCACGAGGCGAAAGATTATGCCGAGGCGCTGACTGCGGCGATCGAGAAAACCGATGAGATCCTTCAGCTCTTCGCCTCCCTGTTGCGCATCGCCCAGATCGAGGGCGGTGCGCGCCGCGCCGATTTCACCCAGATCGCGCTGGGACCGCTTGTGACCCATGTGCGGGACGTGTTCGGCGCGGTGGCCGAGGCCGGCGGTCATCATCTGGAGTTGAAGCTGAAGACCGAGGTATCGATCCGTGGCGACCGGGCCCTGATCATCCAACTGCTGTCGAACCTGATCGAGAATGCAATCCTGCATACGCCCGAAGGAACGCGCATCACGTTGCTTCTTTCGCGCACAGAGGACCGGGCAGTGATCACGGTCAATGATGACGGCCCCGGCGTGCCGCGCGAGGAGCATGCCAAGTTGTTCCAGCGACTTTACCGCCGCGAGGCCAGCCGCTCACGGCCCGGTTACGGGCTTGGGCTTGCCCTGGTGGCCGCCATCGCAGAATTGCACAATGCGGACATTGCCCTGCGCGACGATGGTGCGCCGGGGCTTGGCATCACACTCTCCTTTCCGGTGACATTGCCATCGCCGCAAGCTGCGGACTGACGCGCACCGCGCGTGGCGTTATACAAATTCCCAACATCGTTGAATCTTTCGCGCCTTTTTCGCATTGCGGCGCTAGCCTGATCTTCGGAAGCCAGGTTTCAGGGAAAAAGATGGCGGGCAAATGGATCGCCGCGCTGGTTGTTCTGGCCGCCGGCGCGGTACAGGCCGAGGCGCAACCGTCCCTCACCTACCGGATAACCAAGACCATTCCGATCGGCGCGCCCGATCGCTGGGACTATGTCGTGCTCGACCCCAGCGGCACGAAAGCTTTTATCGCGCACGGTCCGGCCATGACGGTCGTGGACCTCAAGGCCGGCAAGGTTGCGGGGACACTCAATGTCGGGGGCGTTACCCATGGCGCGGCGGCGCTTCCCGCGCTGGGCAAGGGCTATACCGATGACGGCAAGGCCGGCGTGGCGATCGCGTGCGATCTGAAGACCCTTCAGGAATTAAAGCGCATCAAGGTGGAGCCCGATGCTGACGGCATTGTCTACGATGCCGTCAGCGGCCATGTGCTGGTGATCACCGGCGATTCCGGCAAGGTGGACGTTATTGACCCCAAGTCGGACTCGCTGGTGGCCAGCATCGATGGCGGCGGCCCGCTGGAATTCGGCGTGCTGGGGGGCAACGGAAAATTCTATGTGGACGGCGAGGATAAGAACGAGATCGTGCGTATGGATCTTGGCAAGAATGTCGCCGATGCCCATTGGCCGCTGACCGGCTGCAAGACGCCGCATGGTCTGGCCATCGACCGGGCGCATATGCGCCTGTTCGCCAGCTGCGGCAACAAGGCCATGGATGTTGTGGATGCCAGTAACGGCAATGTGTTGGCCACGCTGCCGATCGGCGCCGGGACCGACTTTGCCGAGTTCGATGGCCAGCGGGGCCTTGCCTTCAGCTCCAATCGCGACGGCACCTTGTCCATCGTAACGCAAAAGGACGGCCAGTTCGTGACCTTGCCGCCGGTCACCACCATGCAGGGCGCGCGCACCATGGCGCTCGATCACACAAGCGGCCGTATCTACACGGTTGCCGCCGACACCAAGGTCAACACCGCGGTGCCGGAAAACGACCGGCAGCGGTACCAGACCGTGCCGGGAACGGCCAAGCTGCTGATCCTAGACCCGGTCCATTGAGCATCGGCCAGTCATGAGAAAATTCGCGCAGGTCCGCGCCGGTATCACGGCGTCCGCGAAAAACGATGCTAGGATCGCGGCATGAGGGGGCTCGCCCATTTTCGGCTCTGCACGGCATTGTTGCTGCTGGCCTTGGCTGCCTGCGGCAAGCCGGACGGCGAGGAAAAAAAGCCGGCGGCCGAGAAAGCCGGGACGGAGACCGGCGTCTCCCTGACGGCTGAAGAAATCAGAAGCTTGGGACTAGCCACACAGCCGGCGCAGGCCGCCAGCTATCGCGCCACCGTCAGCGGTTATGGCGTGGTGGTGGCGCTGGACAGCTTTGCCCAGCTTGACGCGGATGTGATGACCGCCCAGGCCGCCGCGGCACAAAGCCAGGCCGCCGCAGCCCGCGCCAGGTCGCTGGCCACCGGTGAGGAAGCCGCTGTTTCGCGCGAGGTGGTGGAAACCGCCAACGCCAAGGCCGCCGCCGACGAGGCCGCACTGATGCTGGCCCGGCGCAAGGCAGAAGCCTCGCTGGGACGCGGCGCACCGGCACTGACGACGCTCCGCGCCCGTCTCGCCTCCGGCGCCAGCGTGCTGGTGCGCGCCACCTTCCCGCTGGGCGCGCTGGGCAATGAAATGCCGCATCAGGTGCGGGTCACACGGCTGGGTGCGGCACGCCAGAGTTGGACCGCCCATACCGTCTGGGACGCGCCCGCTGACCCGGCTTTTCCCGGCCGTGGCTTCTATATCCTGGTGGATGGCAGCGATCTGGCCCAGAACGAGCACGTCACGGTGGACGTGCCGGTCGGCGCGGCCATGGCGGGTGTGATGGTTCCCATTGCCGCCCTGGTCTATGGCCAGAACCAGGCCTGGGCCTATGTGGAGCGGGAGCCCGGCAAATTCCAGCGGATGGCTATCGATCCCGCCAAGGCCATGACCGGCGGCTACTTCCTGCCGCAAGCAAACGGCATTCAGCCCGGCCAGGCCATGGTGATCAACGGCGCCGGCCTGCTTCTGGCTCGTGAACTCAATCCCAGCACCGAAGCCGAGGAATAAGCGTGCGCTGGCTCGTTGATCTGTGCGTGCGCTTCGCAGGCACCATCGCGACCCTGACCCTGATCGCGCTGGCGCTGGGTGTGTGGGCGACACAGACCGCACCGCTGGACGTGTTTCCTGAATTCGTGCCGTCCAGCGCCGACATCCAGACCGAAGCGCCCGGCTTCACCGCCGAGCAAGTGGAGCAACTGGTCACCAAGCCGATCGAGAACGCTGTCAATGGCACACCCGGCCTGGCCACCATCCGTTCCGAATCCATTCCAGGCCTGTCGGTCATCACTATCCAGTTCGCCGACCGGATCGATCTCAATGCCGCGCGCGAGGGCATTTCCGAACGCCTGAGCGAATTGGGCAGCACCCTGCCGACGGGGGTGGACACTCCGCGCCTGTCGCCGCTCGTTTCCAGCACCATGGACCTGCTCAAGATCGGTCTGGTGTCGGACAAGCTTTCGCCTTTCGCGCTGCGCGATCAGGCCGAATGGGTCATGAAGCCGGCGCTGCTGGCGGTGCCGGGGGTGGCCCATGTCATCATCTTCGGCGGCGCGGTGCGCGAGATTCACATCCAGCCCGATCTGAAGCGGATGACGTCTTATGGCTTCACCCTGACGGATCTTTCCGATTCCGCGCGCGGCGCGCTGGCGCTGCGCGGCGCCGGCTTTGTCGATCTTGCCCATCAGCGGGTGCTGATCCAGACCCCCGTTCCCACGCCGGATGTCGGCGCGGTGCGCGATGCGGTGCTGGCGGTGCGCGGCAAAACGCCAATTACCATCGGCCAAATCGCCACCGTAACCGAAGCGCCCGCGCTGCGTTCCGGCGATGCCGTGATCATGGGCCGCAAGGGCGTGCTTCTGTCCCTTGCCAGTCAGTATGGCGCCAACACGCTGGACACCACGCGCGCCGTCGAAAAAGCGCTGGCACAGCTCGTTCCGGCGCTGAAGGCGCAAGGCATCACCGTCTACCCGGCCCTGCATCGTCCGGCCAATTTTATCGAACGCGCTCTGTCCAGCCTGGAGCGCTCGCTGGTGATCGCGGCGGTGCTGATCCTGGTCGTGCTGTTCCTGTTCCTGCGCGACTGGCGTGCAGCCCTGATCACGTTCCTCGCCATTCCCCTCTCGCTGATGGCGGCCGTGGCGGTGCTGAACCGCGCGGGCCTGACCCTCAACACCATGACGCTTGGCGGATTCGCGGTGGCACTGGGCGTGCTCGTAGACGACGCCATTATCGGCATCGAGAATATTCTGCGGCGGCTGGCCGAGAATGCCAGGCTTGCAGAACCGCGCTCGCGCCTGGCGGTCATCCGCAACGCCACGCTCGAGGTGCGGGGGCCCGTGGTCTACGCCACCTTGGTGGTGATCATCATCTTCCTGCCGGAGCTGTTTTCCTCCAGCGTGCAGGGCCATTTCGTCGGCGCGCTGGCGCTGGCTTTCATCCTGGCGGTGCTGGCCTCGCTGGGCGTGGCGCTGACCGCGACGCCCGCGCTGGTGGCACTGCTGCTCAAGACCCGAACTACCCATGCCGATCAGGGCTGGATCGGGCGCCTGAAGCAGTGGCAGGACCAGGCGATTTCCCGTGGCTATCGCAGCTTGCGCGTCATGCTGGCGGTGCTGGCGGTTCTGACCATCGCGGCCGTTGCGGCGCTGCCTTTCCTGCCCGCCAGCTTCATGCCGGATTTCCGCGAAGGCCATTTCGTGATGCAGGTGACCAGCTCGGTTCCTGGCACCTCGCTGGACGAGATGATGGCCGCGGGCGCGCGCATCAGCCGCGATGTTCTGGCCTTGCCCTATGTTGGCACCATCGAGCAGCAGATTGGCCGCGCCAGCCTGGGTGAAGATACCTGGGGCACGCACCAGAGCGAATTCCATGTCGAGCTGAAGCCCGATGCCGATGTGGACCAGGGCGAGGCCCAGGACGCGCTGCGGAAAATTCTGGCCCGTTATCCCGGCCTGCAGTCGGAAGTGGTGACATTCCTGGGCGACCGGATCAGCGAAAGCATCACCGGCGAGACCGCCGACATCGCGGTCAAGGTGTTCGGCGACAATCTGGACACGCTGGATACGGTGGGACGCCGCATCACCCAGAGCTTGCGCGGCACCGATGGCATCGCCGACCTGCAATTCAAGCTGCAAAGCGGCACGCCGACCCTGTCGCTGGAGGTTGACCGCGCCGCGCTGGCGGCAAGCGGGCTGAAACTTTCGGACGTGCTGGATGCGGTCCAGACCAATTATTCCGGCCTGCAGGTCGGGCAGACCTATGCCGGCATCCGCTCGGTGAATGTGGTGATCCTGCTGCCGCAAGCCCAGCGTAACCGGCCGGAAATGCTGTCCAGCCTGATGATTGCGGGGCCTTTCGGACCGGTGCCGCTGTCACAGGTGGCGCGCATCGCCCCGTCTGAAAGCCGCTTCCGCGTCACCCATGACGGCGGTCAGCGTTATGTGGCCGTGACCTTCAATGTCGTAGGCCGCAGCCTCCAGGCCACAGTGGACGACGCCAAGGCGAAAGTGGCAGCGATCAAGCTGCCGCCGGGCACCTATGTCGAATTCACCGGCGCCGCCGAGGCCCAGACCGCCAGCCGCAACGAGCTTCTGCTCTACACCGGCTTTGCGTTGGTGCTGATCGGCGTGATCCTGGCGATCTGTTTCCAGTGGCGGGCCAATAGCTGGCTGGTGCTGGTCAACCTGCCCTTCAGCCTGATCGGATCGGTGGCGGCCATCACGATCGCCGGCCTTGGGCTGACGGTGGGTACCATGGTCGGACTGGTCACCGTCTTCGGCATCAGCGCCCGCAACGCCATCCTGCTGCTGGCGCATTACGAGCATCTGGTGGAGGTCGAAGGCGCGCCCTGGAATGCCGAGACCGTCCAGCAGGGCGCGCGCGAGCGGCTGGTGCCCATCCTGATGACAGCCACGGTGACGGCGCTGGGCCTGTTGCCGCTGGCCATCGGCATGAACCAGCCGGGGCAGGAAATCGAAGGGCCGATGGCGGTCACAGTGCTGGGCGGCCTGCTGAGCTCCACCTTTCTGAATCTTGTGGTGCTGCCCGCCCTGGCCGAGCGCTTCAGCGGACCCAAACAGGACGAGGCGGCATGAGAAAGCTGCTTCTCGCCGGCACCGCCTTGATCCTGGCCGCATGCAGCCACACGCCGGCGCCGGTGCTTTCCGCCAGCGACATTCCTGCCGCTTTTCAGGAGATGCCTTCCGGCAGCGCGCCGCTCTGGCCCGCCGCCGACTGGTGGAAAGGTTACGGCGATCCCCAGCTCGACAGCCTGATCGCCACAGCGCAGGCGCAAAATCTGGATCTCGCGCAGGCCGGCGCGCGCCTGAGACAGGCGGACGCGCGGGCGCGGCAGGCCGGCGCGGCGCTGCTTCCCACCGTGAACTTCAACGGCACGGTGAATACATTCTACGGTCAGACCAGCGGCGTCTCCGCCCATGAAACCGATTACAGCGCCGCCTTGGGTGCCAGTTATGAACTGGACTTCTGGGGCAAGAACCGTGACCTGCTGAATGCCGCCGAAAGCGCCCGCGCCGCCAGTGCCGCCGACCGCACCACCGTGGCCCTCACGGTTACCGGAAGTGTCGCCGACACCTATTTCCAGCTTCTGTCCCTGCGCCAGCGTATTGCCGTGACCCAGGCCAATATCCGGGCGTCGCAATCCACCCTCGATGTGGTGCAGCGGCGTGTGAATGCGGGCTATGCCGCCCCGGCCGATCTGATCCAGGAGCGCGCCAACATGGCCGCCCAGCGCGCCCAGTTGCCGGTGCTGCAACAACAGGAGCTGGAGACGCGCGATGCGCTCGCCATTCTGCTTGGCCGCCCGCCCGAAGGTTTTGACGTTTCCGGCACAGAGCTGGGCGATCTGAAAGCGCCGCCCGTGAGGCCGGGCCTGCCTCTGGCCTTGCTACGCCGCCGCCCCGATATCGCCTCGGCGGAAGCCAATCTTCTTTCGGCGCATGCCAATCTGGAAGCGGCGCGCACCGCCTTCCTGCCCGCCATCACCTTGAATGCTTCCGCGGGGCTGCAATATCCGGCGCTGGCCGCCGCCATCGACACCTTGCCCGGTCTGGGCCTGGGCACGGCCGCCGGAGCCGCTTTGGTACAAACCATTTTCGACGGCGGCCGCAACGCCGCCATCACCGACGAGGCGCGCGCGCATGAGGAGGAATTGCTGGCGGCCTATCGCGCCGCGGTGCTCAATGCCTTCACCGATGTGGAAAACGCGCTGGGCAGTCTTGCTCATCTCACCGCCCAGGAAGCGGCGCTCACCGACCAGATGGCACAGGACGAGAAAGTGCTGTCGGCCGCACAGCGCAAGTATGGCGCCGGGTATGCCGACTTCCTGATTGTGACCGATGCGGAACGCACGCTCTATGCCGCGCGCGACCAGCTGGCCGATGTGCGCCGCGCGCGGCTTGCCGCCTCGGTCGGACTATTCAAGGCCCTGGGAGGCGGCTATCAGCTTCCGCCGGGTTCGGACGCTGCGGCACCTTAGCGCGTCACGCCGTTTTGGAAGCTTTACGGCGACCAGACCGGCGCCGCGGCGCATTGGCTTTGACCAGCGCGGCCAAAGCATCCAGGTCGGCCTCCGCCGCTCGCAGGGCACGGCTCTCGATCCGGCGATAGGTCTTGAGCAGATTGGTGCCCAGCTCGGTCAGCTTGGTGCCGCCGCCATCGCTGCCGCCGATTTCGGTGGTGACGACCGTGCCGTTGAACGTGTCCTGCATCTCCTGGATCAACAGCCACGCCTTGCGATAGCTCATGCCCATCGAGGCGGCAGCGCTGCGGATGGAACCTTGTGCTGCCACCCGTTCCAGGAGTTGCGCCATGCCCGGGCCCAGCGCACTGCCGGATGGCTCAAAATCGACACGAATGGAAAGATGGGGCATGAAACACTCTCGCGCGCGCGCAAGGAATCACGCGCCGACCTTCGCCCCATATTAGAATTTGATGCCGGCGTGCAGGCAAGCGCGTTGTCATCGCGACATTGACAAGAATGGCCGCCCTGCCACAGTCCGGCCAAGGGAGCGCAATTTGCCGGACACCCGAACCAGACGCGAACGGTTTTCGCTCCTGCATCTCCTTTGCATCTGGCTGCTCATCTTGATCGGGGCCGACGTCCCGGTGACGTCTTCATTTGCGGCGCCGGCAGACGCGGCCTTTCGCCAGGGCCTCTCCGCCTACAACAGCGGCGATTTCGCCAAAGCCATGAAGATCTGGCAGCCCTTGGCCCAAGCCGAGGATGCCGCGGCCCAGGCGGGACTCGGTTTCATGTATCACCGCGGGATGGGTGTGGTGGTCGACAACCAGAAGGCGGCTTACTGGCTGCGCAAGGCCGCCGAACATGGTCAGCCGGAGGGGCAGATGATGCTAGGCAGCCTCTACTTCTACGGGGCGGGCGTGGAGAAAGATTACATCAAGGCCTATGCCTGGTGCGACCTGGCTCAGGATGGCGGCAATGCGGACGCCCAGTCCTGCCGCGATGCTGCACTGCAATCTCTGCTTTCCAATGATGATTTGAAGGCGGCGTTCCGACTCAGCCTGGATTTGCACCAGCGTTTCGCCCGTCCACACTGAGCCTCGTTATATCCATTTGGATATAACGACATCCTCCGCAATAACAAGCATTTGATTTATCGGCGACCCCGTCATGCCCCGCGACTATTGCCGGGCTGGGGGCCCTATGATTTACTTTTTTCAAAATGACAATCAGCTGGGCGGGATGCGTGTCTAGGGAATGGGTACTTTAGCGTTTTTCATGTAGCACCTGCCATTCCCACGCAGAGTAAGTGACCTGCCCCGCTCTCACATCGAGGGAGCCCGCATGTCAGACGCTGACAAAACCAAATCCGATTCCGGACAACCCGGTCTCAGAGCTTCACGGCGCGCCGTTATCAAGGGCGTGATCGCCTCCGGCGTCGCCGTCTCGGCCGCCGGCTATCTGGTCTATGAGCGCTATGGCGCGGGCAGCCGGGCCGCCGGCGCGGTCGAGCGCCTGGTGACCTTGAACGTCAACGGCAAGCCGCGCCGCGTCGACGTGCTGCCCAACGAGACCCTGGTCCATACCATCCGCTACAAGCTGGGACTTACCGGCACCAAGCTGGGCTGCGACCATTCCGAGTGCGGCGCCTGCAAGGTGATGGTCGACGATGTCGCCACCTATTCCTGCTCGACACTGACGCACAGCGTGCGGGGCCGGAAGATCACGACCATCGAAGGGATCGAAGGCCCCAATGGCGAACTGCATAAAGTGCAGGCGGCCATGATCAAGGAACTGGGACCGCAATGCGGTTTCTGCACATCGGGCCAGGTGGTCGCGGCGGTGGCGCTGCTCAAGCATAACCCCACGCCGACCGTGGACGAAGCGCGGCGCGGCATGTCGGGCAATCTGTGCCGCTGCGGCGCCTACGATCACTATCTCAAGGCGGTCATGACCGCATCGCGGGAGGCCTAACCGATGGCATACAATCTGATCGGCAAAGATTTCACGCCCATGGACGTCGAGGCCAAGGTCACCGGCCGGGCCAAATATGCGGAAGACTTCCGCGCCGACAATATGGCGTTCTGCAAGACCCTGACGAGCCCCATCCCCCACGCCAAGATCAAGAGCATCGACACCTCCGAGGCGCTCAAGATGAAGGGCGTGCTGGGAATCCTGACGGCCGATGATGTGCCGCAATTCCCGCCGCCGGCCCTGCCGATCCTGGCAAAGGATGAAGTCTATTATATTGGCGACCCGATCCTGGCGGTCGCGGCGGAAAACGAGCAGATCGCCGCCGACGCGATCGAGGCGATCAAGATCGACTTCCAGCAGCTGCCCCATGTGGTGGACCCGCTGGAAAGCCTGTTCCCCGGCGGTCCCAATGCGCGCACAGCGGGCAATGTCGCGGCCGGCCAGATCAAGCTGCAGACCGTCAAATGGGATGCGGCCGATTTCGCCAGCGCCGGCGACACCAAGATGCCGATGGGCCACGCGGCGGAGGAATGGAGCTATGGCGATGTGGATGCCGGCTTCAAGAACGCCAAAGTGACGATCGAGGAGAGCTTCGTCACCGGCACCTATTCCCATAACTGCATGGAAACCCGCACCGCCTTCGCTTATTGGCAGGGCGGCAAATGCTTCCTGCACGGCTCCAACCAGAGCCACACCGCCGCGATTGCCAATATCGCCCGCTATATCGGCATCCCGCCGGAAAACCTGGTGCTGATCGCGGAATATTGCGGCGGCGGCTTCGGCAGCAAGATCCCCGGCTATCCCAACATGGCGATCGCCGCGCTCCTGTCCAAGAAGATCAACCGGCCGCTGATGCACCGCATCACCCGCACCGACGAATACGGCATCGGCGCGGCCCGGCCCGGCTTCCAGGGCTATATCAAGATGGGCTTTGCGCCGAACGGCAAGCTCCTGGCCGCCGACATGTACCTGGTGCAGGAAAGCGGACCGCATGCGACCGCGGGCGACTTCCGCGCCGCCGGCAACGCGCTCACCATGATGTACCAGCCCGATGCGTGCAAATTCCGCAGCGTGCCGGTGCTGACCAATACCGTGCCGGTCGGCGCCCATCGTGGTCCGGGCGAGAACCAGTTCGCCGCGCTGGTCGAGCCGATGTTCGACAAGGCGGCCAAGCAGCTCAACATCGACCGCATCGCCATCCGCCGCATCAATGCGCCCGACAATAACGGCAAGATCGGCAAGGAGCGTGGGCCGCTGACGAGCGCCTTCCAGAAGGAAGCGCTGGACAAGGCCGCGCAGATGTTCAAGTGGGACGACCGCAAGAAGCTGTCGGGCCAGAGGACCGGCTCGAAAGTGATCGGCATCGGCATCGGCCAGGGCTATCACTCGGCCGGCACCAACGGCTTTGACGGCCTGGTTCGCATCACTTCGGACGGCAAGCTGCATGTCCATACCGGCATCGGCAATCTGGGCACCTATTCCCATTCGGCCACCGCGCGCGTCGCCGCGGACCTGCTGAACTGCGACTGGGAGAATGTGGTGATCGAGCGAGGCGATACCCGCAAGGGCCTGCCCTTCAACTCGCCCCAGGCCGGCAGCCTGAGTTCCTCCACCCAATCGCGCACCATGTATGCGGCCGCGATGGACATGAAGGACAAGCTGACCGACATCGCCGCCAAGACCCATGGCGGCCAACCGGCCGACTATGTGCTGGGCAAGGAGAAGGTCGTCCACAAGAGCGACGCTTCCAAGTCGCTCACCTTCAAGGAGGCAGCCGACAAGGCCATCGCGCTCGGCGGCAAGTATAGCGGCAAGGACGTGCCGGAGGATCTCAACGCCATCACCAAGGCCTCGGTGGCGATGATCGCCGGCACCGGTTTGATCGCGGCGGCGAAGGACAATCTTCCGCGCGTCGGCGTCACCCCGGGCCTGTCGGTCTCCATGGCGCAGATCGAGCTCGATACCGAGACCGGCAAGTTCGAGATCAAGGACATGATCAGCGTCGCCGATTGCGGCACGGTGCTGCACCCGCTGGGCCTGGGCCACCAGATTTCCGGCGGCAATGTGATGGGCATCGGCATGGTGATGGAACGCCATATCTATGATCCCAAGCTGGGCATCCCCGCCTCGGTGGGCTTCCACCAGGGCAAGCTGCCCACCTATCTCGACGTTCCCGTGGAGGTGGGCTGGGCCGCGGTCGAAAAGCCCGATCCGCAGAACCCGATCGGGGTCAAGGGTGTGGGCGAACCCGTGCTGGGATCAGGCGCCTCCGCCATCACATCGGCGATCGCCGATGCGCTGGGCGGGCATCTGTTCAACCGCACACCGGTCACACCGGACATGATCATCAATCATCTGGCGGGGCGGCCACCGGCGCACAAGCCCCTGCAGGTCAATACGGTCTGAGGGGGAAACGCCATGATCATCAAGGATATGATGCCCCAGTTCGATCTGTTCCAGCCCACCCAGCTCAAGGATGCGCTGAGCCTGCTGGACAGTTACGGCAAGGATGCCTGGAAGATGGCCGGGGGCTATGACAGCCTGGTCTGGTTCAAGGAGCGCATCAAACGCCCCAAGGCCGTGGTGGACCTGAGCGGCATTGCCGAGATGAAGGGCGTGAAGGAAACGCCCGACGGCGTCGAAATCGGTGCGCTGACCAACCTGACCGACATCGAGCGTGATCCGGTGATCAAGGCCAAGTACCGCCTGCTCGTCGATGCCGTCAGCCATGTGGCAAGCCCGCAGATCCGCAATGCCGGCACTATCGGCGGCAACGCCTCCCAGGACGCGCGCTGTCTTTATTACCGCTATGGCCTGCCCTGCTACCGGGCCGGCGGCAATACCTGCTTCGCCGATACCCCCGAAGGCATCAACCGCGAACACGCTTTGTTTGAGTCCGACCGCTGCGTGGCGGTGTCTCCCTCCGACGGCGCACCTGCCCTGGTGGCGCTGGATGCCAAATTCGTGCTGCAAAGCTCGAACGGGCAGCGGGTGATCGGCACCGATGAATTCTTCATCGGGCCGAAGGTCGATATCACCCACCTGACCTCGACCAAGCCCGAGGAAATCCTCACTGCGATACGGCTTCCCAAGGCCTGGGCCAACGCCAACTTCTATTTCGAGAAAGTGGCCGACCGGAACACCTGGGACTTCCCGCTGGTCAATGTCGCCGCTGCCATGAAGGTGCAGAACGGCACGGTTCAGGATGCGCGCATCGCCTGCGGTGGCGTCAGCGCGGTGCCACGCCGCCTCACATCGGTCGAGCAGATCATCAAGGGCCAGCCCCTGAGCGAGAACCTCGCCAAGCTGGCGGGGCAGTCCGCCTCCCGCGGGGCGCGGCCCCTGAACTATAACGGGTTCAAGATTCCGCTGATGGAAAACCTGGTCATGCGCGCGGTCAGGGACGCAAAGGCATAAGCATGTCCCTGTTTCGCTATGCCAGTTCCATTTATGGCGGCGGTGATACCCTGATCGGCGCGAACTACGAGTTTTTGCCCTGGTTCGCGTTCGCGGGCATCGCTTTCATCATCGCCCATGCCATCTTCAAGGCCGTGGCATCGCCAGGCAAGCCACAGTGAGCGGCCGATAACACAACAGCATGGTCAGAGGTAAGGAATGACGGGGGCAACACCGGCCGGCCGCGTTGGGCGGCACAAATTCATTGATCGCGCCTATCACTGGCTGATGGCCGTCACGGTGCTGATCCTGCTCGTGACGGCGTTCCTGCCGATCCTGGGCGTGAAGTTCGAATGGGTCGGTATCCATTGGGTGACCGGCCTGGTCCTGACCGTCATTGTGCTGGTCCATATCATCCGCGCCAGCTTCTGGCAGAATTTCTGGGCCATGGTGCCCGACGGCAAGGACGTGGCGGCGCCCTTTGCCAAGCCGGGAAAATATTCGGTGGCCCAGAAGCTCTATCACTTGGCCATTTCCGTCCTGATCCTGGCCGGCATCGTCACCGGTCTGCTGATGTGGCGGAAGGTGGATACGCCCTTCTGGCAGCGTGACCCTTATTGGCTGTCTACCGACGCCTGGGGCGTGGTCTATGCCATTCATGGTCTGGCCGCGATGGCGCTGGTCACCATGGTGATCATCCACCTGTATTTCGCCTTGCGGCCCGATGAGTGGCACTTGACGCGCTCGATGCTGCGGGGCTGGATCACGCCCAAGGAATATACGGACCACTATGACTCGCGTCGGTGGTCCGGCGGCGACGAAGTCTAGGCAAGCGTCTCCCGCGAAATTTCCAGAAGGGTGGATCATGGAACTGGGTGAAGCCATCGACGCCGTCGAAGAGACATATGAATTCATGCTGGCTTATGCCGCCCAGGGCCGGCGCCAGGAGGATAACGACGCCACCGGCGGCATCCGGGCCTCACTGAAAAAGGCCGATGCGGCCTTGGCCAGGATAGCCGGCGCCACCGTCAATGGTGCGGAAGCAGGCGTCTTTCTGGATATCGTGCGCCAGGACGCCATCAAGGCTTCCGCGGCGATCCGCCTGGTGCTGGCCCAGCCCACGATCGGATCGCAACTGGTCGACAATCTGAACGCTTCGATCCATCTGAGAGCGCTTTTGACCGATCTGTTCCTGCTGGACGAGGCGCTCAAGATCAATCCGGCCTGACGCGCTGCTCGGGGAGAAGCCATGTCCTCACCAGCGGTCGGCATGATCGGCATCGGAGCCTTTGGCTCCAAGATCGCCCTGCGCCTGCTATGGACCGATTTTCCGGGCCTGCAGATCTACGACGCCGATGACCTGACGCCGCGATTCTTCTCCAACAATTACGGCGGCCTAAATGTTGGTTCGCCCAAGATGATGGCGCAGAACTGCGAGGTGATCCTGACGGCGCTGCCATCTGCGGCAGAGTTGCGTGAGGTCTGTTTCGGCTGGGAAGGCCTTGCCACCGGCTTCAAGAACGGCGGCATCGTGATGGATCTGGGGGTCACCGATCCGGTGGAGACGGTGGCGCTGGCCAAGGAACTCGATGCCCATGGCGTCAAGCTCGTGGATGCGCCGGCCTTCGGCACGCCCGACGCCGCCAAGGAGGGCCAGCTTACCGTTCTGGTCGGCGGCGAAGAGCCGACCGTGGAACGCTGCCGGCCGATCCTGGACAAGCTCGCGGCCAAGCTCATTCGCACCGGCGCCACCGGCTCGGCCCAGGCGGCGGGCGCCATCGCCGATTATCTGCGCGCGGTGCGGCTACTCGCCGCCAGTGAGGCCATCCGGCTGGGCGCCCATTTCGGCTTTGATGCGGGCACCCTGCTGAATGTCAGCGACATGTTGGGCGGCGCCGAAGTGCCGAAAGTCCTGGCATCGGATGTGGCGACGCGCCGGTTCAAGAGCGGTCTGCAGCTCGGGGTTCTCAAGGCCAATGTCGCGCTGGCCGCCCAGCTTGCCGCGCGCGCCAGCCTGGTATTGCCCCTGCTGAATGCGACCAGGACCGCCTGGTCCGACGCAGAGGCGCGACTGGGCTATGGCGCCGACCACAGCGCCATCATCAGATGGCTGGAAGGGCTGACGGTGGAAACGCCCGAGGCGGCGGACGGCCAGGCGGATCAGTCGGCGAAATAATTGCAATAGCCCCAGGGACTGACCGGGCCCTGGACAATCATGCAGTCGAAGGGATCAAGATAGAAATGACATTGCGCGCAGTTCTGCGCGCTCATGTCCGGCTTGTCGATATAGCCGGCAACTTTCTTGCTTGCCTTCACAATCGCCGGCTTCTTCTGCTGAGCCTGGGCGCTGCCGGCAGCCAGTGCCGAAAGAGCGATGAGACGGCGGCGCGTGATGCACCCAAGTGCGTTTGGCGCCACCTTTCTATCGCGCGAACGACCCCGGCTTATGGGCACTTTCCTTTCGCCATCTTCATGGCTTCGCCGTCATTGGCGGCGGTCACGGTCGACATGATCTCGTCGCCACTGGTGTCATGGATGCAGCTCATTTTGTATTCGAACTTGCCGCCTTTGGCTGCCTTCTTGGATTGAATGGTGCAAGTCGAGCAGGCGGCCGAGGCCACGTCAGGAACAAAAGCCGCAGCGGCGAGAAGCAGGACAGCGGCAGTACGCATCTTCATGTCAAAACTCCTCAAATCAGAACGAGATGTGAAAGTTAAACCTGCCGGCGCGGCCGTCACCAGAGCCGACCTGATTGTCCAATGATGACGGATACTTAACCTCATCCGCGGCGGGAAGGGAAGCGGGCTGGGGCGCGGCCTCCCTCAAAGGGCGTGGGCCTTGACCAGTGCCCACGCCTTTTTTTGCGGTGCAAGATTCAGCACTTTCACTGCTTCCGGCGTCAGGCGAGAAACGATGATGCCTGCTGCCGTGGCCAGTTCCACCAGCACACCATCATCCGGCTCTGGGATCATCCGCTGCACGGTACCGGCCAGTATGTTGCGGGCCGAGATGGCTTTGGGTTCTTCGGCCGCGATGAGGACCTGGTCGGCCCGCAACCAGTGGCCGCCATGCTGGCTATGCGCAAGCCGCACGGCGCTGCCGGTATCGCGGCTGTCGAGCAAGGCCTGAAATTCAGGCCTGCGGCTGGCCTCCGCGAAGTCGCCGGCCGCCACAACCCGTCCGTCCTTCAAAGCCACCAGATGCGATCCCAGTGCCGCGGCATCATCGATACTATGGGTCACCACCATCATGGGAAGATGCCAGGAGCGGTGCATGTGGACCAGCACCTGGATGAAAGCGCGGCGCCGCGCCCCATCCAGCGCCGCGAAGGGCTCATCCAGCGCCAAGAAATCCGGGCGTGAGGCAAGCGCGCGCGCCAATGCGACCCGGCTTTTTTCTCCACCGGACAGATGGCGCACCCGGCGGTCCAGTAATGCGGTGATGTCGAAGAACCGCGCGACGTCCTCGATTGCGGGCGCATCTTGCGGGGCACGGCGCGCGGCATATTCGATATTCCGGCGCACACTGAGATGGGGAAAAAGTCGCGCGTCCTGGAAGACCAGGCCAATGCCGCGCCGGTGCGGCGGCAGGCGCGAAAGATCGCGGCCATCCAGCGTAACAGCCTGATGATCCGCGCGCGCGAGGCCGGCCAGGACACCAAGGAGGGTGGACTTGCCGCTGCCCGAAGGTCCGAACAGCACGGTGATGCCGTCGCCCGGCACGTCCAGGTGAACCTCGAGCGCAAACGCACCCTGCCGCAGCCCGATATCGGCTTTCAGCAGGCTCATTCCCGCACTGCCCAGCGCTGCAACAGCGCCGCTGTCGAAAGCCCCAACAAGGCCAGCAGAAAAGAAAGCGTGGCCAGCCTGGCCGCCTCGGCCTCGCCGCCCGGCTGCTGCAGCACCGCATAGATGGCCAAAGGCAGGGTCTGGGTCTTGCCCGGAATGTTGGCGGCGAAGGTGATGACCGCGCCGAATTCACCCAAGGCGGTGGCGAAGGCCATCACCATGCCAGCCAGGATGCCCGGGCCCGCCAGCGGCAAGGCGACCGAAAAGAAGCGATCCCATGGGCCGGCGCGCAGCACCGCCGCCGCCTCGAACAGGCCGCGATCGGTGGCTTCGAAAGCCAGGCGAATGCTGCGCACAAACACGGGAAAGATCATCACGGCCGTCGCCAGCGCCGCACCCTTGGCGGTGAAGGCGAACTGGATGCCGGCCTCAGCCAGCAGCGCTCCGATCTGTCCCCGGCGACCCAACAGCATCAAGAGGACAAAGCCCACCAGCACCGGCGGCAGGATGATGGGCAAATGTGCGACGGCGTCGAGCACCAGCTTGCCGGGAAGGCGCGGCCGGGACAAAGCGAAGGCCGCAGCAATGGCAAAGGGCAGCGACCACAGCACCGCATTGGCCGCCACCCAGAAACTGGTGGCCAGGATCTGAAGCTCCTCGCCGCTCAGCATGGTCCCTCGCCCAGCCGCAGCACATCCACCAAGGCACCTTCCTCTTGCGCGGGCGCATCCGGCGCCAGACGGATCAGGGCATTGGCGGCGGCAAAAATGGAGATCAGCGACGAGTCCTGGTCTTCAAAGGCGCGCACGGTCAGACGGCCCTTATCATCCGGCTTCAACGCGCTGCGCAGATAATGTTCGCGCCCCCCATTGGCCGGCAGCGTCCCCGCCAGATGCGCACGCAGGAATCGCGGCTGCGGCTCGCGGCCTTGCAGCGCCAACAGCAACGGTTTGAGAAAGAGGTAGGCACAGACCATTGCCGAAGCCGGGTTGCCGGGCAGGCCCAGCACCGGCCCGCGCGGTGTGATACCGAACCAGGTTGGCTTGCCGGGCCGCACAGCCACCTTGCCGACTTTCGTTTCAAGGCCAAGCCGCATCAGGGCCGGACGCGCATGGTCATGGTCGCCGACCGATGCGCCGCCGATCAGCAGCAGCAGATCGCTGTTTGCCAATCCCTCTTCCGCGGCCCGCGCGATCGCTGCCGGATCGTCCTTTGCCACGGCCAGCCGCTTGGCCTCGCCGCCCCAGGACGCAATCAATCCTGCCAGACCGTAGGTCGCGGAATCGAAGATCTGCCAGGGGCCGGGCGGCTGTCCCGGCGCCGCCAATTCATCGCCGCTGGAGAGGATCGCCACTCTGGGTCGCCGTACGACCGTTAGTTCGGCGAGGCCGGATGCCGCGGCCAGACTGATGCCGACGCCGTCCAGCACACGGCCTGCGTCCAGCAAGGCCGCGCCGGCGGTGAAATCGATGCCCCGCCGCCGGATGAAATGACCGGCTGACACTTCAGGCACTTCGATGCGATCCCCCTCGCGGCGAACATCTTCCTGAATCACGATGCTGTCGGCGCCGTCCGGCAGCGCCGCGCCGGTGGAGACGCGGACGGCATTACCCGCTTCGCAGCGTCCAGCGAAGCCATGGCCGGCCGCGGATTCGCCAATCACGGCCAAACGCCCGGGTGTGTCGGCGCTGCGCACCGCATAACCATCCATGGCTGAGGCGGCGAAGGGCGGCTGATCGCGCGCGGCGGTCACAGGATGCGCCAGAACACGGCCCAGGGCAGCGTCAAGCGTCACCTGCTCGGCGCCAAGAGCCCTGACCCCGGCCAGCATGAGGCGCCGCGCCTCAGCCACATCCAGCAGCCGCTTGGCAGGGTCGGGCCCCTGTGTCACGTTCTTCCCGCCAGTATCTAACGTCCCGCAAAACGCTAAGCCGGGAGGACTTTTTTGTCCACCAACCGCCGTCTTGTCCTTGGTGCCCTGGCCTTGTTGGTGCCGCTGCCCGCGGCGGCGCAAAACACGACGGTCACGGTCTTCGCCGCCGCGTCGCTGACCGACAGCCTGAAACAGGTGGCCGCTTCCTATAAGGCGCGCACCGGCACTACCGTCACCCTGTCGTTCAATGCTTCGTCCACCCTGGCACGGCAGATCGAACAGGGCGCGGCAGCCGACATCTTCCTTTCCGCCGATACCGATTGGATGGATTATCTGGAAAAGGCCGGCCAGATCGCGCCCCGCACGCGCAAGGATCTGCTGGGCAACCGGCTGGTGCTGGTAGCGGCAAGCGACGCGAAACCAGCGCCCCGGATTGCACCCGGCTTCGATCTTGCCGGCGCGCTAGGCAACGGCAAGCTCGCCATGGCTGATCCCGCTTCGGTCCCGGCGGGCAAATACGGCAAGGCAGCCCTGACAGCCCTGGGCGTGTGGGACAAGGTCGCGCCCAAAGTGGTGCAGGCCGAAAACGTGCGGGTGGCACTGGAATATGTGGCCCGCGGCGAGGCGCCGTTCGGCATCGTCTATGCCACCGATGCGAAGATCGCGCCGGTCAAGGTGGTCGGCACATTCCCGGAGAATTCCCACCCGGCCATCATCTATCCGGTAGCCTTGACCAAAAGCGCATCGCCAGCGGCGCGCGCGTTCCTGGCGTTTCTGGAAGGGCCGGCGGCGCGCACGATCTTCACGAAAGCCGGCTTTACGGCGCGCTAACGCTTATACTCACCCGAAGCGCCACCACGCTTTTCCAGCAAGGTGATACCTTCGATCACCATGCCACGGTCGGAGGCCTTGAGCATGTCGTAAATGGTCAGGCAGGCGACCGACACCGCCGTCAACGCTTCCATTTCCACCCCAGTCTGGCCTTGCGTTCTGGCGCGCGCCGTCACCACCAGGCCGCTTTGGGCTTCATCGGCCGCGATCTCGACCTTGATGCTGGAGAGCGGCACCTGATGGCAAAGCGGGATCAGTTCGGCCGTTTTCTTCGCCGCCATGACCCCGGCAAATTCGGCCGCTGCAGTGACGCTGCCTTTCTTGGCATCACCGGACAGCGCCTTGTGCAAGGTCCCGCGCTGCATGCGCACCCGGCCTTCCGCCAAGGCCTCGCGTGCCGTCACCGGCTTGTCGCCCACATCCACCATGCGGGCATGACCGCCCTTGTCCAGATGCGTCAGCTCGCCCATCAGCGCTCCTGAAAACGGGGAGTCAGTTCGGCCAGATTGCAAGGCCGGTGCCGCACATCCAGTTGCCAGCGGATCAGCTTGTCCCAGCCATCCTTGCAGGCGCCGTTGGAGCCCGGCAAACAGAAGATCAAGGTGCCGTTCGCCAGCCCCGCACAGGCGCGGCTCTGCATGGTGGAAAGACCCACGCTTTCGAAGCTGATCATGTGCCAGACGGTTTCGAAGCCTTCGATGGCCTTGTCGAACAGGGGCCGTGCCGCTTCCGGGGTCACGTCACGCCCGGTAAGGCCGGTGCCTCCGGTGCTGATGATCACGGCGATCTCGGGATCGGCGATCCAGGCTTTGAGCTGACCCTGAATTCGCCCGACATCATCCTTGACCAGGGCGCGGCTTGCCAGCACATGCCCGTCGCGCACGACTCGGCCCGCCAGCAGGTCACCGGATGTATCATTGGTTTCGTCGCGGGTGTCCGACACGGTCATCACCGCGATTCTCAGCGGCCGAAACGCAATCTCGTCCGACAGCTTGCCACCGCCCGGCACGTCCAGAACCGCACTCATGCCGCGCCTGCCTCCGGCTTATCGGCCTGCTGGCGCCGGGCATAGTCCTCGGCCCGCGGCTCGACCCAGCGCGCGCCGGAAGGACCGGTCTCCTTTTTCCACAGCGGCGCGTCGGTCTTCAGATAATCCATCAATATCTTCACTGCCTCGAATGCATTGGCACGATGGGTCCCGAGCGCCGCCACCAGGACAATGGCCTCGCCCGGCTTTATTACCCCAACGCGGTGGATCACCAGCAGATCGGGGCAGGAAAAACGTCCCGCAACCTCTTGCACGATCCGGGTGATTTCTTTTTCGGTAAAGCCTTCATACTGGTCCAGCCGCAATTCCGCGACCGCCGCACCCTTGTTGGCAGACCGGCAATAGCCGCAGAAGGTCACAAGCGCGCCGGTGTCGTCGCGGCCGGCACAAAAGGCCGCCGCCTCGGCCTGCGGGTCGAAAGCTTCAGCAATGATACGAACCTGCATCTCAGCCCCCGCTCATCGGGGGCAGGAAAGCAATTTCATCGCCGCTGACGAGGACGCGCGACAAGTCGTGTACCACCTCTTGATTAAGCACCAGGCGCGTGCGCGTCGCCGCCATCGCCCGGGCCAGCAGAGGCGCTTTCTCGCCCAGCCAGGCCTGCAGGTCCGACAAGGTCCGCACCCCGCCCGGCAAGGTCACTTCCGACAGATCCGCCGGCGCCATCTCGCCGAACTTGCCCAGGAATACCAGCCGCACCATGGTCAGCCGCCAGTCATGGACATGTGACGCGCCACGGCAGGCTTGGCGCCGCGCACCGGCAGCAGGAAATCATGCGCCTTGGGCTTGGCCGCCATGGCGCGGTCGATGGCGGCGTTGAGCAACGCGTCATCGGAAGAGGCACGCAGCGGCTCGCGCAGGTCCACGGCCGAATCCTGGCCCAGGCACATGAACAAGGTGCCCGTGCAGGTCAGCCGCACGCGATTGCAGGTGTCGCAGAAATTGTGGGTGAGCGGGGTGATGAATCCCAGCTTGCCGCCGGTCTCGGCAATGCGCGCATAGCGCGCCGGGCCGCCGCTGCGTTCGGGACTGTCGTGCAGGGTCCAGAAGGATTCCAGTTCCTGCCGCACCGCCTGCAGCGACAGGAATTGGTCCGTACGGTCCTCATCCACGGCGCCCACCGGCATGGTCTCGATCAGGGTGATGTCCAGATCTCTGGCATGGGCCCATTCGATCAGCCTGGGCAGTTCGGCAGCATTGTCGTGCTTCAAGGCCACGGTGTTGATCTTGACCCTCAGCCCCGCATCCGTGGCTGCGGCGATGCCATCCAGCACCTGGGGCAGACAATCGGAGCG
>CAYQZM010000291.1:0-25041 GCA_964421935.1 uncultured Rhizobium sp. | reverse complement strand
CCCACCCGCTTCGGCACCTTCTTCTGGGGCTGTGGCCTCACCAAGGCGCTATTCCTGCCCAAAAGCACCGGCGCCAACTACGAAGACACGCCGCAACTTGCCTCGTTGAAGCCGTTCAAGGCGAAGATGAACCTGCTGAGCGGCTATCGCGCCTATGTGGACAACAGGACCAACATCCAGCACTGGACCGGCGTCGCCGCCATCACCACCGGCATCGCGCCCAACAACGATACCATCTTCGAGGCCCAGACCATCGACCAGACCATCGCCGATGCCATCGGCCATGGCACACGGTTCAAGTCCATCGAAGTGTCCTGCTGCGGCAACAAGCGCGAAAGCTATTCGAGCCTGGGTGGCAGCAATGCCAATCCGCCGGAAACCTCGCCCCTTGGTCTGTACACCCGGTTGTTCGGGCCTGGCTTCCAGGATCCGTCCAAGGGCGACTGGAAGCCCGATCCGCAGGTGATGCTGCAACAGAGCGTGCTGTCGGTGGTGGCGGACGACCGCAAGCAGCTGATGCAGAATATCGGCGCCGCCGACAAGGCGCGGCTTGAACAGTATTTCACCTCGGTGCGCGAACTGGAGCAGACCATGGCGGTCGAGTTGCAGCGCCCAGAGATGATCGCCAAGGTTTCGGTTCCCGATGCGCCGGAGGATATGCCGGTCAGCAAGTCGGTACCGGTGCTGCGCAAGGTGACGCCGGTGATATCCAAACTCTTGGCCATCGGCCTTGCCACCAACCAGACCCGCGTATTCAACATGGCCTTCTCCGAGCCGGCCTCGACCATCTACATGCCTGGCGATTCCCAGCCTTTCCATCAAGCCACCCATGAAGAGCCGGTGGACGGGACGCTCGGGTACCAGCCGGTGACGTCGAAATTCAGCACCTACAGCATGGAAGGTTTCGCGGCTTTGCTGGCAGCGTTGGACGCGGTGCAGGAAGGCGACGGCACCTTGCTCGACCACAGCCTGGTGATGGCCTATACCGACACCAGCTTCGCCAAGCTGCATGCGGTGGACGGCATTCCCATGATCCTGGCCGGTTCTGCCAATGGCAAGATGAAGACGGGGTTTCACATCGCTGGCAACAGCGAAACCGTTACCCGCGTTGGCTTGACTGTGCAGCAGCTGATGGGTCTTTCGATCGATCACTGGGGCAGCCAATCCAACCTCACCAGCAAGCCGGTATCCGAGATCATGGCCTGAACCGGCAGGCTTTCATTCCATATCGCAGTCGCCAGGGGTCTCGCGGGTACTTCCGTGCCCGCAGGGCGCGAGTGTTTGGCGGAGGCATGGTCATGCAGAGATTTGCGGCGGCGCTTCTTCTGACGGTGCCGCTTTTGTTTTTGGGCTGCCGCACCGGCCGCATGGATCAGGGGCCAGCGGTCCGCTCCACCCTGTCGCTTATTCCGGAGCCGCAAAGCGTGGCGCCTGCGCCAGGTCATTTCGTGGTGGCCGACGGCACACCGGTGGTTTGTGCGTCAGGTGCTGCGGACTGCGCTTGGGTGGCGGACTATCTTGCGGGGCTGGTCAAGCGCACCCGCGGTCTGCAACTGGCACCTGGAAGCGCAGCCGCGCCGCACGCCATTACCCTGCGTATGGAGTCCAAGAGTTTGAAGCCCGAGGCCTATCGCCTGGATATCACCGGGGAGGGCGTCGTCATCACGGCCTCCAGCCGGGCGGGCCTTCTCTATGGTTCGGTGACGCTGTGGCAACTACTGACCCAGAGCGAAGGCCCAGCTCGCGAGATCGACCTTCCGGGCCTGCGCATTGCCGACGCGCCGCGCTTCGCCATGCGCGGGCTGATGCTGGATTCCGCGCGCCATTTCCAGTCCGCCGCCTTTGTCCGCAATTTCATCGACACGATGGCGCTGCACAAACTCAATGTCCTGCAATGGCATCTGACCGACGATCAGGGCTGGCGGCTTGAGATCAGGAAATACCCCAAGCTGACCGCCGTCGGCGCCTGGCGCGTGCCGCCGGGCGCGGTTGCGGCGGATATTGATCCTGCCACCGGCAAGCCCCGCCAGTATGGTGGCTTCTATAGCCAGGCCCAGGTGCGCGAGATCGTCGCCTATGCCAGGGACCGCAACATCACCATCATTCCGGAAATCGAAATGCCCGGGCACGCCACGGCGGCGATCGCGGCCTATCCGCAATACGGCTCGGCCAGCGAGGTGCCCAACCAGCCCAGCACCGGCTGGGGCGTGCTCCCTTATCTCTACAATGTGGACGATTCCACTTTCGCTTTTCTCGAAGATGTCCTCACTGAAGTGATGGGTCTGTTCCCAAGCGCCTATATTCATGTCGGCGGCGACGAAGCGATCAAGGATCAGTGGAAGGCTTCGCCGAAAATCCAGGCGCAGATGCATGCCCTGGACATCGCCAATGAGGATGCGCTGCAGGGCTATTTCACGGCGCGGATCGGAAAATTTCTCGCCGCGCATGGCCGCCATCTGATCGGCTGGGACGAGATATTGCAGGGCGGCGTGCCGCCTGATGCCACCATTACGTCCTGGCACGGTGTGGCTGGCGGCATTGCCGCCGCCAAGATGGGGCATGACGCGGTGCTATCACCCCAGCCGACGCTGTATTTCGACAATCGCCAGGCCGAAGGGGCCGGCGAGCCGCCGGGCCGTGGTCTGGTCGTGCCGTTGAAGGATGTCTATGCCTTCGATCCGGCGCCCGCGTCCCTCACCCCGCAAGAGCAGGCACATATCATCGGCATCCAGGCCAATCTGTGGACTGAATATGTGGATGACGAGGAGACAGCGGACTATGCCTTCTTCCCGCGCGCCGCAGCGTTGGCCGAAGTGGCGTGGTCGCCTGCGACCACTCATGATTGGGACAAATTCCTTGCCCACATGCCGGCGCAGCTTGTGCGCTATCGCGCGCTGGGCTTACCGCATGCGGAAAGCGCCTTCACCGTACAGGTGACGGCGCGGCAGGGCGTGCCTGGGCATGCCAGCGTGACGCTGGCCAATCAGGTGGCATACGGCGAAATCCACTACACGCTGAATGGCGCGGCGCCGACCCCGGATTCGCCCCTCTACAGGATACCGCTTGATCTGGTGTTGCCCGCACATGTCGTGGCGGCGTCTTTCGTCGAAGGGCGCCCCATAACCATGCCGACCGACAAGAACATCACCGCGGCCTCGCTACTGCGGCGTGACAGCCATGAACTGAAGCAGTGCAGCAATGGCGCCATGTGGATCCGGGATGACGGGCCAACGAACGGGCCGCGCGCGGTGTTCCTGGTGAATATGCGCAATCCCTGCTGGATCTATGAGCAGGCGGACCTAAGCCATGTCACGTCTATCACAGCGGGCGTGGGCCAATTGCCCGCCACTTCGCGCAACGGCCCCAACAGTTCCAACCGCAACATTCCGGTGATGCTGCCGACCGCCACCCCGGACGGCGAACTGGAAGCGCATCTGGACACCTGCGACGGCGAGAAGGTGGCCGTGCTGCCGCTCGGCCCCGCCAGAGCCAACACCGGTGTCACGGTGCTACCAGCGGCAGCTATCGCGCCACGTGCGGGCGTTCATGATCTATGCTTTGTCTTCACGCGCCGTAACCTGGACCCGGTCTGGGCAATCAACTGGATACAATTGGGCGGCTGAGAAGCGGAAACCTGCCCGGCTTTATCTCGGTCGTAAACGCCGGCCTTGTTCAGTCGCTTATGGTAGTGCGGCGGGCGGCCATCTGGGCACGGATGGAAAGCTCCGCCGCCAACAGGCATTGTGTCTGATCCTGGGCGGTGCGGGTACGGTCGACAATGTCGCTGACGAATTGCGGTCCGAAAGGCAGCGGACCATTGTTGCAGTCGATATAGCGTGCGCGCTTGCTGTCCACGATAAAGAGGTTGTTGCCATGGGCCGCAACCGCGACGTCGGTATATTTACGCACTTCGATGTAGCCGTCCGTGCCCAGCACGAAGAGACGCCCGTCGCCCCATGTGCCCAGACCATTGGGCGTGAACCAATCCAGCCGCACATAGCCGAAGCCCCGATCGCCCTTCAGCGTCATGTCGCCAAAATCCTGAAAATGCGGATGATCGGGATGGCGGATATTGGCGACCTGTGCCGCAACGATCTCAGCTTTGGTCGAGCCGGTGTAAAACAGGAACTGGTCGATCTGGTGTGAGCCGATATCGCACAGGATCCCGCCATATTGGATATCTTCCCAGAACCAGCCCGGCCGTTGGCTACCGCCGCCATTGTCGCCGGCAGGTTGAATGACCTGATGGGGCGCGATGTTGATGGTCTGAACAACTTTGCCGATGGCACCTGCCTTGATCAGCTCTCCGGCGTAAACCGCGGCCTTCACTTCCAGTCGCTCGGAGTACATGATGGCATAGATGCGGCCGGTCTCCGCGATGGTTCGCCGGACCAGCGCCAGGTCCTCCAGCGTGGTGATGCCAGGTTTGTCGGAGAGAAAATCCTTGCCTGCCCGCATGGCGCGCACGCCGATACCGGCCCGCTGGCTGGCGATCTGCGATGACAGAACCAGCCGAACGGTCGGATCGTGCAGCACTTCGTCCTGGCTGCGCGCCACCTTGGCATTGGGATAGCGGCGCGAAAACTCAACCTGTTTGTCCGCTTCCTCACCCCACCAGGCAACCAGTTCGCCACCGCCGCGCGTAACCGCACCGATCATGCCATGAATGTGATCATGGCTGACGCCACAGACCGCAAACCTGATGTGATGTCGCGGCTTCTCGAACGGCAAGGCCGGTAAAGTCTCCGCTTGCGCGGTGGAGGCCAGCGCCAGCATCGCACTTAAGCTTTCCAGGAACTCCCGCCGCTTCGCCATCTCCGTTCCTCATCAGCCGTGGGCCATGCCTGGCTTGACACAAATTTATACTGGAATGCTGAGCGATGCAGAGACTGGAGCGGATTTCTGGCTCCTGCAACCTCTGTTTCGCGCAATTTGAATCTCTGCGGGGAGCCAGCAGGCATCTGCCGGATTTGTCGAAGAGATTTTCTGGAATGCGCAAACCGCCCATCCGGGCTGGATGGTTGGCTGGCCGTCCAGTCGACGACTGACCGGTCTCCAGCCCCGACCGGGTGGTATTCGGCTGCTGGGCTCGCGAGCGGCTGCGTGAACGAGGCACGGATTTGGACGCCTTACTCGCCCGCACCCGCGCTTTTTAAACCGAAAGTCTCTTTGGCTTCGTCGTTTGGTCGGTCGCCCATTTTTTTGCTGACCAGCGTAACGCAGGTCAGCGTATCTGCTGATTTTTACGCCAGCCTTCTGATCACACTAGAAAAAAAGGCCTGTGGTCTCCAGGAGATCGCAAAGCGGACGAATCATCACGGGCTTGCGGAATTTGCCAAGCAGCTGAACTCCACAGACTTCGCTCCAACGCTTGGCCACCTCGAGCATCTCCTCGCTTTCGCCTGAGACCAAGACGATCTCGAAATAATCGCGGCGCGGATGCGTCCCCAGCATCTTCATGACTTCGATGCCGTCCATACCGGGCATGCACAAGTCCAGGATTATGATGCTGGGAGAAAGGATCGCGGCGCGAACCGCCGACATGGTCAGCAGAGCCGTTGCGGCGAACCCTCTGACATGCAGGGCTTCGATCAGCTCAGACGAAAATACCGGATCGTCGTCGCAGATCAGGATCTGGGGGCGCGAAAAGCCGGCCAGGGTAGCGGCGTGGCTGGGATCGGGATTTGTCATGATCATCCTACCAGAGTTGGAACACGGCAACTTGCATCGAACATGCGGACGTCGGTTATGCCCAGTTGAAGCCCAAGCGTTGTCAAAAGGTCGTTGGTGGGCGAATTGAGGCGGGAGAGCAGGTCGGCCAGCACCGGCTGCAGCGCGCTTGTCAGTGTGGTCAGTTGGCTGTCCAGCAGGGAGCCGAGCAAGCCGGGATCGCCCAGGATGACAGTGGAGACCGTCATGTTTTGCCCCAGCGCGGTGAAGGGCGCGGTGCTGCCGTTGGTCGCCGACTTCACGGTGCCGTTGTCGATATCGTCCTGGGTGAAGGACAGAAGCTGATCGCCCGAAGTGGCCGCCTGCATGGTCCCGGAAAGATTCACTTGTATGGGAACGCCCAGCAGAGATGTGCTTATGATGGGCGCGGACGCCGGCGTCACGGGGTTCGAAAAATCGCGCAGCACTGCGTCGCTGACAGTGCCGAACTGCACCGACAGGGCGCCGGACGAGGCCAGAACCTCGGCACGCGTTCCGCCGGTCGCGCAGGGCATGGTGTTGAGCGTTGCCTGGCCCGGCGCCAACTCCAGATAGAGTGGAATCTGAACCGTGGCGGTTGCGATTCCCAGATTGATGTCGGTCAACGTCACCGTCAGGGCGACGCGCACCTGACCGGTCTGGATGCTGCTTCCCACCTCGGCATTGGCGAGCTGGGCCATCTGGGTGCCGGACGCTATCCGCGTCGTGACCGAGGCATTGATGCCGGGAATGTTCAGGGCCGAACCAATGTCTGTCGTCTGCCCGGTCAGGCCGCTGCGCGCGCTGGAGGATAGCAGGCCCATGACGTTGACCTGCTCGCCATCCTCACCGGTTTGCACCACCCCGCCGATGCTGCGACCATAGAGGAAGGAAAAATCGATGAGGTCCGACAGGCGCACCGGCTGTCCAGGCTGGAGCTGCAGTTGCAGGCTTTGCAGAGCCAGAAGGGCGCCAGCCGTGTTGCCCGAAGAGGCGCCCGGCGTATTGGCGGTCTCAATCAGCGCCTCGACGATCTGGCCAATGGTAACGTTCGCTTCCGCCAGTTGTTGATAGCCGCTGGTCACGCCGATGTTGGTAGCCACTTGGTTCAACAGGGGAAGAAGGGCGACGTTCGTGCTGGCCATCGCCTGATAGTCGAATAGGGAAAGCGAAAGGTTGGAGCGCCAGGCCGCGCCCAACAAGCTGTTGGCCACGCCGTCATCAAGCTCCGCCAATCGGGTGCCGGCGGCAAAGGACGCGGTGGGAATACGGGCCGCGATGGCCTGGGTCGTCACCGTGGCGAGATTGCCCAGGCCGAAGACCCAGGCAAAGTGGGTGTTGCGCGGAATGCTGACGCGCACACGCACGGCGTTCGCGGCTGCTGGATCGGCTGTGAAACGGTCGCCGGCATCGAGCGTCTCGTCGGCGATATATGTTCCGGTCGAAACCGTCAGCGTCTCGCCGCTATATCCGTTGCGGCTGAATATGGCTTCGGCAATGGCGGTGGCGTTGGCGGGGTTCTGCACGGCCGCCAACGCGGCGGCATCGTTCGCTGCCTGCAGATTGCGCCGCGCGAAATAGAGAGAGCCGACATCGATGGTAATGGCGGCAACCGCGAGCAGCGTCATGAGCGAAAGCGCGGAGATAATGGACACCGCGCCGCTTCTGCTGCTCAGGAATTTTAGAACCGTAAGCGACGACATCCCGGCCTCCAGCCCCAGGGCGGCCTGACTGTTTGTTGATCGCTTGAGGCTACGCCGCGATGGTATGCATCCTGTTAAAGGAAAGGCCTGCATTTCTGCGGCGTAAAAGGGAGCGCCGTTTCTATTTGTACTTGTCGATCAAACTAATAGGTACACGGAGCAACTGTAACGTGTACGGAGTAGAACACCAGTATTGGCATGTTGCCACCTGTCTATTCTTCCGCAGACTTGGATTTTACCGATTTCTAAGTAGTGAGGCCTAGCATTCGGCATTGACAGTGCGTTGCTTTGAATAGCTGGTGAGCGAAAGAAAGACGTATCTAACGGTACCTCGCTCGCCAGTCCCGTGCATTCCAGATCGAAAAGGCAAAGCGCCTTGTCGAGATGGGGGGAGTGGTGGAGATGCGCAGTATATTGGGCGCGATTTCGCGCCGGCATGGTTCTGCCGTCATGGCGGGAGGCATCGGCCTCGCGGCGCTTCTCTTGTACATGGCGGTCCCCCGAGAACCGGCTCATTCCGCTTCGCGCTCTCCGGTCCGGACCACGGTCATCGTTGTCGCACGTCATACCATCGCTGCCGGCGCCGTCATCGTCCCGGCCGATCTGAAATCCCAACTCTCGACCGCCGGCGCCGAAGCCGGCGCCATCTCATCGGCGAATGTGGCGGTGGGCCGTATCAGCACAAAGGCGGTGGCCGCGGGACAACCGCTGCTGGAATCCAATCTGCAGGACAGCGCCACCGTCGGTATTGCCGCGCGCGTCCCCCCTGGTGAGCGCGCTTTCTCCATTCGCGTCATGGAGGATGAGATCGTCGGGGGCTTCCTGCAGAGCGGAAATCGGGTGGACATATTCGCAACCATTCCCGGTTCTGTCTTTCCCCAAAAAGAAGCGTCAGGTACGGCAGACCGCAGCCGTGCTGTTCTGCTGTTGCAGAATGTCAGGGTGCTGGCGGTTGGTGAGAATTCCGCCACCCGAGGCGCCATCCAGAGCGGTGCCCGTACGGTCAGCTTTTCCCTGACACCGGAGCAGCTGGCGCGCCTGACCTTGGCGCTGCGCTTCGGCAAGGTTTCCCTGGCTGTCCGAAACCCCGCGGATGTTGCCGTGACGAATGCGGCCAGCGCCAGCTTGACCGATCTGCTGCCTGCCGCGCCGGATCGCGCCGCGCCGGCCCCCACGGTCCATCCTCGGCGGCCAGTGGTACCGCTGCTCCTGGGGACTAAGACGATCGACACCTTTGCGGACGGCCGGTCATGACTTTCCAGCCGATCATCTTGGGGTTGATGGCGGTTGCCGCCTTGCCTCTGGCTGTTGCCGCCCAGCCCGCGGTCCCGGTCATCGCGGAACAGGCCGAGGCGGACCGTGTCGCGTTGGGCGGACAATATCTCATCCCGCTGGCGGCCGAGCCTACACGGGTGGCGGTGGGAGACGCAGCGATTGTCGATGTGAAGCTGCTGAACAAGCAGATACGCCTGGTGGGTCTCAAAGCGGGCGCGACCGACCTGGTGGTGTGGTCCAGGAACGAGCCGTCTGGGCGAAAGCATCACATTATCGTGGGTCCAGATGTATCGGCCCTGCAGTCCAGGCTGGCAGCTGTGCCGGCACTTCAGGACGTCACGTCCATCTCAACCCCCCATGGTGTGACGCTGGAGGGATCTGTCGCCAGCCTGCAAGACCATCAGGCCGCCAAGGCTCTGGCCGCTGGCGAAACCGGCAAGATCGACGATCAGCTCATGGTATCGGGCCGGCGCATGGTGGCGGTGGAAATCCGCTTTGCCGCCGTTTCCACCAGTACGCTGAAGGCGCTGGGCTTGAACTTCCAAAAGCTGGGTGGAGGCTTCCAGTTCGCATCCGGCGTGCCGGGCAGCATCACCGGCTTCACCGCGACGCCTGGGACCGATCTGCAGGTGGGCAGCGGTCTGCCGATCAGCCAGGCCTTCAATCTGCTGATGGCAGGACCCGGCTCCGACTATCTGGGTGTCATCAGTGCATTAAGCAGCGTCAGCCTAGCCCAGGTGCTGGCCGAGCCCACCTTGCTGGTCCGCAGCGGCGACGATGCCAAATTCCTGGCGGGCGGGGAAATTCCCATTCCGGTGGCGCAGTCCGGACTGAGCAACGGCGCCATTTCCATCCAGTACCGGAAATTCGGCGTCCAGTTGCAGGTCCACGCCACCGTGCTGGCCGATGACCGCATCGTGCTGCGCGTCAATCCCGAAGTGAGTGAGCTGGACTATCACAATGCGCTGACGATGCAGGGCTTCAACATTCCGGCGATCGACGTCCGCTCTACCGATACCACCATCGAGCTGGGCGACGGCCAGAGCTTCGTGCTGGCGGGGCTGATGTACAGCGCCAACTCCAACCTGGAGGAAAAAGTCCCCGGTCTCGGCAATCTGCCGATCATCGGAGACTTCTTCAAACGCGCCCAGCATAGCGCGGACCAGCAGGAGCTGATTATCGTGGCGACTCCGCGGCTGGTCTCCGCCATGCCCTCCGGCTCGGTGCCCAAGCTTCCGGGCGAGGACCATTCCTACAATCCCAGTTCGGGCGAGATGGTCCTCAACACGCGTCAGCTCGACCGGTTCATGGAATATGGGGTGGCGCCATGAGCGAGCGTTTACTCCTGATCTCCTCCGACAACGCGATTGTCGCCAGCGTGAAGGCGGCGCTGGACGCGGCGGCCAGCCTGCTGCAGATCGATCGTCTGCCGGAAAATTGCGGTGACCTGCGCGAGAGGTTCCAGCCCAATGGCATCATCATCGACAGCGAGGCGCGCGTGGGCGTGCAGAGCGCTTTCGAATGCATCGCCGAAGCCAAGCGCCACTTTCCCGCCACACCGGTGATTGCCCTGGGCAATGAGATGAGTGCGCAGCTCGTGCTGGCGGCCTTGCGCGCGGGGGCCGACGATTTTGTCGACCGGCAAGCCGACGCCGATCAGTTTCAGGCGGCAATCCGCACCTGCATGACGCGCCAGTCGCCTGCTGCCGCTACCGGCCGTGGACGCGTGGCGGCAGTTCTCAGTGCCCTGCCCAGCGAGCAGGATCAGGATTTTGCCCTCAACCTGGCGGTGCGGGCCGCCAGATCAGGTGCGGGAAAGAATGTGCTCTACCTCGATCTGTCCTTGCCTGTGACTCAGGCTGGGCTGGCGCTGGGGATCGCACCGGAGTTCGGTGTGGGGGATGCGGTGCGGGAATTGGCGCGGCTGGACGGCGTCCTACTGGAAGGTGCGCTGGCCCGCGATCCGCGCAGCGGCCTGTTTGTGATGCCGCTAGCGCCCGGCATCCGTGCCGAGGCCGCGATGCTGGAAACCGCCGGCTTCTCCGCCCTATTGCAGGTCGTGCGGGCCAGTTTCGACATCATCGTCATCGGCTTTGGTCCTTTCTCACGCCAGGAGTCGCTTTTGAGGATGCTGGAAGCGAATTCGATGCTGTTCCTGTGCTGCAGCCAGCGCTTCCCTTCCGTGCAGGGCACTGCCGGGCTGCTGCGCTGGTTGGGCGAAAACAAGTTCGCCCTTCCGTCCAACCTTGTCGTGCATGAACTTGCCCCCGGCTGCACTCCGACACCGGCCGATATTCGCAAGGTGCTCAATATCGCCACCAGCATCGATCTTGACGCGGGCTGGGATCGGTTGGCCTTGCACGTCAATGATGGGGTGCCCCTGGCGCTGACGGCGTCGCGCTACAGTCAGAGTCTGGACGACTGTCTGGCGCGAATGGGACTGGCACCGCCGGCCCGGCCCGATCTTGTCTCCCGCCTGCGCAGTTGGATGAGCGTGGCATTTGAAGGGCAGCCGGCATGAAAACCCTGGCTCCCTTCGCCATCCGTAACGAAACCGAGACTGCAGACCGTTCCGGCTCCGACCGCTATCAATGGATCAAGTTTCGCGTCTTCGATCTCACGCTGGAGCATCTCGACCGCCAGGGTCTGGACGCCGACACGATGCCGCTCGCGGCGCTGCAGGACCAGGTGGCCAGCGCGACATCGGTGGCGCAACTGGGAAGCGGCGCTGGACTTAATCAGCGTGAGCGCGCCGCCTTGATAGACGATGTGATCAACGAGATCGTGGGTCTCGGACCGTTGCAGCCTTTTCTGGAGGATCCGGACGTCGACGATATCGTCGTGAACGGTCCCACCGCGGTCTATGTCGAACGGCATGGCAGTCTCGATGAGGCGCCGGTCCGTTTCCGGGACACGTCTCACCTGATGAATATCATACAGCGTATCGTCAGTCCGATCGGGCGGCGTGTCGATGAATCGACGCCCTATGTCGACGGTAGGCTGCCGGACGGCTCGCGAGTCCATGTGATCATTCCGCCGGTGGCGCTGGAAGGCCCCATCCTCTCGATCCGCAAATTCAAGCGTGTGCCTCTTTCGGGCAAAGACCTTGTCCGCCACGGCTCGCTGTCCGGCGAGATGCTCGACTATCTTTCAGGGGCAATCGGCGCCAAGAAGAACATCCTGATCTGCGGCGGCACCGGAACCGGAAAGACCACGCTGCTCAATGTCCTGAGCTCTTACATCGGCGCCAGGGAACGCCTCGTGACGATCGAGGACGCGGCCGAATTGAAGCTGCAAAAAGCGCATGTGGTGCGCCTGGAGACCCGGCCGGCATCCCCTGACGGTGCCTGCGAAGTGTCTGCGCGCGATCTGATGCGCAATGCCCTGCGCATGCGCCCCGATCGAATCATTCTGGGCGAAGTGCGGGCCAGCGAGGCCATCGAGATGCTGCAGGCCATGGGCACGGGTCATGACGGCTCGATGGCGACCATTCATGCCAACGGTCCCAGGGACGCGCTGGAGCGGCTGGAGATGTTGGTCGGACTGCACGGCTTCTCCTCCGACCTCAATGCGGTGCGCCGCTTCATCGCCAATGCCGTGGATCTGGTGGTGCATCTGATGCGCCAGCCCGATGGCGGCCGGGTCGTGGCGGCGATCAGCCAGGTGATCGGCGCTGAAGGCGGCGTCTATATGCTGCGCGAGGTGTTCAATACCGACGCCCCCTGCCGGCGCAAGGAGGTGATCTGATGCGCCTCGCCATTGCTCTTCTCATGTTTCTGGCACTCGGCAGTGTGGCCGTGACGAACTATCGTATTCGCGTAGCCCGCTTGCGCCAGATGCGGCGGCTCATCCACACGATGCAGGCGCCCTGGGGCGCGACCCATCCCGTTCCGAAGGACCCGGTGGATCGACTTTTGCCACGCTGGATGATCCACAAGCTGCATCTGCTGGGGATCGAGCCGGGCATGCGCGGCGTGGTGCTGACGATGGGCGCCCTGCTTTCGATTGCGACGATTGCCCTGCTCGTCCTGGGTCCGATAGCAGCCGCAGGACTGGCCACCACATCCGTCGCCGGCGCATTGATGATGTTGAATCTGCTGGCAGGAAGACGCCTTGTCGATCTGGCGGCGTTGATGCCGAGCTTTTTTGACCGGATACGCCAGCTCGTGATCGTGGGTAACAGCCTTCCCACCGCCTTTACCCGTTCCGTGCAGGATGCGCAACCGCGGCTGGCGCGCGCCTTCGCGCCCGCCATGCGGCGCATGGGCAATGGCGCCAGCTTCGTGGAGAGTATCCGCCAGAGTGCGGAGGAAATCGATCTTTACGAGGTGCGCCTGTTCGCAACGGCGGTGGCCGCCAACATGCGTTTCGGAGGTTCGCTGGCCCATTGTCTGGGCAACCTGGTTTCCTATTTGCGCAAGCGCACGTCCATCGAGCGTGAGTTGCGGGCCAACACGGCGCAGATCAGGGCCAGTGCTTGGGTACTGGGCCTTCTGCCCCTGCTCGTTGCCGGCCTGATCGTTACGCAGAACCAGGACTACGCCCGCTGGTTCGTGGTCCACCCCACGGGCAGGATGATGCTGGTCTATTGCATCCTCTCCCAACTTTGCGGCGCCATCGCGATGCGCGCTGTCGTGCGGTCGAGCTACTGACATGACAGGACTGACGCCACACCTCCTGATTGTCGTTCTCACCGCCGCCGCGCTGCTGGGCCTGGCGACATGGCGCTTGTCGGATCGCCACTGGCGGCTTGCGCGGTTACAGTCTGCCGTAAGCGGGCCCGATGGCGCGGAGCCGCAATTTCCCCTGCTGGCCTCGCTCGAATGGCTGGGACAGCGCGTACCAGGTGCCAAGGATAACACCTTGCGGGAATTGCTGCTTCAGGGCGGCTTCATGCAGCCTGCTGCGCTGCCCATATTCATCGCGGTCCGGATCGTCGGTACGGCCGGGATACTCCTGCTGGTGTTCTCGCATCAGCATGGCCTGGATACCGGACATCTTCTTCTGGGCCTTTTCTCCACATTCTTCGCATATCGGCTGTTCGCGATCGTCCTCAAGCTCAAAGTGGAAGCGCGTCAGCGCACCATTCGCCAGGAGATGCCCCCGGTCATCGATGTGTTGCTGATGGTTCTGAACAGCGGCGTCAGCATCGACCAGTGTCTGCACCATGTCGCCGGCATGCTGGAGCGTACCGCGCCGCTGACCGGCCAGGTGCTCCGGCGCTACGCCGCCGATGTCGACAGCGGTGTTCCCTATGAGACCGCTTTCGAGCGCATGGGTCATCGGCTTGGAATTGACGAGGGCTACGATTTGGCCTGCCTTATCAAGCAGTCACTGCTGCAGGGCGGCGATATTCTGGCGACGCTGGAGCGGTTCGGAGCCGAAGTCGCCGACAAGCGGGTGGCCATTGCCCGCGAGCAGATCGGACGCAAGTCGGTGCTGCTGACCCTGGTGATGCTGGCATTCTTCATGCCGGTCCTGCTGATCGCGCTGGCGGGACCGGCGGTGTCGAACATCACCGAAACGCTGAAACATGTCGAACGGCAGATGCATCACAAAGGGGGCCATCCATGAGACCCGGTCCTGCCGTCGCAGTGGCGGCTGTCCTTGTCCTGTCCGGATGCACAGGACAGAAAGCTCACGCGCCCAGCCTGGTAACTGCCACACCTTCGGTCGCAGCTCAAAAAATGACCCCCGGGAACGAGGCTGTCCTCTATCTCGGCATCGTGGACAAGTTGGTAAAGAGCAGGCGCTATGGCGCGGCATTGGCTTTTCTTGATTCCTACGCCGTGGCGCAAAAGGACCGTGAACCGCGTTACTGGCTTCTGAGAGGCAACGCGCTGTTGGGGCTCGGCCGCGGCGAGGAGGCCGGGCAGGCATTCGACCACCTTCTTGGCACTGGGCTCACAGGGGAAGGATGGAATGGCAAAGGCCGCATGGCTGCGGCCCAGGCGCACTGGAGCATGGCTGCGGCCAATTTCGGCAAGGCAGTGGCGAGCGAGCCGGCCAATCCCGACTTTCTCAACAATCTCGCCTTCGCCAGTCTGCATCTGGGCCAGAAAGCCCAGTCCCTGGTCTATCTGCGCCAGGCGCGCGAGCTGGACCCCAAGTCGGACCTGATCCGCAACAATCTGCTGATCGCGTTGATGTTGAATGGCGACCAGAGGAGAGCAGAGACGGTGCTGGCAGGGATTCCAACTGACGCCGAGCGCGTCCGTGTGCGCGCCCTGGTGAAGGCTGCCATCTCTCGCGGGGGCTGGAACGGGGGAAATAAGTTATGAGGGCAAAAATATTACTGGTTTGCATACTGCTCGTGCCGGCGGCGTCCGCCGGCGGTCAGGAGGCAGCCACCAACGACCGCAAGGCGCCAGATGCGGCTTATCGCGCGGTGATGAAAGCACAATATGAAGCGGACGAACCGCCTCCGCCGATGAGAGCCGATGAAGCACAGAGCATCTATGACGCCTATCTGCGCACGATCGGGCGACCCGATCATCGCCGGCAGTCGCCGGATTCCGGACTACAGGAAGATAGGCCCCAACGCTGGCCGGGGCCATAGAAGAACAATGAGCCGGCAAGAGGGAGCAATGCCATGCATGCGTCAATCGTGAAGACGATCCGGCGATTCGCCGAGGATGAAAGAGGCCTTTCCGCCGTTGAATATGGATTGTTGGCAGCCGGTATCGCGATCGGGCTTTGGACCTTGATCTCCGGAATCGGGACGTCATTGCACAATATCTATACGAATGTCGGAACCGATTTGAGTCAGGCGGATTGAGTGTGGCCAGCATTGCGCCGCACGATCGGGCCGGGTGGGGCTGCGGTTCGACGTCGCTGATCCGGCTGCGTCGTCTGCTGCGGAATGAGCAGGGCGTGGTCGCGGTTGAATTCGCTTTCGTGCTTGTGGTTTTTCTCTCCATTTTGTTCGGCATCATGATGTTCGGTTTTCAGTTCGCAGGCCGGGTGGCACTATCCTATGCAGTGGCCGAGGGCGGGCGATCCGCCATGGTCGGCCTTACGTCGCAAGAGCGCCAACAGCGCGCCGGCGCGGCGGTAAACCGCGTCCTTACATCAATGTCCCCTTTGATCGACCCATCCAAGGCCGTGGTAGACGTAACTTCGGAGGGTGTAACGGAAGAGGGTGAGGTCATCGACATCTCCGTCACCTACCATGACAATCGCTTCAACGTCTTCCCGTTCATGCCATCGCTCAACAGCGATCGCGCGGTCGAAACCAGTTTCCTCATCACCGACCCTTCGGGATGACCTGTGACTGCTGCTCCCGTAAAACAGACTTTGCCTTCTGGCGACGCGCCCTGGCGAGAGATCAGCTATGACGTGAGCTGGGAGGCTAGCCGCAATGGCATCATCCGTTGCCGACAGGTTCTCAATCGCCGCAAGGATATTTACGCGCTGGTCGAAGGGTGCAGGCTCGATGCGGTTGGCTGTGTCGGCATGGGCATCTCGGCCTGCGAGCTGCTTCTGCGTTCGGCCATGATACGTCATGTCGAAGTACAATTGCCCGGCGCATTTGGGCCGGAGCATCTCTATCTCTCAGCCGTGCGAACACCGGAAGGCTATGCCGGCACTTTATGCGCGATCGCATCGCGGGACGACGAGACATTCCGGCAACAATCAATCCTGCTGAACCAGGTCACCGATGCGCGTCAACGCGAGGAGAGCTACCGCCGCGAGGGCGAGCTGATGCTCCAGGGCTTGCGGCAATTGCTGGGTGACGCACCCACTGCAAGCAAGATCGAGACGCTGGCAGCGCTTGTGACGGAAGTCATCCATGGAGTGAATCAGCTGGTCTTGCAGGTGCGCCGTGATGGCGTGCCGCGCCCGCTGGCCACCGAGGAACCGCTTCGCCTTGACGTTCGAGCCCTGACCGGGCTGTTCCAGACGGATCTCGCCCTGGTCACGCATCTTCGTCCGCAGGATCCTTCAGGTGCGCCGCTGCGAAGGCTGTTGAACGTGCCCGACAGGGATGTGGCGGTGATCTTTCTTCCCCTTGCGTATGAGAGCGTTGCGTTGGTTTGTGCCTCACGGCGCAAAGAGGGCTTTCGGCCGGATGATGTGGCCATGGCCAGCCGCTTCACTCTGATCCTCAAGCAAGCGTTGGTCTTGAAAGAAGAACAGGAGAAGCTGCTCCAGGCTGGCAAGCTTTCGGTGCTGGGTCAGATGTCCGCCAGCCTGGCACACGAATTGCGCCAGCCGCTCAGCGCGATTTCCATGGTGGCGCAGAATTTGGAGATGAAGGCGCAAGCCGGTCCGATTGTCGCCGAACTGGTGACGCAGAAAATGGCTTGCATCCTGGATCAGGTCGACCGCGCCGCGAAGGTCATGGACCGCGTCCGACGCTTTTCGCGCCGAGGCGATGGAGACTTTCAGGATACCGATCTTGCCGGGCTTGCCAGCGGCGTGAAACTGCTGACCGAGCCGCAGCTTACGGCGTCCGGTGTCCGGCTGGAGGTTGCGATAGAAGAAGGGCTCACGGTGCGATGCGACGCCGTCCAGGTCGAACAGGTGCTCGCGAACCTGGTTCGCAACGCAATGGACGCGCTGAATGGTATCGGATCTGTGCATAAGACCCAGGACGGGGTTATCCGCATAGGGGGGCGTCGTTGCGAACATGGCATCGCCCTGCGTGTGGAGGACAATGGCCCCGGCTTTCCCGCAGATGTGGCCACCCGGCCGCTGGAAACGTTTTTTACCACCAAGGATGCCTCAACAGGCACCGGGCTGGGGCTGTCCATCTGTCACATGGTCGCCCGCGCTCATGCCGGGACGCTGACCTTGGGCAATCTTGCAAAGGGCGCCTTTGTTGAGCTCACCCTGCCGACGCGGGAAAGCCTGTCATGACCAGACCATCAGGAGTCCAGAAGAAGCGGCGCCACACCGTCCGTGCTGAGACGCCGCTGCCATTCGTCGAGCAGCATGACCAGCGCGTTGCGAACTTCGTTGTCGGTCAGACAGCGCATGCCACTGTTGTCGCCGATGGGAATACGGCCGTTCCGGTCGTAGACCGTCAGTTCCCCGCAGGTGCAAGGTCTGTTCATGCGCGTGCAGTAAAGGATGTTCCGCGTCTGGGTCATGGCATCACGTTACCGCAATGGGGGCGGACATAATGTCGAGAGATGTCGGGAATTGTGAGCGTTCGTATCCTGGGCTTGCCGTGCTGGTGGTAGATGATGATCCGATCATCCGCGACGAGATGTGCACCTATCTGGGCGGTCACGGGATTTGCGCGGAATCTGCGGCCGATGTTGCCGGTGCACGTCGCAAGCTGACCGGGCGGCGGTTCAGCATGATTATTCTCGATCTATGGCTGGGCCGAGAAAACGGCTTCGACTTCCTGCGTGAGATGCGCAAGGCCTATGACATTCCCTGCATCATGATGACGGCGCAGGACGACATAACCGACAAGATCGTGGGCTTGGAATTGGGAGCCGACGAGTACCTGTTCAAGCCCGTCAACCTGCGCGAACTGCTTGCGCGGATACGTACGCTGTTGCGCCGCACCGGACCTGTACTCCCGACCGCGGTGCCCACCGCGCTGGCCGGGTGGCATTTCGATCCTGTCCGGCGCAACCTGCTCAGACCCGATGGCAAGCCCGAGCCACTCACCTCCGCCGAATGTGATCTGCTGATCGCCCTGACAGCGCGGGAGGGTCATGTGCTGTCGCGCGACGCACTCTCTCGGCAGGTGTTCCGGCGCAGTTGGGATCCGGCCGATCGCAGTCTGGATGGGTTGGTCGTCAAGTTGCGGCGCAAACTCGAGCCTGGCCAAGGCGGGCCCGGCGTAATCAAGACAGTGCGGGGCCGTGGCTATGTTTTTACGGGTTTCTCGGATCCTGACTGACCCACTTCGAGCTTGCGTACCCAGCGAGATAAATGTCTGGCCCTGTCCTGAAGCAGCAATACACGAGGCTCTTGCAGGTGAGCCGGCAAACATTCGCCGGATTTGTCGAAGAGATTTGCAAGTACAGGGAAACCGCCCATACCGTGTGGATGGGTGGCTGGCCGTCCAGTCACAAGCTAGCTAGTCTCGGGATCAAGTTGCAGTGCAACATGCCTATCAGCGTTTTCTGAATACAGCAGCCAACCCCTAGGACTAGAGCCGGGTTTTGAAAGAGGCCTCCCTCCCAACGCGCGCCTAATTCAGGCCCAGAGACCGCTAGAAGCGGGGCGGCGGGCTTTGGGGGCTAGACGGGCGATCAGCCCCGCCCGAGCCTCGCAGGCTCATAACGGTGGCTGGACCGAACTTTCGCCGGGAAGAGCGGTAGCTGTTATTGTTGTGCGGCTCTTTTTCAATACGCTGACCGGCGGGCACCTGATACCCCCGTGAGCTGAACTCAACGGCCGACCGGCGCGGACATCCAACGAGGATTGTCATGCGAGAGGCTCGTACCAACAGGCGGCGGACGCTCAATCGCTTTGCAATAGTCTTGGACACCCTCATGGCAACCCACAACTGCAGTGAGGAAAAGTTACTCAGAGCTATCCATAAGAGGAGAGACAGGAAAACGATCAGAACAATTTACAATTGGCGCATTGGGAGAACGCGCCCCCGGTCGGGCCATTATCTCAATATATTAGAGAAGATAGAAGCGAGTTTCGGGATCGTAGCCGGGCGCCTCGCCAATCTATCCGGAGCAAGAGCCTCAATCTACTATAGAGCGGTCAAGAATCTCCACCCAGCACATCAAGACCTAATCAGATGGCATATGCCGGATGACTTCGACTTCAGGCCGGAGGAGCAACGTAAGGAAATCATGGAGTGGATCTCCGCTAATGTGTTGCCGTGCGGAACCGCCTACGGAAAATACCAAAGCAGAATTAGTAGAGCCAAGTTCGCCGTTGTATTCCCGTCTCTGCCTCGCGAGTTAGGTGGCAGACAATGGATGGGCGACAGGCTTAAGAACCGCAAACTGAAAGAGCAGTTCAAGAAGCACGGAACCGTTCCCGCGTCGCAACGCCTTACGCGAGAAGTGTCTCAAGTTCTTGCTTTTCACACCGCTCCATTGCCTCCGAAAGGGTACCGGAGGCGTAGACGTTGGTCGCGCACGACGGCCCGGATGGAGGTAGCGCGTTACGGGGGCGTCTTTGGTGCCCTTTGTGCGGCTCCGGACCGTCATGTTCGGGGACTAGGCGTGCCCGTGGCCGACGTAACCTTAGCGCTTTTTGCGTTTCCCAATTTTTGGGAGTGGTACTTACAGTGGTGCGAAAGGCGGCGGGGATTTTACTCAACCTCGGAAGTGAACGTCATCTATGATGTCAAACACCTCACTCGAAAGCCCACCGGCTGGCTTCGTCAACATCCGCGTCTCGCGCATCGGTTAAAGCCGGTTGATGGATTAATATCCCAAAAGGACATCAATCGCGCGCGCGCCAATTGGGATGCACAATGTAACGAAGCATTCGAGTATGCCGCGGCTCGGCATCTAGAGCTCCGCGAAGTGGTCAGAATGCACCGCGATCCCTTTGCTGCAATTTTGCCTGTTCTCACTCACGAAAGCCCGCTCAAGGAATACAAGAAAATAGGAGACGAAATCCTAAAGGGCATGCCTGATGAACGTCGCCGTGACGACCGCAGGCGCACGATGGCGGAGTCCACTTCCGTTCGTAAATACCTGATGTTTCGGTTTGCGCTGCATCTGGGCCTTAGGCAGCGAAATCTTCGCGAGCTGTTGCTCTGCCCACCTAAGCAGCAGCCCAGGGACAGGGTTGAGCTGGAGGAACTGCAGCGGGGCGAGTTGCGATGGAATGGTATAGACAGGACCTGGGATGTGTTCATTCCCGCAGTCGCCATAAAGAATGGTAAAGGACCGTTCTTCCGAGGACGGCCATTCCAAGCAACCCTACCGAACCTTGAAGGCTTATATTGGTGGATAGATCACTATCTGAAACAACATCGCGGCAGGCTTCTCAACGGCTGCGGCGATCCAGGCACATTCTTTGTGCGAGCAATGTGGGACACCGACAACGATCCGGAACTCACTATCACTTCTTATTACGCCGTCTGGAAGGTCTTGGTCCAGAAGTATGGAATCTATAACCCGTATACTGGTCGAGGCGCCGTCAAGGGGCTGCTCCCGCACGGACCACACGCAGTTAGGGATGTTTTAGCGACACATCTTCTCAAGACGACGGGCTCGTACGAGCTTGCCAGCTATGCCATCCAGGACAGCATCGAGTCTGTGATGAAGCACTACGCAAGGTTTATGCCCCACGAGAAGGTTGCGCGGGCTGCGGAGGAGTTGAACAAGGTGTGGCGGCATTAGCCGTCCGTAAACTCCGCAAATGCTGCAACAGATGGCCAGTATACGGCTGGGCACGTGACAGAGAAAAATTTCGCAGTGGCCTACAAGCCAGCTTGTGTATCTATAAAAAGCTTGCTACAGTTTTCTCACAGTGAACGACTGCGTCGGCGACACACCTGCCAGGTTCACGACCTCCACATCTGGCAAGCCGAGCAAGGCCCGCTCGCAAATCTGGGGAAAGTATGACCTGGAAAAGCATCATTGCGTCGATGGTTCGTTGTGAAATTGATGCTCGATATGACAGTTTGGGCGGTTGGTCCGTCTCGGCGAAAGGCGTCATTGCTGTTATCGTACTGGCGTTGATAGCCGTCATCGTTCTGGGGAGGAGCGGTGGTTTTTTCAGCTAGACGATTTGGATGGACTGGCTTTTTGGCCGGGCTGCGGTTGGCCTCGGCCGCGCTGGTCCAGCCGGAGTAGCCCATGCTCACGAACAGCACGTCTCGGTGGATGAGGTGCTAGCCGCTTCGCCGCAAATCACGATCAGCAACGGCCTGATCACTGCCCGTATCGCACCGCCGGATCTGAGAAAAGGCTTTTATCGCGGCACCCGCTTCGACCAGGCGGGTGTTGTCACCAGGCTCACTTTTAATTCCGGCCGGAGGTGCCTGTGCAAGCCTATGTGCACAATGCAGCGAAACTGCGGGTCTCAGAATCCTAACGAAAACCGGACTAAAGTGCATATCAAAACGCGTGATTTGTTCGCGGTCCAGGATATGAGCTGCTTTCACGCGGTGTCTTTTCTACGCAAGGTTAGCCTTAGGTCATTGTCTTCCGGTGCGATTCAACTTCGCTTTTCTGGCACTGGTTTCCAATAATCCGGAAGGTTGGGCTTGGTCGCCGCAAATATCGCAATCGCGGCAGCCCCCCCAGCATGATCAATATGGAGCGATCCGGGTGCGTGGTCGGCGCCAGAAAGGACGGCATAAAGGCGCCGCAACAATCGGTCCTTCGCGATCGGATTAAGATCATCGAAGGCTTGACTGTAGACCATATAGCTCAGGGGATAACGGAACAGCCGTGTCTTCAGGTCGAAATCGCGCAGGCTGCGACCCTGATCGTCGTTGGGGCCAGCTTTTGAGAATGTGTTAGTAAAATCCGAAGAACCGGTGACTGGTGATGGTAGTGGCACCTCGTCTGCAAACGTCATGTAACGCACAAGTTCTTCGATCGAGGAGTCGACATCCTTTTTGGTTGCACGCAGCGTCGGCGCAATGGCGGTATTATCCAGCCCCCGGTACTGTGCATTGATCTGTCCAATAAGGTTTACGAAACCTGCTTGATGCTCCAGAGTAAGCAGGGACACGATATCGCTACCTGGTTCCAGATAACGGTTCGCCTCGATTCTGTCTGCCAGACTTGGGATGTTGAGGCCGCCCGGTGGTAATGTGGCCGGATCTCCGGGGCTGAGCGTCACATTGCCCCGATGCTGCATCGCACCTGTTTTTCCGGTCACATACCAACCACCATAACGCATGTCGAAGGGTGTTCTGTCGTCGGTGAGCCGGAAGGTGTGGCTCGGATCAAGATTCAGGAGCTGGCCATTTGGTCCGGTGTCCATATTGGCGACCATTAATCCCGGCGACCAACGGCCGGCGAAGCCGTGACAGATAATACATTCACTAGTGCGGCGAACAAATTTTGGTTTGTCGGCTTTTGCGACATCCAGCGTGTAAAAGGCAATGCCGCTGTCCTTATCCGTTGTGATGATCTCGATGAGGTGCCCGTCCTGGACCGAGCCTACAGCCATATCGTTTTGGAAATATAGCGCGCGCGGTGTTTTTTGGTTGATGCGGTCAAACTGCAAGCTGCTGCCCGAGAAGACCAGAAGCTGCGAGTCCTGAGGGATGCGAAAGGCGCGCAGCACAGCGGGAAGATAACCGTGCCCGTCATTCGCATATTCCAGCTTGGCAGTGCCGGCATCCAGCCGACTTTGAAATTGCTCCACCATGTTGGTCGTACTGATGTCATCAGCGCGGCTGGGAAAAGCTGAGGTGGCGACGAGTACGAGGACACCAGCAAATGCGATCCCCGCTGTGAGAAGCAGCGCAGTGTGGCGCTTCAGGGCATCCGCCCGGATATCCATTTGACGTCCCCGGCGCCTGTTGCATTTTTGGCACCTCGTCCCAGCGGGTTAGGGCACACGTCTTTTTTGAACTGGTGTGCACGTGAAGGGGTGCGATAGCCCACTTTTGATCCGTCATCGTTTTCCATGGCGGTGCCCTCACTTTTCGTTTTGAGAGTGAATCAACTGGCGATATTCCTCAGCTGCCTCTACTGCGGTCAGTCGGCGGAATGCCTCGTCATATTCGGCTTCTTCTTTGGTTTTTGGTTCCAAGTTCTGGGCCAATTCACGGAACCAGGCAGCCGAGGCCGCGGAATCTGCTTCCTCTTTCGCCACCTTGATGATGGTGGGATGTGCTTGCGCGTAAGCTTGGTATTTCTTCCAGATGCGTATCGCCTTTTTCTTGCCGTTGCCTATTTCGGGTAAGAGGCGCAGCAATATCACCTCAAAGCCCGTGAGCCGTTGCTGCGCCCCTCTCTTTCTAGCCGAGACGACTTTCGTGAATATGTCATCGACCATGCTCGCCATGGTGGGGATCTTGAGCGGACGCTTTTTTCGAGGATTGCCGCATTGTCCCTTCTTCCAGCGTGTTTTGGGATCGGTCTTTCCATAGCCTATGTCGTAGTCGGTCATTGTGTTTTCCTTTCTTCGCGAGTTTGGTTGAAGCACTTGCCGGTGATGAGACAGGCGGCGCGCCCGGTCATCCGTTGCCAACGTTCGATCGCGACATCGACGTAGACGGGATCCAGTTCGATGCCATAACCACGCCGTTTCGTGCGTTCAGCCGCTAGGATAGTGGTGCCACTACCCAGAAAAGGATCCAGCACGATATCGCCTTGGCGCGTACAGTCGAGTATCGCGTCTGCCGCCAGCGCAACGGGCTTGACGGTCGGGTGAAGCGCCAATGTGTCTTCTTCACCTTGGCGCGGAAACGCGGTTGCCCCCGGATACTCCCATACATTTGTGCGGTTTCTTCCGAAGCGGCCGAGCTGAACGTTGTTCATGGATGCCGCACCGGGGTTTTGGAACACGAAACATAGCTCATGCCGGGATCGGTAAAAGCTGCCCATGCCGCCGTTCGATTTGACCCAAACGCACAGGTTGATGCGTGTCAGACCGGCAGACGTTGAAGCCGCCAGGATTTCTTCAAGATGCTTATGGTCCATGAACGAATAGATCAGCCCTCCCGGCGCCGTAACAGCACGGCTGTTCGTAAAGGCTGTCGCCAGGAAGCTCGTGAAATCCTGCTGGTTCATCTCGCCGGAGCCTTGCAGGAACTCGCGATGAACGATTGCGCCCTTGCCCGACACCACGCCTTGGATTTTCAGATTGTAGGGCGGGTCTGTGAAGACCGCGGCGGCTTGGCCTCCGGCCAGAAGGGCGTCATAAGGCGCGGTATTGAGGGCGCTGCCGCAAATGATCCGGTGGTCACCCAGCACCCACAGATCATCAGGCCTGGAAACAGCTGATCCGTCCGGCACTGTGAAAGTATCGGCCTTGTCCTCGCTGGCGATACCGTCGAGGTCTAGGGTTATCGCGTCGATCTCCGCGACGGCAAAGCCGATGTCTTCGATTTCGAAGTCCAGCGCCATCTTGGAGAGGGCCTTGAGATGGCCGGCAAGCAGTTCATCGTCCCAGCTTGAGCCTTCCACTAGTTGGTTGTCGGCAAGCATGTAGGCGCGTGCCTGGGCCTCGGTAAGGTCATCTGCCCGCACGACCGGGACACGCTCGATTCCGGCCTGCTGCGCCGCCTGATGGCGGGCATGGCCGGCTATCAGCTGACCTTGGCGGTCAACGATGAGCGGGGCCACAATACCAAATGTCCTCATGCATCTGGCGATCTTTCGGATCTGCTCAGCACTGTGGCGCCGCGGGTTGTCCGGGGAGGGCTTAACGTCACCAAGGGGTAGGTATTCCATTCGGCGGTCGGGGCTCAGTTTCATGAAAATGCTCCTGGTGCCGCCTGGCGATCAGCCGCAACAAAGCAGCC
>CAYQZM010000290.1:0-11868 GCA_964421935.1 uncultured Rhizobium sp. | reverse complement strand
CCCCCACATCAGGACACGACGACGAAATCACGCTTTTACGGGGAAATTATAGGCGGCCCTGCCAAGCCTGGCAATCAGCCTGCCGCAAGCGCCACGGGCCTTTTCCCTGGCGCTTGACGGCAAGGCGCGGGCGCATGCCGATGCGTACCCACGCATCGCCCGGCTTCAGCGGCCTGCGTCCGGGGTGGCGAGGAATTCGTCCAGTTGCTTGAACGACTCGTCGAATCCGCTGGTGCTGCCGGAGGCGATGGCGGCGTCCAGCGCCTCCTTGGAGGGATAAAGGTCGCTCATGACGACCATGGTTTCATCGCCGCGGTCCTCGAAGGTCACGGTGGTGACCGAGCCGTTTTCGCCGCCTTCCTCATTGGTCCAGACCAGGCGGGAAGGGGGTGTCACCTCCAGGAACTTGCCGAAGAAGGCCATGGGCTGCTCCGAGGCAGGATGGCCCATCTCGAAGCGGTAGGTGCCGCCGGTGCGATAATCGGCCTGGCAGGACACGAAGGTCACGCCGAAGGATTTCGGCGCCCACCAGCGCATCAGCAGTTCGGGCGTGGTCCAGGCCTTGAACACGATGCGCGCAGGGGCGTTGAAGAGCCGCGTGACGACCAGCTCGCGCTCGGACTTGCGCTCCACCGTCGTGTTTCTCTTCATGGGATTACGTCCTTTTCCGGCGTCCATCGGCCTTTTCCTTCTGCTTCAATTCCTCGACAAGCTTGTCCAGGTCGTCGAAACGCGCGGCCCAGAGCTGGCGGTGCTTCTCGATCCAGGCCGCTTCCTTCTCCAGGGCACGCGCGTCCAGCCTGCAGGTGCGCACGCGGCCGACCTTCTCAGTGGTAACAAGGCCGGCCTGCTCCAGGATGCCGACATGCTTCTTCATACCCGTGAGGGTCATGTCGAACCTTTCGGCAAGGTCGGTGATCGAAGCGTCGGCCCGCCCGAGCTGTTCCAGAACGCCGCGCCGGGTTGCGTCAGCGAGCGCGGCGAAGGAGGTATCGAGTGCTGCCGAATACTGAACCATATGGTTCAGTGTCTAGCGTACCCGCCACCGGCATGCAAGGGCAGTCAGTCCGGCACCGGCCGGACGCCTTCGACATAAAGCTTGTGAAAGCCGCTGCCCGGCAGGAACACCAGCATCTCATCGCCGGTCTTCAGGCCCAGCAGCGCCACCCCGATCGGGGACAAAAGCGAGATCTGCGCGCTCTCGTCGGTGAGATCGCCCGGATAGACCAGGGTGCGATAAGCCGAGGCCGGGCCCCAGTCGAGCCGATAGCTGACCTGGCGGTTGGGCGCGACGCAGGTCTCGGGCAGATGGGCGTCGTCGCACAGCGCGGCACGGCGAACCTCGGCATTGAGGAACGGGGCGATGCGATCGCGGCTGCGAAATGCCTCCGCGATCACTTTCTTGAGTTGCTTGTGCTGGGAACGGGGAATGAAAAGTTCCGGCTGGATAGAACGCATGCTCGAACTCCCTGGCGCGGACGAGGCGCGGTAATGAAAGGAAAGGGGGAGGGGCCGGGCGCCGGGCCGTGCGGCGCCCGGCTAGAAGCCTGCGTGGGTACGACACGCCCGGAGCGTGTCTCGGTAAGGCACGATGGTCATGCTTTTATACTTGGAGGCCAAAGCGGAAAGTTCAAGGCCGCACGCAAGGCGGCGAAATCTTTTGCGGATGCGAAGGCGGGAGGCTTGCGATGCCGGTCAACTGCGACCTAGCGGAAGCGCGGGCCCGAACACCACATCACAAGGGATTTGCGGATGCCGGCCGTGATCGGCGTCACCCGGTGCAGTGTGTAGGACGGAAAGGCGATCAGGGTGCCCCGCGTTTTGGGCGCGGTGTCGATCTGGCTCGAGGCGTGGACCTGCAGGTCGCAGCCCTGATAATCGGTGGGCGTGGAAAGCTGCAGCACCAGGGAAAGCTTGCGCCGCCGCGGCGTGCGGCCGTGATCGACATGCCAGTCATAGCGACTGCCCTCGCTGGCGACATAGACCGTGTATTGCAGGGGCTCGAGGTTTGCGAGATCAAAACAATAGGCCTGCTGGTTGATATTCCACGCGGCCCCGATCAGTCTTTGAAACAGCCAGTTTGTTTCCTGCGTCTGCTCTATCCAGGCGATGCGCGTATTGCGCACGCCGGCGGCGGATTCCATCACCGTCGCCTCGTCGCGGGCGAGCGCATCGCCATGGGCGATGATGGCGTCCAGCTCATGGGCCGCGAAAGCGCCGTCCCAGGTCGTGAATGGCTCCAGGCCGGTGAATTCCGCCATGCCTTATTGTTCCACGCCGCCCGCCTGGAAGTACAGCACCTGGCCTTCCTTGGCCCGCGCGGTGATCGCCATGCGGATGCTCTTGCCGGTGTTGGGCGTGGAGGTGGCGCGGTGCCAGCGTTCTTCCGCGGCATGGATGACATCGCCGCGCAGCCCATGCACCAGCCCGACGCCGGAGATCAGCACATCGAGCTGGCCATAGACATCGACCCAGGCCTCGGCCATGGCGGCATGGAAATGGCCTTTGGCGGTGCCGGGCGGCAGGGCGGTGATGTTGGGGTCCAGATGCAGGTTGGCGTTGGTGTGACCGTCGAGCAGGAAGCGCTCGCCGGTGCGGTCGGAGGCGCCATAGGCATCGACATCGAAGAAGGGCACATTGACGCCCTCATAGCCGCCGGTCGAGGTGATGCGCGCCTTGACGTAGCGATAGCCTTTCAGCGGCACGGGCGTTTCGCTGTCGGGATAGGAGGGCGCCTGGTTCGCCGGCGTGACGCGGAAGAACACCACCGGTTCGCTGCCGCTATTTTCCATGCAGTAAGACAGGCGCGGCGCGACATTGAAGGCCCAGCCCTTGGACAGGGTCTTCGGCTCCTGGCCGTCGATGGTGACTTTCGCCTGGCCGCTATAGATCCAGCCGAAGACGCGGTCGTCGGCATAGAACTGGCATTTGGTTTTGGCGCCCGGTGCCAGCGAAATGTAATGGCCGTCGAAATCGCGGGTCAGCAGCACCGGCTGGTCCCAGCTTTGCCTGCCCCGGTGCGTCTTCAATATGTCGGCGATGTGCCAGATGGGCTTGTTGGGCGCCAGATAGGGTGTTTCGGGAATCTTCTGCGCCGCCCAGACGATGCGCGGTGGGCCATCCTCGCGTGCCGGGGCCGACCACCAGTTGGCCTGGGCGGCACGCGCTTCAGACCAGGCCAGCCCGGCCGCCAACAGCAATCCGATCCCTGTCGCTGTCCTGAACGTCATGGCGCCCCCGAAGGACGTTGCAGAAATGCGTGCCGGTACAGGCTACTCCCGGCGGCGCGGGTCGGCTAGCCTGATGGCAAAAGCGGGGGAGCTGATGCGCAGGCGCGAATTTGCTTTGGGCGTTGCAGGCTTAGGTCTTGCCGTGATGCCCGCGGCGGCAGATACGGCCGATGACGCGGTGAAGGCCTATATCGCCAAGACCGAGGCCGAGAAGATCGCCGCCAGTGATGCGCTGGTCGCCAAGAACCATGCCGCGCTGTTCGACAATCCCGCATCGGGCTTTCTGGGCAATCCCCATGGCGATGTCGCGATCGTGCAGTTCTTCGATTACGACTGCGGCTTTTCCAAGCGCGTCGAGCCGCGGGTCGAGGCGCTGCTGAAGGCCGATGCGGGCGTCAAGCTGATCCCGCGCGAGTTTACCATCGAGCCGGCGGAGTCTTCGCCCATCGCGGGCAGGGCGGCGCTGGCCTCCATCGCCCAGGGCAAGTACGCGGTCTATCACCAGGCCATGATGTCGGTGCCCGACCATCCTTTGGCCGTGCCCCGCGTGTTCGAGATCGCCGAAAGCGTCGGGCTGGACCTGGCAACGCTGCGCGCCGACATGGAGAAGCCCGCGATCTACGCCCAGCTCATCGCCAACTTCAACCTCGCGCGGGCCCTGCGCATCTTCCAGACGCCGACTTTCATCATCGGCAATCACATCGTCACCGAACCGTCGGCGCAGATCGATTTTCCGGCGCTTGTCACCAAGGCGCGGGCGGCCAAGACCTGAAATCAGGCTTTCTGAACGGCGCCGACGGCGCTGCGGATCACATCCAGCACGGCCCCAGGCTGGGAAAGCATCGGCACATGGCTGGACTTGAGCGGCACGGTCGTGGCGTCCATGCGCTTTGAGACCGAGCGCTGAAGCTCGGGATGAACCGTATGGTCATTTTCGCCCAGAACATACCAGCTTGGCTTCGTCTTCCACGCCACACCGGCGTGTTTCTGGTCGAAGAGGTCGGGCACGGGCGCGCCTTGTGTCGCCCAGACAAGTTTCTGATCGGCGGCGGAAAGGTCGCCGCAGAATTGGGGCGTCCCGTCAGGCTTCAGCCAGATGCGTCCGTCGGCTACCTCGATATGCGCAAAAATTTCGGTTGTGGGAAATTTGCCCAGCAGGCCCTGAGACGTCTCGGTCTCGTCCGGCGCAAGAGCGCAGATGTAGACCAGCGCCGCGACCCGCTCGTCCACGCCCGCATGGGTGATCACGGTGCCGCCATAGGAATGACCGACCAGGATCACAGGGCCACTGACCCGCCCGAAGCAGCGGGTGACGCAGTCCACATCGGTCTTCAGCGAGTCCAGGCCATGCTGGGAGCAAATCACCTCATGGCCTTCGGCCTGCAGCGTGGGCACCAGCTTCTGGAAGCATGAGCCATCGGCCCAAAGGCCATGGGCGAATACGATGCCAGGTTTGCTTGACTTGGGCATATCGAATGCTCCTTCGCGAGTGGCTGGATGAATGGTGGGCATGGGCGCGGCCGCTGAATTGGCGCGCCACCGAACGAGAGGGCTATTTTTCTCCATGTTGATGTCGTCTTGGCGACAGGGCAAGGCTTGACTGACATGTTCACGGTGGCAACGCTTCAGTGCTGAAGCACAATAGGCAGCCACGCGTGGCGCGGCCCATGCGGGTCTTCCAGCCCCCGACCTTCAACGCCTGACAATCGGTCAGAGATTTTTTGCCAACCCATGCGGCGCGCCGCTTGCCACGAGGCTTCAGGCGCCGTCACGCGCCCGTCCGTTCTGCCGCAATTGGCGCTTCTAATCGCCGGTCGGATTGACGCCGGCATTTTCCATCATCAGGACCACGCAGCGGCCGCGGGCGTGTGGGCAATGCATCACGCCGCGCGGAACGGTGAAGGCCTGTCCTGGCTTCAGGGAAATCATTTCCTTCTCGAGCTCGATGTCGAGATGGCCTTCCATGACCAGGAAGAATTCGTCGGTGTCGTCATGCTTGTGCCAGTGGAAGTCGCCGTCCATCACGCCCAGCCGGACCCAGGCATTGTTGACCTCGCACAGGGTTCGATTCCACCATGGGTTATGGGCTTGCCCGACCGCCTGCACATCGAATTGCTGGCCCTTGGCAAACATGACGCTGCCGGTCTCGATATCGTAATCCAGTTTTGCCATCTGCACCTCCGGCCCAGCTTGGCAGTATAGAACGACTGGGCTAGCTGACGAGGGGCGGGCTGGCGCCTGTCAGCGTGAACCAGCGCGCTCTTGCCACGCGGTAGTCTTCCTCGCCCAGCGAACTGGCGAGATTGTCCGAGCGCATGCGGATCGGCTGGTTGGGAACGGTGCCGGCGATCCACGCCGCGCCCAGCCGTCCGATCAGCGCGACTTGGTCATCTTCCACCGCGTCCATCTGCAAGGTCTGCAGCGCCTGGAAATCATCCGCCGTCAGGCCCGGCGGTACTTTCCAGCCGTCCGCCGCCAGGACAGGGCGCACCATGGCGCTGAGGCGAACCACGCTCGCCTCCCTGGTCGGATCGGCGCCGCGGGCCGACGCCAGGACGATGTGGGTGGAGAAGGTCGCGCTGTCCGGCGGATCGTCGAGGATGCAGCCGGCCGCGCGCGCGATGCTGGTCGTGACGCTGGATCCGGCGGTGGGCTGGGCCAGGTTGGCGGGCGGCGGCGGCACGGCCGCGATGGGGGCCAGCTTGGTGGTGCCGGTGCCGATGCTGAGCACGACCAGTTCGGACGCCGCCACGCCATCGCCCAGAAGATCGATCACGCCGGCCAGCAGCGGATTGTTCATGCCCGCCATGGCGCCGTCCCAATAGCGATGGCCATCGAAAGCGGCGGGCTGGTCGAAAAACTCCACCGGTGCGTTGGTCGAGGCATGGACCGCCTCGACCAGGGCAACAGTGTCGGCGGTCGCGCCATGGGCCGTGGGATAGGAGCGGAAGAAGCGTGCCCGCAAGGAATCATAATCCAGCGCCACGATCAGCAATCTGGTATCGGCGCCCGCCGGGCCCTTGATCCAGCCGGGACCGGAGAAGGACGACAGCGGCCTGTCGCCCAGCGGGCCGAAGACTTTTCGCAAGCCCGCCAGTTTCCGTTCGGTGGAATAGCGGGGAAAGATGGGCAGACGAGACAGTTGCCGCTGCAGCCAGGACAGGCGCGAGAAGATCGCCGTGCGATCGGAGGCATTGCGGAACAGCGCGATCATGTCTGAGGGGCGCAGATTTTCCGCCAGGCCGCCGAGCACGATGCTGCCGCCCGAATTGGCCACCGCCAGATCGAACTGCGCCAGAATCTGGTGGCCGGGGGCATCGCCAAACATGTCGGCAAGGCACATGGCCTCCAGCAGCGCCCAGGCGCCGCCGCCATCCAGTGACAGGATGCGTTGAACCATGCCCCGCTCCTTTCGTCCCGACGTCCAAGCATAGTATGTGGCGGGCCGGAAGCGACAGGTATGCAGCGCCGGCCATGAAGGTTAGCAGCGCAATAACCTTGACTCATCCATGTGCTATAGGGCCGTGGTGCCGATTGAGGTGAAGCCTATGGGTGAGACCATCACCATTACCGCCTTTGAACGCTCGCCCGATGGCGGCAAGGGCCTGGCGCGCGATACCCGCGTGCGCTGGGCGCTGGAGGAAGTGGGCCTGGCTTATGCGGTGCGGCTGGTGTCATTCCGCGCGATGAAGGAGCCGGCGCATCTGGCGCTCAATCCCTTCGGCCAGATTCCGACCTATGAGGAAGGCGATCTTGTCCTGTTCGAGACCGGCGCCATCGTCCTGCATATCGCCACCCACCATGCCGGCCTTTTGCCGCGGGAGGCGAATGGGCGGGCGCGCGCCATCGCCTGGATGTTCGCCGCCGTCAATACGATCGAGCCGCCGATCCTGGAATTCGCCAATGCCAAGCTGCTGGAAGCCGACAAGCCGTGGGCGGCAGAGCGCCTGCCGCTGGTCGCGGGCCGCCTGCGCGACCGGCTGAAACAGCTTGCCGCGCGGCTTGGCGATGGCGACTGGCTCGAGAACGGCTTCAGCGCCGGCGACCTGATGATGGTGTCGGTGCTGCTGCGGCTGAGACCGTCCGGCATTCTGGACGAATTTGCGAACCTGGCCGCCTATGTGGCGCGCGGCGAGGCGCGGGCCGCCTACAAGCGGGCCTTTGCCGCGCAACTGGCGGTCAACAAGCCGGCCGGTTGATGCGCGCGGCGCTCATGCGGCTTTCCGGTGGGTTTTGCGCCCGCTCTCGAAGACCAGGATATCGCCGGGCTGGCAATCCAGGGCATCGCAGATGGCCGCCAGGGTGGAAAAGCGGATCGCCTTGGCCTTGCCGGTCTTCAGGATCGAAAGATTGGCCAGGGTGATGTCCACCTTCTCGGCCAGTTCGGTCAGGGTCATGCGCCGCGCATAGAGCATGTCGTCCAGTTTGACGATGATGTCCATGTTCAGATCGTGCCTTCGAGCTCGGCCCGCATCTCGCTGCCGCGGCGGAAGATCTGCGCCAGCACGAAGATCAGCAGCGCCGCCAGGACGCCGCTGGCCGAGAGGCCGGCATAGCCGATCGAGATGTTGTCGGTGATGGTCTTCGGGAACAGGTTGATCAGGGCGTCAATGACGAACCCGACGACCTGAACCGCCAGCAACAGACAGGCTATGAGGTCAAGCCGGTCGGCATTCTCGGTGACAAAGGGATCGCCGGTGCTGGCGGTATCGATGATGCGCGCGGTCAGGATGAACATCCAGGCGGCCAGCGCGATGCAGATCACGCCGCCCGTGATGGCGAGCGATCCGGCCGCCAGGATCTGGGTCATGCTGTTGCCGTGCATCTCATTCTCCGGGATGGGAATATGCCAGAGGCCCAGCGCCGCCAGCTCCAGCGCGCCCAGGGCAAGCGCCAGAACCACGATCAGGAAAAAGCAGAAGCCGGTCGCCAGCCGCAGCAATCCGCGCGTGATGGTGAAAAGATGTTGTGTCCTGGGCATTTGGGCCCTCCCATGCTGCATATTGGCCTTCGATAACATATTTATCGATTGACGGCAATTAATATATCGAATATCGATAATTTCGTGGGGTGAAGGCCAGCGGTGAAAACCAGCAGGTACTTAGGCGGGGCGGCATGCGACTTTTGACGAAAGCGGCAAAAGGACTGGGGTTCGGCGCGCTTGGGCTGATCGGCTTGATTGTTGCGGGCTTGCTGATCGGCTTGGCGGCGGAACAATTGGCAGAGCTCCGTGACAAGCATCTTTATCCGCCACCCGGCCAGATGGTGGATTCCGGCAATGGCCGGCGACAGATTTTCTGCGAAGGAAACGGCGCTCCCACCGTCGTCCTGATAACCGGAAACGGAATACCGGCCGTCCTCATTCGGCCCCTGCAAGATCGGGTGGCGAAGTTTTCTCGGGTTTGTTCATACGACCGTGCCGGACTGGGCTGGAGTGAGCCCGCAGTCCGGCCGCTCAACGTCCTCGGCCACGCCGATGAACTGCACAAGCTACTTGTCGCGATCGGCGAACACGGACCTTTCGTGCTGGCCGGGCACTCCTACGGCGGTCTGGTTGCGCGGCAGTACGTCAAGGAGAATCCGCGCACCGTTGCAGGGATGGTGCTTATCGATTCGGCTGAAGAGGGCGAGATATTTCAAGCGGAAGCCTTGCGAAGCATGGCCGTCTCCGCCAGCCAGAACGCGCGGTCCGAACGCCTGGCGCGTTTCGGGGTGCTGCGCGCCGTGGTGGCGATCAATCCCTCTGCGGCATCCTACTCCTCTTATTTGACGGATGCTGAGCGCCGAGAGGCCAATGCCCTCATATTGCGGCCTGGTTTCTATCAAGGTGCCGTTTCGGAGCTGGCACATGGTCTTGAGAACATACCGCCGGCCATGCAGAAGCCGGGAGGCTTGGGTACATTAGCTGCGCTTCCTCTGATCGTGATCCGTCATGGCCAACCCTTCTCCGGCCCCGAAGCGGGGAGAGAAAAAGGCTGGACGAAGGCGCAGGTCCGGCTTGCGGCTCTGTCTTCCGATAGCCGCTCGATTACGGCTGTGAAGGACGGTCACAACATTATCGTCGACAATCCCAATCTCGTTTCATCGGCGATCCATGATGTTGTTGCCGCCGTTCGCGAACATCGAAAACTTTAAGGCGACCAAGTGGGTAAGCATCTGCTGGATGAAAGACTTCCGCTATGAGAGTGTTCTCGCGACGGGCATTCGGTTTTGGCGCGGGCGCGATGATGCTTCCTTGTGCTGCGCGGGCCGCGGGCGGGATCGACGAGATCGGCTATGTCTCTCTCGGCGGCATTGACCAATGGGTGGCGATCCAGGGCGAGGACCGCGCCAACCCCGTGATCCTGTATTTGCATGGCGGGCCGGGCGAAGCGCAATCGCCGTTCCTGGATATGTTCAAGACCTGGCTAGCCGACTTCACGGTGGTGAACTGGGACCAGCGCGGCGCCGGCAAGACCTATGAGAAACACGGCGATGCCACGCCGGATGTGACTTTGGACCGCGAAGTCGTGGATGCGATCGCTCTGACGGAACATGTGCTGAAGACGTTGGGCAAGAAAAAGCTGGTGCTGGTGGGCCAGTCCGCCGGCAGCGCGCTGGGGTTGAAGGTCGTGCAGCGGCGGCCCGATCTCTACTACGCCTTTGTCGGGACCGGCCAGATGGTGAGCGTGGTGCGGAGCGCCGAGTGGCAGGAAAAGCAGATCAACGTCCCCGCCACCCATGGTGCCGCCGAAATGAAGACCTTGCATCAATGGGCCATCACATCGCCGCCGGACCGGCCCTATCTGAAGCGCATGATGGACTTCATGGTCAAGCCCGAGGCAGCGAGCTGGGTCAAAGGCGTCGATTTCGAGTCCGGCCATATCGGCCGCCAGATGCAATCCTTCGACGCCATGACCGACGCCCTCGATCTGCCGGTGCCGTATATCCTGATCCAGGGCCGCGCGGACTGGCTCACGCCCATGGCCGTGGCAAAGGAGTATTTCGACAAGATGCGGTCACGGGACAAGGTTTTCGTGCCCATCGATGGCGGGCACTTTGCCTGCTTCACCAATGCCGGCATGTTTGTCGCGGCCTTGCGCAAACATGTCTTGCCGCTGACGCGGACGTAATCCCCGGCCGTGGAGCGGGTGGCGAAATCCGGAGAATAGTATAGGTTCGCGTCCTCACGGTTCAGGGTCTGTCATGTTAGGGCGTACGCGGGAAGAAAATCACGAGATCGCGGTCGGCACCGGGGTGGTGTTGACGGCGCTCGCGCTGGGCCTGTTCCTGCATTTGCGGCCGGCCGGCAGCACCTCGGGCTATGACCTGAATGTGCGCCTGCCCAAGACCGACGGCCTGTCCAAGGGCAGCGAGGTGCGGATCTCCGGTGTCAAGGTCGGCACGGTGACGGACCTCACCCTCGATCCCAAAAGCTATCTGGCCACGGTGCGGATGAATATCCGCGACGGCGTGGCGGTACCGACGGATTCGGCGCTGGAAGTGACGTCGGGCGGGCTCTTGGGCAATCTTTATGTCTCGATCTTTCCGGGCAAGGCCGCCACCCTGCTGCCGCCGGGCGGGATGATCGTGAAAGGCTGCGGCGCCGAAGATGTGCTGAGCATGATCGGGCGGGTCGGCCTCAGCAACGGCCAAAGTAATTGTAAGAAGTAGCGATTGTAAGAGATAGCGGGCCGGCACGGCACACCAGGAGAGGTCAAATGATCTGGAACTACCTGGTGACGGCGCTGCGCAGCTTCCAGCGCCACAAGCTTTATGGCTTCATCAATATCGCCGGCCTGGCGGTGGGCCTTTGCTGCGCCATCTTCATCATTCTCTATCTGCGCGACGAGCTGTCCTACGACAAATGGGTGCCGGACAGCGAGAATATCTATCGCGTCGAATCCACCTTCACCTTTCCCGGCCGGGACGCCGATTTCTGGAGCGTGGTGCCTTATCCCGTTCCGACGGCCATGCAGGCGCAAATACCGGGCGTGATGGCTTATACCCATGTGATTCCGGAGAACATGACCGCCCAGATCGGCGACCGCCAGTTCGAGGCGATGGTCAGCGTGGTCGATCCCAGTTTCTTCCGGATGATCAAGCTGCCGCTGGTTTCGGGCGACCCAGCGCGTGTGTTGGCGCAGCCGGATTCCGTGGTTCTGTCGCAAACCACCGCCAGGAAATATTTCGGCGCGACCGATCCGGTCGGCAAGACCATCACGGTGGGCGGTTCGCACACGCTGAAAGTCACCGGCATCCTGCGCGACGTACCCCACAATTCCCAGCTTGTTCGGCTTGCCGACCTCTTCATGCCCAACACGTCCAAGGCGGAGATGCTGGATCAGGAAACCAAACAGTCCTGGACCAATGTCGAGGGCTGGGGCTATGTCAGTCTGGCGCCCGGCACCGATCCCGCGCACGTGCTGGCTCAGCTCAAGACCATCACCGACAAGTCCATCGACGTCAAAAAACGGCTGAACGTCAATCTCAAGGGCAGCGATATCCTGCGGCTGCATCTGACACCGTTCCGCAGCGTATATCTGGATGCGTTCGGGGAGACCGAGGAGGGAAGCTGGAGCACGATCTATGGTTTTGCCGCCATCGCGGGGCTGATTCTTCTGATCGCCTGCTTCAATTTCATGAACCTGGCCACGGC
>CAYQZM010000289.1:0-5466 GCA_964421935.1 uncultured Rhizobium sp. | reverse complement strand
ACGCGGTGGAGGTGTTGCAGCGTTCCTTCACCGGCACGGGGCTGGGCGGCAGCGGTTTCGATCTTCTGGCCCTGGCGCTCATCGGTTTTGCCGGCGCCATTGCCGCCGCCGGTATGTTCCGCTGGGACCGGAGCTTCTCGCCCAACAGGGCCTGGCTGGCTGTCGCGTTCGGCATGTGGCTGGTGGTCGGCGCGGCTGCCGAGTGGCGCGGGCAAGTGGCGGTCAGCGGTTTGGCAGACACGCAACCGGTCGGGACCCCGCGCGATTATGCGCCTTCGGCAAAGCCGTCAGCTGCGGGCTGGCATGCCGTCACCGAGACCGATTTCGACACGATCGCCTTCGACCGCCTGCCGGCTGACCAGGGCATCGTCGCGCCGGTCTCGCGCAGCGATGCGGTGCCCGACCCCGCCATCGTTCCGCTGCTGGACCAGATCCGCGATGGCCTGCCGGGCTGGGCGCCGGGCAATGTTCCGGACCCTGTTCAGCGGACGCGCAACCTGCTCGCGGTGGCGGCCGTGCCGGACATTCTCGAGATGGAGCAGGTGGAGCGTTTTGTGCCGCGGCTGGTTTTCGCTCGCCTCCAGGCGGTGATACCGCCACAGGACCTGCCCAAAATCCTCTATTGGATCGCGATGCATCCCGATGCCGGTAATGACGGCGCCATCCATCAGCTTGGCGTCCTGGGCCTTCCGGATGTCAGCGGCGCCACCAGACCTGTTCACGCCCGCATCATGATCTATGCGTTCAAGCTGCTGGGCCGTGTGACTGGAAAGACGCCGCCACTTTAAAGCGAGGCGCTGATCCCGCCGCGCACCACCGCGCCCGGCGTGGGAAAGCCCACCACATCCTCGTAGTGGGCGTCGAACAGGTTATCCACGCCCAGCTTCAGCGCCAGATTGGGCATCACTTTATAGGATGCCGCCAGATCGACGCGCTCGTGACCGGGCAGGGTGACATCGCCAGTGGCCACGCTGTTGTCCACCATCCGTCCCACATGATTGAGGTCCAGGCTCACATCCCAGTCCGGTGTCGGCCGCCACAGGATCGTGCCGCCGGCCAGCCAGTCCGGCACGTCCCGCAGGGCGGCGCCGGTCGCCTGGTTGCGGGCATTGGTATAAGACAGGCGCGGCGTGAACGTGAATGTGCTCCAGGTCAGATCGAGCGAGGTCTCGATACCGCGCGTATGCACGGTGGAAAGATTGACCAGCTTGGGCACCGCGCCGGGACGGAAATCGATCAGGTCGCGATAGTTGGTGGCATAGGCTTCCACCTTCCAGTGTCCCAGATCCCACAAGGATTGGGTGAAGCCGGCTTCCACATTCTCCGCTTCTTCCGGCCTGAGGGTGGGATCGCCGACGATGGGATTGCCCAAGGAATAGAAGCTGGGCAGCTTGAACGCCTTGCCCCAGGAAAGCTGCAGATGCGTGCCCCAGTCGGGCAGGGCGTAATCGGCGCGCGCCTGCGGGCTGACATGATCAGTGCCGTCAGTGGCGTCATAGCGCGTGCTGCCCGACAGCGAAAATACCGGCGTCACCTGATAGCGGGCTTCGGCAAAGCCGGCCCAGATGGTGCGGTTGAGCGCAAAGTGCGTCGGCAGCTTGGCCGGCCCGAACTGGAGATAGCCGTCGTCCACGCCGTGCTCGGCCTGCACATCCATGCCGATGGCGGCTTCGAGGCCCGGCAGCGGCGTGAGGCGGTTGGTAAAGGTGACTTCGTGGCGGGTGAAGCGCGCCTCATCGCCATTGGCGGGAATGCCGGTCGGCGTCTGGGCGCTGGGCGCGACGCCGGGAGATGTGACATCGGCGCCGCGCTCATAGAAGCCGTAATCCAGTGCTGCCTGCCACCAGTCGGTCACGCGGCGCCGCGCATGGGCGCCCAGCACGCCTTCATCGATGTCACGGTGATCCAGGCTGCGTAAGGTGGCCAGGCGCGGACCGCCGCTGGAATCGGGAAAGGAGGTGGCGATGCTGCCATTGTAGCGGCCGGTGATATCGATGCTGGCGCCCGCGATCTCCGGCAGCGCCATCGCACCATCCAGATTGGTGCCTTTGACGGTACTGCCGTCCACCGGCATGCCGCTATCGGTGTAGGACAGGCCCAGATTGGCGGTCGCCCCGCCAATTGGCCCGCCGACATGACCGGCCACGCGGGCATATCCGAAGCTGCCGCCTTCGGCGCTGAGGCCCGCTTCCGGCGTGGCGCTGCCATGACGCGTGATGATGTTGATCACCCCGCCCACCGCGTCCGAGCCATAGATCGCCGAAGCCGGTCCCCGCACGAACTCGATACGCTCGATGTCGTTCATGTCCAGGGTGGAAAAATCGTAGGAGCCACCGCGGGTGTTGGTGGGATCGTTGGCCTTGACGCCATCCAGCAACACAAGCGTGAAGTTCGGTTTGGCGCCGCGCGTGAACAACGACACCACGCTGCCCCGTCCGCCCGACTGCTGCACGAATACACCGGGCAGGTCGCGTAACAGATCCACGGCGCTGGCCGGATCGCGGGCGGCAATGGTACCGGCATCGATCACCGAAACATTGCTGTCACTGTCATGGCCTGCCAGCCGCGTACCCGTGACGATGACGTGTTCGGTGTTTTCGGATTGCGCGGCGGCGGCGCAGGGTAACAAAAGTGAAAACCCGCAAAGCAGCGCGGGAGCTGACAGATTTTTCATGCAAGACCAGTGCTAAAGTGGCGCGGAAGCTAGCGGCGCCGCACCCCCAAGGCAAACGGCATTATTGGGGCAAGGCGAAAACATAGACCATGTTTCCGCCACTGACCTGATCCAGGTCGGGACGAAGGCCTACCGGGCCGGTGTTGTAGCCGCCGCCGGCTGCCACCGCGATATATTGCCGCCCGCCGGCACTGAAGGTCACAGGTGCCCCGAACACCTGCGATCCGAGTCGCGTCTGCCATAGCACTTTTCCGTCGCTCTGGTCGAAGGCGCGGAAATAGCGATCCATCGACCCGTTGAACAGAATGCCGCCGGCGGTGGCCAGCACCGGGGAATAGTTGGAAGCCGGCGTCTCCCAACTCCACAGGGTGTGTCCGGTCTCCACCGAGATGGCGTCCAGCCGTCCGATATTGGTCGAGCCGTCGGCGATCACCTGCGCACCGATGGTGTTGTACTGATCGCTGGGCTTGCTGGGGATATTGTCGGCGCGGACACGATAGTTGGCGCAGAGATTCTGCAACTGGACATACATGACATTGGTCTGCGGACTATAGGCGGCGAACGGCCAGTCGCGCCCGCCCGCATGCGTCGGGCAGTGGTGATAGGTCTTGGTCAGATCGGTGATGAACATGTCGGGGTTCATCGTGACCTGGCCCTTGGCGTCGATGCTTTTGACCAGATTCTGGTGGACCGTCGATTTGGCCCAGAGGAAGTCGCCCTTGGCGGCGTCAAAGCTCCACATGATGGAGGTCTTGCACGGCACGCCGGTCAAAGTCCGGCGGCTGGTCGACGCGGCGCCGCGGCCCACTGCCATCATGCCCTTGGCTTTGGGGTCAGGGTGGACCGGGGTGGTGATGGGCATCATCTCGAAGGTGCATTCCTGATCGTCATTGTCCTGCGGCAGCACTTGGTGTTTCCAGACGATCTTTCCGGTCTTGGGATCGATGGCGAAGCGCGTGTTGGTGCCCGCCAGAGTGGCGAGGCCTTTGACGCCGCGCTGAACATCCGCGGCCGGCCCAATGCCGCTCGACCCATAAAAGGCCAGGTTCAGTTCGGGATCGTAGGTGATCGGGCCCCAGACATCCGTCATCCAGCGCTGCTCGAACGGCATGCCGCCCCAGGTCTCGTCGCCGGGCTCGCCTTTGTTTGGAATCAGGTGATTGCGCCACAGTTCCTTGCCGGTCTCAGCATCATTGCCGGTCACATAACAGCCATGTGCCGCTTCCTGGCAATTGCTGCCGGCGATCACCACACCGCTCACGACGATGGGCCCGGTGGTGTTGGTGACATGCAGATCGCCGCCGCGATCCACTTCCCAAAGCTCCTTGCCGGTCTTGGCATCCAGCGCCAGCACGAAATTGTCGCGCGTGACCGTGTAGATCTTGTCCTCGTACAGGAAGACGCTGCGCTTGCGCTGGCCCCAGGCATTGTTGTGGAAGGCGGCAAGCGATGGCAGATTGCGGCGATATTCCCAGAGCAGGTCGCCGCTGGCGGCATCGATCGCCTGGATCACATCATTGGGATTGCCCAGGAACATCACCCCATCGTGGATGATGGGCGTGGCCTCATTGATGCCGGGCTCCATCACCCGCGCCCAGGCCAGTTGCAAGCCTTTGACGTTAGCCTTGTCGATCTGTTTCAGGGCGGAAAAGCCATGCCCCTCGTAATTGCCGCGCATCATGATCCAGTCGGACGGATCAGGATGGCGCAGCACCGAATCGGTCACGGCCGCATAAGACGTCAGCGCATGGCGTGTGACCGTGGTTCCCTTGATGCTCTCGGGTCCTTGCGCGCCGGCCGCGCAGACAGACATCAGCACAAGGCCCAAGGCCAGCTTCGCGGTCGACATGGTGTCCCTTCGGCGGTGGCGATTGCTCGCTCTCTTCATTTACTAGAGCAAAAATCCGATATCAGGGAAAGCCGGCCGGATGCCCGGCAGGAAAGAGAAATTTTCCTGCCCGATCACTGGTTTCGAGCCTGACGGCGCGCTTTTGACCAAGCTGGCCAGGCGGCCCGATTGCCGGTATCACCCCATCATGAACCAGAACCGCCAGGCGCTGCAGGACTTGTTCGACCAGGCGGTCGCCCTTCATCAAAGGGGCGATTTGGGACCTGCCGAGCGGCTTTACCAGCAGGCGCTGCTGATGGAGCCCAGGAGCTTTGCACCCCGTCATATGATGGGTGTGATCCGCTTCCAGCAGGGCCGGCATGACGAAGCCGTCGCCCTGATCCAGGGCGCACTGGATCTCAACCCCAATGTGGGCGCGGCCTGGGTCAATCTGGGCCATGTGCAGAATGCGGCGGGCCACACCGATGAGGCCGCGACTGCTTACGCGCGTGCCGTCGCGCTGCAGCCGGCCGATGCGGCTGTACTGGGCGCCCTGATAACCGTGCTTTGGGGGTGTGGCCGCCGCGACGAGGCGCTGGCGGGCATGGACCAGTTGGTGGCGCTGCGCCCCGATGAGATCGAGGTGCGGCATCATCGTGCCAATATGCGGCGCGAGGCCCGGCGGCTGGCAGATGCGCTGGCCGATTATGACATGGTGCTCAAGGCGCGGCCGGACCTGGCGGAAACCTGGAGCAATCGTGGCGCGGTGCTTTCCGAAATGGGCCGGCCGGCGGAGGCACTCGAGAGCCTGGGCCGGGCGCTGGCGCTCGAGCCCGACATGCCGGCGGCGCTGAACAATCGCGCCTTCACCTTGCGAGAGCTTTCACGCTTTGACGAGGCTTTGGTCAATCTGGAGCGCGTCCTTGCCCAGGCGCCCGATTATGCTCCCGCCCATGCCAATCGC
>CAYQZM010000288.1:0-8949 GCA_964421935.1 uncultured Rhizobium sp. | reverse complement strand
CGCGCCTTCACCTGGCAGCCATAGCCGGAGCAGGCGCCGCAATTGATGCAGCCGCTGCGTCCGTTATAGGGCTCGGTGATGATGGCGGCGACGTTGGGCGTCACCGTCAGGTTCAGCTTGGCGGCGGCCTTCTGGATCAGCGCGCCGGAGCTTTTCAGCGGCAACGGCCGGCACGGATAAGGCTTGGACATGGGCGCGATCAGGGGCGTCTTGATGTTGGGCCCTGAAATGCCGATCTCCCATTCGGCCTGGGTGTAATAAGGCTCGATCTCCGCATAGGAGACCGGCCAATCGGCAATGCCGGTGCCTTTCATGGTGCCGAAGGTGCTGGCCTCGTTGAACTCGTAAGGCAGATGCCGCCAGCTCGACGCGCCATAGGTCACCGTGCCGCCACCCACCACGCAGCCGTAATTGTGGCTGCCGGCGACCGCCTTTTCATTGGCGTTGCGGCGGAAGGTGTTGCGCTGGGTCTTGGGATCGGAGAGCAGCCGGTCCTCTTCCGAGGGGAAGCGGTTGATCAGCTCGTCCTTGTTGTAATCCTGCTCATGGCCATAGGCGCCCCAGGCGCCCTGCTCCATGACAACGACCGAGAAGCCGGCTGTCGCCAGCTGCTTGGCCATCACGCCGCCGGCCGCGCCGGAACCGACGATCACGAAATCCACTTCCTCGGAGGGCTTGAACTTTTTCATTACCAGGTCCCCTCAGCTTTGTCATAAGCGCCGAACGGGGCGCGGAAATTGAGGCTGTCGTCATAGCCGATCTGGGTCCAGCCGACTTTCTTGTAGTTGCCGCCATGCTGGGGCGAGGCGAACATGCCCATGATGGTGTGATCGCGGACGGTGCGGAAGAACGGCGTCGTCTCGATCGACGTCAGCACCTGGATCTGCTGGTCGGCCGGCAGGCTGGCAAAGGCCTTGCCGCCGGTGTGGCTGGCAAGATCCGCCAGGCCCTTGGCATAGATGTCCTGTTTGTCCGAGGCGAAGGTGACCAGCGCCGTGTCGATGAAATAGATCACCTGGGCTTCCTTGGCGCCCGGCATGGAGTCGCTGGGATAGATCTGCGCCGCCATTGCATCCACATCCGCGGCCTGTTCGCGGGTGAAATAGGTGAAGTTGCCCATGGCTTGCGCCTTCTCGGCCGCCGCCACTTCCGCCGGCCAATTGGCCGTCAGCCAGGCTGCCGTGCTGGCGCTGAAGGATTTGAGCAGGAAACTCCGTCTTGAGTCGCTCATGCGTGCTTCTCCCTTGAAGCTGACTGTTTTGGCGATGACTGTTTGAGATAGCGGGTGATGCCGCGCGGCGCGACATTCACCGCGCCATACATGTTGCCGTTGGGGGCGACGACCACGCCCTCGCCCGCCTGGTCGTCAGGCACGAAGGCGTCGGCTTTGGCTTGGGCGATGCTGCCGATCCAGATGCCCTTCTTCCAGCCGCCCGGATGGTTGGCCTCGGTCGAATCCGCATCGATCGCGTACAGCCGGTCGCCGGTGATGTAGAAGCCGCTGGGGCGGCCGAACTGCTTCCATTCGGCGATGAACTTGCCGTCCTGGGTGAAGATCTGGATGCGGTTGTTCACCCGGTCGGCAACATAAAGGCGGCCCCTGCTGTCCAGCGCCAAGGCATGGGGATTGTTGAACTCGCCCTCCTTGCTGCCAGCCTTGCCCCATTGCTTGATGAATTTGCCGTCCTTGGAGAACTTCATCACCCGCATGTCGAGATTGGCCGGAATGAAGGGTGCGATGGGCGCATGGCCGTCGGTGACGAAGATGTCGCCATTCGGCGCGGTGATCACGTCGCTGGGCGACTGGAAGTGCGTGCCATCATCGCCGCGCTGGCCGGGGGTGCCCAAGGTCATCAGCACTTTGCCGGCCGGCGACAGCTTGGTGACCGTGAGGCCCTTGCTGCCATCCTTGCTGACGGCGCCATCGGTGACCCACACATTGCCGGCACGATCCACATGCAGCCCATGCGGGAAGACGAACAGGCCGGCGCCGATCGCCTTGATCGGCTTGCCCGTGTTCATGTCCAGCTCAACGATCGGCGCCTTGTCTGAGCCATCGCAGCTGTTGGCGCCGCAGCGATCGATCGCCCAGATCTCGCCATGCGGGCCGCGCTCGATGCCGGCGGTCGAGCCCCATTGGCCCGACGGCGGCGAGGCCCATTGATGTTCCGGCGCGCCATAAGGACTGGGCAGGCCTTCCTGCGCCGCGGCGCTACCAACAGCTGCGGCGAATGGCAGGCAGACCAACGCGAATGCGAAAGCAAACTTCAACGCTATTCCCTCCCCCGGCGGGCCGGATTTCCGGCCCAAGCGGAGGGACGCTAGACCCGCCCCGATGGCGCGTCAAAGGACGGCTGGCCGCGCCCACAGCTCAAATAATTGCCATTTTACGCTGCGCCGCAGCATCGCTTGCCGGACGACCGGCATAAGCTATGGTCCGGCCCTGTAAAACGGGGAAGACAATGAAAATTCTGGTAACCGGATCGGGCGGCATGATCGGCAGGAAACTGGTCGAGCGCCTTGTCCAGGACAAAACACTGGGCGGGGTGCCGATCGAAGGCCTGAGCCTGGTGGATGTGGTGGATTCGCCCATTCCATCCGGCGCGCCCAAGAACACCAAGCCGATCACCGCGGACTTTTCGGAAAAGGGCGTCGCCAACACCCTGATCCAGGACCGGCCCGATGTGATCTTCCATCTGGCGGCCATCGTCTCCGGCGATGCCGAAGCCAATTTCGAAAAAGGCTATCGCATCAATTTCAACGGCACCTGGGCGCTGCTGGAAGCCATCCGCCAAGAAAGAGAGAAGCAAGGCGAGAAATCGCCCTACAAGCCGCGCTTCGTCTTCGCCTCGACCTTGGCGGTGTTCGGCCCGCCCTTCCCGGATGCCATTCCGGACAGCTTTGCGCCGACGCCCAGCACCAGCTATGGCACCCAGAAGGCGATGACCGAGCTGCTGCTGGCCGACTATAGCCGAAAGGGCTATCTCGACGGTGTCGGCGTGCGGCTGCCAACCATCTGCATCCGTCCCGGCAAGCCCAACAAGGCGGCGTCCAGCTTCTTCTCCGGCATCCTGCGCGAGCCGCTCAACGGCCAGGAAGCGCCGCTGCCGGTGCGTGACGATGTGCGCCACTGGTTCGCCTCCCCGCGTGCCGCCGTCGGCTTCTTCATCACCGCCGCGACCATCGATACCTCTTCGCTGGGCGTGCGCCGCTCCATGACCATGCCGGGCGTTTCCGCCACCGTGGGTGAGGAGATCGACGCCCTGCGCAAGGCCGCCGGTGACAAGGCCGTCGCCCTGATCAAGCGGGTGGACGATCCCTTCGTGGCCAAGATCGTGGAAGGCTGGGCCGGCCGCTTCGACCCGAAACTGGCCACCAGCATGGGTTTTCGCGCCGAAAAGAATTTCGATGAGATCATCAAGGTCTATCAGCAAGACGAGATGAGCCAATGACCTTGACGCGCCGCCGCAGCTTTCTGGGTTTTCCGGCTGTCCTGCCCGCGCTGGCGGCGTTGACCGGCCGCGCGGCGGCCCAGCCGGCGGCCAAGGATGACGACGAGGATCCGCCCATGACCATCAAGCTGGTGGTGCTGGACATCGGCGGTACCCTCATCGCCGATCACGGCGAGGTGCCCGCGGCCATGCTGGGCGCCTTCTCCCGCCATGGCATCACGGTCACGCCGCAGGAATTCAGCGAATGGCGTGGCGCCTCCAAGCGCGAGATGGTTCGCCATTTCGTCAGCCGCGAGCACAAGAGCGAGGCGCTGATCGAGCCCATCTATGCCGACTTCATGGCCGCCGCCAGCAAAGCCTATGAGAAAGTCCAGCCCATTGCCGGTGCCGAACAGGCGATGAAGGAACTGGCGGCGATGAAGCTGCTGCTGGCCACCACCACCGGCTTCGATCATGTGCTGACCACCGCGATACTCTCGCATCTGGGCTGGCAGCATTATTTCGTCGCCAGCATCAGCAGCGACCAGGTGCGCGAAGGCCGGCCGGCGCCCTACATGCTGTTCCACGCCATGGAAGCGGCCGGCGTCTATGATCCCGCACAGGTGATCGCGGTAGGCGACACCCCGCTCGACCTGCAGGCCGCCACCAATGGCGGCATGGGCGCGGCGATCGGCGTCTATTCCGGCGCTGCGACAGAAGAGCGCTTGCGGAAGGAACGAAACAGCGGCGTCTTACCCAGTGTGGCGGCGCTGCCGGATCTGATCCGGCGCGGCCTGCCCTTGTCGCATTGCCGCGTCTGATTTCCGAAGGAACGTTCATGAAAAAGCTGCTTGCCGTCCTGATGGTCACTGCCTTGGGAGGGGCGGCGCTGGCAGCGCCATCGGCGGGCGACTGGCCCTATTATGGCCGCGACCCCAGCGGCGGCCGCTTCTCGCCGTTGAGCCAGATCACACCGGCGAATGTCGGCAAGCTTCAGGTTGCCTGGACCTATCACATGAATCCGGCGCCGGGCGCCGGCGGCCGGGTGGCAACCTCCACCACCACGCCGCTGGTCGTGAAGAACGTGCTTTATCTGGGCACACCCTATGGCCGGGTGGTGGCCTTGGACGCCACGACCGGCAAGCAGATCTGGGCCTATCAACTGCCGGGCAGCGATGAGCCGCCCTTTCGCGGCGTCTCCTACTGGCCGGGCGACGGCAAGCTGGCCCCGCGCATCATCTTCGGCAGCGCGCAAGGCCGGCTGATCGCGCTCGACGCCAAAACCGGTGAACCGGCGAAGGGCTTCGGCACCGACGGCGTGGTGGATACCAAGACGCCCGAGATCATGAACGGGCTGCCCAACGCCTATTACAGCTATTCCTCACCGCCCAATATCTACAAGAATCTCGCCATCATCGGCAGCCGCGTGCAGGAAGCCCCGTCCAAGGGCGCAGCCGGTGACGTGCGCGCCTGGGACATCCGCACCGGCAAGCTGGTCTGGACCTTCCATTCCATTCCGCGGCCGGGCGAGAAATTCCACGACAGCTGGGAAGGCGATAGCTGGCAGCAGCGTTCGGGCGTCAATGTCTGGAACATGCTGACGATCGACGAGAAGCGCGGCATCGCCTATCTGCCCTTCGGCGCGCCGACCTTTGATCGCTATGGCGGCGATCACAAAGGCAACAACCTGTTCAGCGACAGCCTGGTGGCGGTGGAAGCGGCGACCGGAAAATATCTCTGGCACTTCCAGGTCGTGCATCACGACATCTGGGACTATGACCTGGACACGCCGCCGGTTCTTCTGGAAGTCAACAAGGACGGCAAGCACATTCCCGCCATTGCGGTGATGAACAAGGATGCGCTGCTTTACATTTTGAACCGCGTCACCGGCGAGCCGATCTTCGGCGTGAATGAAGAGCCGGTGCCGCCTTCGCCTGTCGCCAGCGAAACCGCCTCACCCACCCAGCCCATTCCCGTAAGGCCGCCGCAGTTGGCGCGCTCCAGCTTCTCGCTGGACGAAGTGGCCAATCTGACGCCCGAACAGCATGCCGCCTGCCAGGCCATGATCGACAAGGATCATCTGACCGGCTCCAAGCGTTTTGATCCCATTCCACTTGATCACGCCATCATCCGCTTCCCCGGCGGCGAGGGCGGACCGGAATGGGCCGGCGGCGCTTTCGATCCCAAGCTGGGGCTCTTCATCGTCAACACCAACAATTTCGGCTACATTGAAAAGTTGGTGCAGCAGCCGAACGGTGAATGGAACATGACCAGCGGCCGCTTCGTCGACCGCAAGAGCGGGCTTTACTGCCAGAACCCGCCTTGGGGCCTGCTCAGCGCCATCAACGTCAATACCGGCGACATTGCCTGGCAGGTGCGGCTGGGGATCTCAGACAGCCTGCCCGAGGGCAAGAAGGACACCGGCCGGCCCAGCAATGGCGGACCGATCGTGACCGCCAGCGGTGTCACCTTCATCGGCGGTACCGACGATCAGCGCTTCCGCGCCTTCGACTCCAGGACCGGCAAGGAGCTGTGGACCTATCACCTCGACTATTCCGCCCATGCCACGCCTATCACCTACAAGGGCAAGGATGGCCGGCAATATGTGGCGGTGGTGGCGACCGGCGGTTCTTATCTGGCCAGCCCGTCCGGCGGCGACAGCCTGATCGCGTTCGCGCTGCCGAAATAGCCTAACGATAGGTGGCGTCGTCCACCCGGCCGAGATCGGTGTTCAGCACGCCGAGGGTGACCACCGCGAAGGTCAGGACTTCGGTGCCCTTCTCCAGATGGCCGGAGACGGTGGTGCCCTTGTTGTCGCCCAGCGCCAGGACGACATGGGCATGGATGATGCCGTTGTTGACATAGCCGTTCATGGCGATGAAGTCGGCGGGGGTGTTGGGGGCACTGAAGAACATGTCGGGCACCGGATAATCGCGCCCCGCGACATTGTGAAGACGATAGCCGCGCACCGAGCCGATGCCCGACAGGATCACCGCGTTCTTGATGTTCTGCGCCTTTACCTGCTTTTCCATTTCCGTCAGCAGGTCGGTCTTGTTCTTGGCGCGCAGCACCAGGATGCGGTCGAAGCGCCCGCTCAGGACATAGGAATCCGGCACCTTGGGATCGTTGGGCCGGGCATCTTCCTTGGTGGCGGGATGGCGCACGACCTGGGCGGCAGCGGGCAAAGTCAGCGCCAGCAGCGACGCTGCGAGAATTGCGGAAAGCTTCATGGGTCCCCTCCTGGTTGGACAGGAGGCTAGACCGGAACAAAGACTTCAGAAAGCGCCAGAAAAAGATCAGGAAAAGAGCTGGACCAGGCCGTAAAAGGCGCCGAACAGGAGGGCGACAAAGCCCACCACGATGACCACGGACACCCAGAAGGGAAAAGCGCCGCCGCCATTGGCCAGCTTGGTTTCTTCCCGGCCCTGAACTTCGTCCGACATCGCCAAAACTCCTTTGCGGGGCGTCTTTTAAGCCCGGCACGGCGTTTGTCAAATGACAGCGTTAAACAGCGATTGGCGCCTTGATCCCGGCATGGGCCTGGTAATTTTCCAGGGTGAAATCCCCGTACTGGAAGGCGAAAATATCCTGCACGGCCGGGTTCAGCCGCATGATCGGCAGCGGATAAGGCTTGCGCTTCAACTGCTCGTCTGCCTGTTCCAGATGGTTCAGATAGAGATGGGCATCGCCGAAACTGTGCACGAAGTCGCCTGGCTTGAGGCCGGTCACCTGCGCCACCATCATGGTCAGCAGGGCATAAGAAGCGATGTTGAACGGTACGCCCAGGAAAATGTCGGCGGAGCGCTGATAGAGCTGGCAGGACAGCCGTCCCTCCGCGACATAGAACTGGAACAGGCAGTGGCACGGCGGCAGCGCCATCTTCGGCACGTCCGCCGGATTCCAGGCGGTGACGATCAGCCGCCGTGAATCGGGATTGGCCTTGATGTCGCGGATCAGGTTCGAGATCTGGTCGATGGTGCCGTCGGTGCGGGTGGGCCAGCTGCGCCACTGATAGCCATAGACCGGCCCCAACTCACCATTCACATCCGCCCATTCGTCCCAGATGGTGACGCCATGTTCCTGCAGCCAATGGACGTTGGTCTCGCCGCGCAGGAACCACAGCAGTTCATAGATGATGGATTTCAGATGCACCTTCTTGGTGGTGACCAGCGGAAAGCCATCGGCCAGGTCGAAGCGCATCTGGTGTCCGAAGATGGAGCGCGTGCCCGTGCCGGTGCGGTCACGTTTCTCCACGCCCGTATCGCGGACAAGCCTGAGCAGGTCGAGATATTGCTGCATGGGGCAATCTTAAGGGATTCGGACGCCCACTTCGACTCCGACAAGCCCCTCAGAATGGCAGGGCTTTAAGGTCCGGTTCCTGCCACTGCCGCCGCGCCTTGACCGACATCAAAAGATCGCGCGACCAGTATTCCAGCAGCCAGTTGGGATTGCCCAGGTTGGACGCCATCAGGGCGTTGACGATCCGGTAGACGGGCATATCGGCGGGATTTGCATCAAGCACACCGCGGAGCGCGCGCAGCGAAGCCTGGGTGATGGTCTCGTGATAGCCGCCATTGTCGTCATTCACCCGGCCGACGGATTCGTTATAGGCACGGATCATGCGCGGCATCTCGCGGCCCGCGTCCATATCCGTCCGGTAGCGCATCAGCCACAGGGCGGCGGCAAAATGCGCGGCATGGATCCATTCCCCGCGCGGCAGGGTGCAGGCTGAAAATCCCTCCCCGATGCGGATGATATCAGCTTCATTGGCGTAAATTTCTCTCATTTCCCAAGACTTTGCGCAGGCCTTCAAATCTTAAGGTTCAGTCCTTATATTCAAGGGGTTGGCTTGCCAACTATGGCGATAAACGACCGTGTAATAAGCGGCCCGGACCCGGGGGCGGTACCCGGCGCCTCCACCACAAGCCCTCTTGCGAGAGGGTTTCTGTGGGGGCGAAACAGGATCGACGGACGTGTAAAGACTGTTCTTTCGCCCGGTATGGTTCCGCCGTTATCGGGCTAATCGTACAAGTGCCAACGATAATGAAATGGTGCTCGCTGCCTAATTAATTAGGTAAGCGCGGTTTCGGGGGATGCACCGAGCAACAGAAGCATCCCCCACTTTGCACCGAGCACGCCTAGCTTTTCTTATGAGCGGAGCGAATTAGAAAAGCTGGCGCAAGCGAGCCGCGAAGCGGCGAGACGACAGAATCAACTGCCACTTATTTCCCGTCCCAAGCTCCCATCCTCACCCCGAGCTTGTCGAAGGGTGAGAGACAGAGACGCTCCTCATGCTTCGACAGGCTCAGCATGAGGAGAGTGCTACTGCGTAATGCGGATCGACACATCGCCCTTGCGCGAGACGATCGCGACTTCCGTGTCGGCGCCGCGGCGGCGCAGGCGCAGATTCACGGAGGCATCACCCAGCTCCAGGCCGTGGATGTGCATCTCCTCCATGAAGCGGGGCAGTTGCGGGTTGTGGAAACGGATCTCGCCCTTGTCGAAGCACAGCTCCATG